>CALFAM010000062.1 GCA_937948815.1 uncultured bacterium
CGCGCCTCCATCCTTCGAACGGTAGACGCCGCGCTCTTCGTTGGGGCCATGAAGGTGACCGAGCACGGCGGCATAGACCAGGTCCGGGTCGCGTGGATGGCTGCGGATGCGCGGAACATGATGCGACTCCTCGAGCCCGATGTGGGTCCAGGTGGCGCCGGCGTCGGTGGACTTCCATACGCCGTCGCCGTGCGAGACGTTGCCACGGACGGTCTTTTCGCCACCGCCGACGTAGATCACGTTCGGGTCGAGCTGGTTCACTTCAACCGCACCGATCGAGCCGCCGAAGAAGCCGTCTGAAACGGGCTTCCACGAGCTGCCGGCATCCGTCGTCTTCCAGACGCCACCGCCGGTCCCACCAAAGTAGTAGACGTTGGGCTGCCCGACGACGCCGGCCACGGCTGCCGAGCGGCCGCCGCGGAATGGGCCGATCGAACGCCAGCGGACCGTCTCGAGGAGCGATTCCGGCATCGGCGGAGCCTCCACCTCGGGCTCGGCATCGGCCTTGCGATCCGCCTTCTTGGCAAGCGCGGCCGAGGGTAGGAGCAGGAACAGGCAGAGGCACGGCAACAGCACATGGGCCAGGGCCACCAGGCCCCGGTGCATCGACACCTTCATCAGTGATCTCCTCAGTAGCAGACAAATCGGGTCGTGGCGGCGATGATATCGGGGCTGAGCGGGGCCCGGCGAGACCCATGTCTCGATCTTGTACCGATCACGGTATGTGGATCGGCCACGTCGCGAGCCCGTGTCGATCCCCCCTCTTCCCTCACCGGATCGGCGCTTGACAGATTGTTAGTGAGGCTGTACGGTTTATTGTCTCCGAACAGATTAAACGAGGGCTTGGGTGAATATGTCGTGTCCCGGCATGGGTGGTGGAGTCGTCTTGCGTCGCTGTCGTGCGCTGGCGGCAGCCGTTCTACTTGTCGCCGCCGGGTCTCCCCATGCGCAGGAGCCTGATATCGCAGGTCTTCCCGATGGTTGGGCCATCACGCGTTTCCAGTGGCAGGGTGAGCTCGAGGCGGCACACACGGTTGCGGTCACGAATCAGTACGGCGACATCCGTGCCCGTGCCGCGATTTCCGAGACGATCGAGGTCTTGGCCGTTCTCCAACACGCTGAGGACGAGCGTACGCCTCCCAGGGTCACGGTTTCCCGGAAGGACGGCCGCATCCAGCTGACGGTCGAAATGCCGGATGCGAATCGCTCCGAGGATTCGCGGCGGGTTGATGTCAGCCTGTTCGTGCCGAAGACGGCACGGCTCGTGGCCGTGACGCGCTCGGGGTTGATCGAGGCGAAGAAGCTGACGTCGGATATCGAAGCCGTCGCTGAGCGGGGTGACATTCGCGTGTCGACCCGTGGCACGGTGAACCTTCGAACGAGCCATGGCAGTGTTGTCGCCACGCTGCTCGACCCTTCCTGGGCGGCACCGCCGACGATCGCGACGACAACCGGTCTGATCGAGCTCTGGCTCACGCACGGTGTGGAGCCTGAGATCGTCGCCGAGACGACGGGCCTCCTGACCACGGACTATTCGGTCGATGTGCGCTATGACGCGCTAACCGCGAAGAAGCACGCTGCGTTGCGCATTGGCGCGGCACGTGGCGTCGTTCGGCTGACGAGCGCCAAAGGCGACATCCGCATTCTTCGTTCGGCCATTCGCTCGAACAGCAAGCTCTGATAGGACTTGGCCCAAGACGCCGCCGGCCAGCCTTGAAGTCGAGTCGAGTCAAGTGCGGCGCTCGCACGCAGATGGAAAGAGAGGGTGTGATGAACGTAGATCGGCGAAAGCGTCCTTCCAGATGGTTACTCATGGTGATGGCGGTCGTGGTGACGCTCGGTGTCGCTTGGCCTGCACTGGGGCAAGGCGGGCCAAGCGAACCGCCTACCGTTCGTGGTGCCGAGGCGAGTCCAGCGACTGTGCCCTACGTCTTCGAGGGCGATCTTCGCGACCTACCACGGTCGCGATCGTGGCAGCCTGGTGACGCCATTCGCGAGATTCCACGCCGACGGTCGACACCGGCCTATCAGCCGGGACCGATCGCCGGGAAGCGAGATCCGCTGCTCGACGTCCAGGCTCAGGCCGTTCGTACGCGTGCGTTTTCGCCAGCGGAGCTTTCCTTCGACGGCCAGGGATTCACCGGGGTCAACCCACCGGACACGGTGGGTGAGGTGGGGCTCTCGCACTATATTCAGATGATCAACGGGGGCGGCGGCGCGTTGTTCACCATCCACGACAAGAGCACGGGTGCCGTCGTGGCTGGCCCAACGCCCCTCGATTCGCTCGGTGCTGGATTCTGTGCCAATGGCCTGGGTGATCCGATCGCGCTCTATGACCGTCTTGCCGACCGGTGGTTGTTGTCGGAGTTCTCGTCGAGCGGAAACCGGCTCTGTGTCTACATTTCGCAAGGGCCGAATCCAGTGACCGATGGATGGTTCAACTACGACTTTCAGGCGCCGAGCTTCCCTGATTACCCGAAGTACGGCGTTTGGCCTGATGCTTACTACGTCGGTACGAACGAAACCAGCACGGCTCTTTACGCGCTCGATCGCGCAGCCATGCTCGTCGGGCAGCCGGCAACCTTTCAGCGCCTCACCGTGCCCGACCTCGGCGGATTCGGCTTCCAGATGGTGACGCCCAGCGATCTCGACGGTGCCGCACCGCCGCCACCAGGATCGCCGAACTACTTCATGCGTCATCGCGACGACGAGTCGCACAACAGCGGACCCGATCCGAGCCAGGACTTTCTCGAGATCTTCGAGTTCCGCGTCGATTTCCAGAACGCGGCCAATACCAGCGTCACGGGGCCGTTTGCGATCGGAGTCGCGGACTTCGATTCGAGTCTGTGCGGGTTGACCTCCTTCAACTGTATTCGCCAGCCAGGAACCAATACGACCCTCGATCCGTTGCGTGAGGTCACCATGTGGCGGGTCCAGTACCGAAACTTCGGCAGTCACGAGTCGCTCGTGTCGAATCTGGCAATCGACGTCAACGGCGCGGATCAGTCCGGCGTGCGTTGGTTCGAGCTGCGCAAGGTCGGCGCGGGCCCCTGGATGCTGTTTCAAGAAGGCACGTTTGCTCCCGACGCGGACAGTCGGTGGATGGGCAGTGCGGCCATGGACATCTCAGGTAACCTGGCCGTGGCGTACAACATCAGCAGCTCGAGCACCTTTCCAGGGCTCCGCTATGCTGGGCGCCTGGCCGGCGACGCCCCGGGCACACTGACCCAAGGCGAGGCGTCCTTGGTGGAAGGTACGGCTTCGAACGGCAGCAACCGCTACGGCGACTATGCTTCGCTCAACATCGACCCGGCCGATGACTGCACATTTTGGTTCACGGGTGAATACAACAACGCCAGTGCATGGTCGACACGCATTGGGCGCTTCAAGTTCGACTCCTGCTCGCGTCTCTGCGGCAACGGCGTGATCGATGCTGGTGAAGTGTGCGACGGGGGTAACCTGGGCGGCGCCAGTTGCGGCGACTTCGGATGTGGCGGCGGCACTCTGGCCTGCAACGCCTCTTGCGATGGCTTCGACACTTCGGCGTGCACGGGCTGCCCGGCGATTTGCGGCAATGGCACATGCGAGAGTGGCGAGGACTGTGCGAGCTGTGCCGCGGACTGCCCTTCATTCGACGTGGCGGGCGCGAGTTGTGGCAACGGGATCTGCGAAGCCGGGAATGGCGAGAATTGCAATAACTGCGCCCTCGACTGCAATGGTCGTACGAACGGCAACCCTGCCAACCGCTTCTGCTGCGGAGATGGTGACTGCAGCGATGCGCGGTGCAGCCAGAGTGGCTTTAGCTGTACCACCGTGCCAGTCAATCCGACCACCACATGCTGTGGTGATTTCCTGTGCGAAAGTCCAGAGTCGAGCCAGAACTGTGCGCTCGACTGTGGCAGCTGCAACCCCACCGAGCCAGTCGAGCTGAGCTGCAACGACGGTGTCGACAACGATTGCAACGGCTTCGTCGACTGTGACGATGCCAGTTGTTCCAGTGACCCGGCATGCGGCGGCGGCTGCACGCTCGGACAGCCGGGTGATTTCTGTTCCGTGGATGGGGACTGCTGTTCCAACAAGTGCCGAGGACGGAACGGCAATCGGACCTGCCGCTAGGCAGGCGCGGAACCGCAGTAGACGGGTCGGAGCCTGGCGGCTTCGGCCCGTTTTTCAATTGTGCGAAGGGCCCGCATGGCGGGCGCTAGGATGGGGCATGACCCTCGTGATCGAAACAAGCCAGATGCTTCGCATCGAACGCCATGCTGAACGTTCGGGGCGCGAAGAATGTTGCGGTGTGCTGGTCGGCAGCTCGGTCGGAAAGCGGTTCCGGGTCTCGTCCGTGGTCGAAGCGGAGAATGTCTACGAGGGTGATCGATCGTGCCGATACACGATCGATCCGCAGAGGTTGCTCACCACGCATCGACAAGCGCGGGAAGCGGGGTGTGAGGTCGTGGGCTACTACCACTCCCACCCGGAGAGCCGACCCGAGCCGAGCGGCGAAGATGCCGCGCATGCCTGGCCCGGGATTCGCTGCCTGATTATCGGTCGAACGGCCGCCCAGGGATGGGAGGCGCGTTGCTGGTCATGGAGTGGTGGGTCAGGCTTCCGCGAAGAGCGTGTAGAGATCGTCGACGAGGCCGGCTGAAAGCTGCCAGAATCTCGGCATGACAAGCTCAGAAGCGCCGCTTCCCGATCTCCTGGCCGAACGTGACCTGCCCGAGCTCGGCCACGAAGAGATCCGTCGCTATGGACGGCATCTTTCCCTCTCCGAAGTCGGCATGACCGGTCAGCGACGGCTCAAGGCCGCGCGGGTGTTGATGATCGGGACCGGGGGATTGGGGTCGCCGGTCGGTCTCTATCTTGCCGCCGCTGGCGTCGGCCGTCTCGGCATGGTCGACTTCGACCGGGTGGATGAGTCGAACCTGCAGCGGCAGGTACTCTTCGGTCAGAGCGATCTCGGCCGGCCGAAGGTCGAGGTGGCGCGCGAGCGGTTGTCCGAGATCAACCCTCATATCGAGCTGGTGCTGCATGATGAGCGGCTCACGGCGGACAACGCGGCCGCCTTGGTGGCGCAGTACGACCTGGTGGTCGATGGCAGCGACAATTTCCCGACGCGATACCTGGTCAATGATGCCTGCGTGTTGGCGGGCAAGCCATGTGTCTGGGGTGCTGTGCAGCGTTTCGAGGGGCAGGTGTCGGTGTTCTGGGCGGGGCCAGGCCCCTGCTATCGCTGCCTGTTCCCGCAACCGCCGCCACCCGGCTCGGTGCCAAACTGCGCGGAGGCCGGGGTTCTCGGCATGCTGCCGGGCATGATCGGCACGATGCAGGCCAACGAGGTCGTGAAGCTCCTGCTGGGGCAGGGTGAAGCGTTGCTCGGCCGCTTGATGATCGTCGACGCGCTAGGCGCCAATGTACGCACGGTGCGAATCCAGAAGAGCCCGGACTGTCCGATCTGTTCTGCCGACGCCACGATTGACACGCTGATTGCGGTCGGCGAAGCTTGTGAGGCCCCTACGATGACCGAATCTGACGCTGAGAAACCCGTGGCCGAATCACCGTCGTCCATTCCCTTCGAGATCGACGTGCTGATGCTGCGCCAATGGCAGGCCGAGGGGCGCGATTTCCTGCTGATCGACGTTCGGGAGCCGCACGAGTTCGAGATCTGTCAGATCGAGGGCAGCGAGCTGATGCCGCTCAGCAAGGGACCGGATCAGTTTGCTGCGCTGACCGGCGAGCAGCCAGTAGTGGTGCACTGCCATCACGGGCCGCGGTCGTCTCAGGTCGTCGCGTACCTCCGCCAGCAGGGCTGTGCTGGCGCCACCAACCTCGCGGGTGGCATCGACGCCTGGAGTCTCCAGATCGACCCTTCGGTGCCTCGGTACTAGTGCTCCGTTTGGCAATTCCCTTCCGCTTTCGTTTGGCTCTTCGCTGCGCCTTGGCAGCACGACGAAGCTCTTTCGGCGAAAGCTGGAAGGTTCCCATCAAACGGGTCAATAGCCTGTGAATCGGCTCGGCGACCCGCTGCGGCTACGGATCGTGTTTCGCGCGAGTCGTTTGCGCCCGTAGGGCGTCGATCAAGGCGGCGATCGCGGGACGCCTCGTAGCGTCCTTGCGCCAGATCGCGAAGACTTCACGAACCAGCGCTGGCTGCACAGGCACTACACGGACTCCATCCGGTATGGCACCGCGGCCGAGACGTGGCAGGACCGACGCGCCGAGGCCGGCCGCCACCAGCGTCAGCTGGGTGGCATGTTCCATCGCGGTATGAGCGATGTGTGGCTCGACGTCGATCTGTCGCAGGGTGCTGACAAGCCAATCGTGGCACATCGAGCCGCGTGGCCAGCTGATCCATGGTTGATCACGGAGCTCCCGGAGCTCCACGGATCGACGATTCGCGAGTGGGTGTTCGGCAGGCAGCGCAATGTCCGCACAGTCGGTCTGAAGAAAATCCTGAACCAATGTGTTCGGCACGAACGGTGGGGCGTCGCGCCACGCGTCGATCACCGCAATGTCGAGGCTGCCGCGAATGGCCAGCGGCAAGGCGTCATCCGGCTCCATCTCGCGCAGGCCGATCGTCAGCGCGGGATGCTCGGTGCGGAGCTGACGGAGTGCAGGTGCCAGCAGGTCACGCGACGCCGTGGCGAAGGCGGCGATCGTCAGGTTGCCGTGCACGACGCCACGTTTCGACTCCAAATCGGCTTCTGCCGCGGCGACCAAGGAGAGGATTCGATCGGTGTATCCGACGAGCAGCTCCGCAGCGTCGGTTAGCCGTACGCCTCGCCCCTGGCGCTCCAGAAGCTTCTGGCCCACTTCCCGTTCGAGTTTGCCGAGTTGTTGGGATACCGCCGAGGCGGTGAGGTAGAGCGCGTCGGCCGCGGCTGTCACGGAGCCATGGGCGGCGACGGCGCGCAGAGCGCGAAGGCGCTGGAGATCCAACATTGTAGAAATGCTACAGGAAAGCGCTAAGAAAGTTTCGATTGTGTGAATCGTAGGCGTGCTGCATCCTAGCCGGGCCGACGAGAACGGCAAGGAGGTGCACGATGCGTTTGCAAGCACGAGCCGACAGCCACCGGGCCGACAGCCATCGGTCCGGCAGCCATCGGGCCGGCAGCGGCCCACGATCGAGCGATCTGTCCCCAGGCGTGGGGAGAGGTGGTCGTCTCCTCGCCACGTCGGAGGGGCGCGTCTCCGACGCCTTTGGTCCTCGCGACTGGGCCCTCCTTGTCTGTGTCGCGATGATCTGGGGTTCGTCTTTTCTTTGGATCGACATGGGGCTCGAGAGCCTGCGGCCGGGCGTGATCGCGATGGTACGGGTGCTGCTCGGAATGGCCGTGTTGGCGGTCGTGCGGGCGGCGCGTGCGCCCATCGAGCGCGCCGATCGGGGGCGCGTAGCCTTGCTCGGTCTCGCCTGGGTCGGGGTTCCGCTCGCCCTCTTTCCCGTGGCCCAGCAGTGGGTCGACTCTTCCGTCGCAGGCATGATGAACGGCGCCACGCCGTTGGCCACGGCAGTATGGGCAACCTTGCTCTTGGGGCGGCCCCCGGGGCGCCCTCAGCGCATCGGTCTGGTGCTCGGCTTCGCCGGCGTGGCCGCCATCTCGTGGCCTCAGCTCGCCAGCTCTCATGCTGCGGCCACGGGCGTCGGGCTGCTGCTCCTCTCGGTCAGTCTTTACGGCCTGGCGGCCAATCTCGCCGTTCCCCTCCAGCAGAAGTACGGTGCCCTGCCAGTGTTGCTGTGGGCGCAACTGGCCGGGCTCGTCATCGTGGTGCCATTTGGCGTCGCGCAGCTGCCCGGCTCGGAGTTTTCGGCAACGGCCCTGCTCGCGATGATTCCGCTCGGGGTGCTGAGCACGGGGCTCGCATTCGTGATGATGATCTCGTTGGCCGGTCGGGTCGGCAGCACGCGGGGTTCCCTTCCGATCTTCTTCAGCGCGCCGGTTGCCCTGGTACTCGGGGTGGCCGTGCGCGGCGACGCGCTCGCCGCCTCGGCATGGGGCGGCGGCGTTCTCGTGGTCGTTGGCGCCTGGCTCGCCTCGCGTCGAGACACCGGGGCTCGGAATCCTGGTACCCGCTAGCGCTGATGGCGCGCGCGGCGGAAGAAGCCGTCGCGCGGTTTCGAATTCCGGTCGATCCGTGCGATTTGTTAGAGATTCGTTAGAAAGTGTTACAGATTCGTTCAGCCTGGAGGGCTGAGACCTTCGTATCCTATGTAGGCGTCGCCCGTGGCACCCGACTCCGGCGCTCGCCCTACATGTTACGCTTACGGAGGCCCATTAAATGCTGGCCCAGATTCAGTCCGTCGCCCCAAGTTCGCCCATGCCGTCCTTCCCTGAGCCCAACAAGCGCCCCACGAATGCCGCGATCGACGGCGCGCTGATCCGCCGAATCGCCGACGGTGACGAATCCGCGCTCAGCGAGCTCTACGATCGCTATGCCGGGCTGCTTCTGGCGCTGGCCCGGCGAATTCTCGGACGGCAGGCTGATGCCGAAGATGTCTTGCAAGAGGTCTTCCTCCAGGTCTGGAACCAGGCGGTGCGGTACGACACGCGTCGCTCTGCCGTGTCGACCTGGCTGGTGTTGATCACCCGCAGTCGATCGATCGACCGGCTGCGCAGTCGTCAGGTCATGGATCGGACCCTGGTGAACGTCCAACAAGAAAATCGCGGCCGCAATACATCCCCCGAAGGTATCCGCTCCGTATTGTGGGAACAGAGGCGCAGGCGATTGACCGCTGCGCTCGCCGATCTTCCGGCCGAGCAGCGCAACGTTCTCGAGCTTGCATTTTTTCAAGGGATGACGCAGAGCGAGATTGCCAATGGCACCGGTATCCCCTTGGGGACGGTGAAGACGCGCACCTTGTTGGCGATGAAAAAGCTCCGGCGAACGTTGAAGGAAGAGATCCAGGACCTGTTATGAATGAGCAGCATCACGATCCCGCGATCGAGAAGGCTATCGACTGCCTGGCGATCACGGATCCGGCGTCCTTGCTCGCCGCCTTCCCGCAACACGATGCGGACAGCCTGGAACGGTCTTACTCCGAGCTACTTGGCCTTCTCTCCTTCGCCGAGGCACCGCAGATGCCAAGCAGTGGCATCAAAGCGGGCTTGCTGCAACGAATTGCCCACGAGCGCAACGATCCCCGCGCAGATCTTGGGGCGATCCCGGCCGCTGCCGCGAGCCAAGACAACCCAAACATTTCACCGGCGGATGTAAGCTCCACGGAAGAGCTTCGGCCCGTTGCCACCGAGGCCACAGCGGCCGCAGCGGCCGGCGGCGGCAACATCGTGACGATGGAGCATCGCAGGCCGGCGCTCAGCCCGTGGTCGATCGCGATGGCAGCAATTCTCGGCCTGTGCGTGATCAGCCTGGCCTTTCTGGCCGGTCGCCTACGCGAACAGCAGCAGCAAATCACTGCGCTTCAAGCCAACGCCCGTCTCGTCTCGGAGTCTGCGGAGAAAGAGAACCTACTCGTGGCCAACGAGCTGCAGGCGGCCCAGCAGCGCCTCGACATGATCACCCGGGTTGCACGCCAGGTCTATCCGATGCGCAGCCTCGAGGGGACCGCGCGCCTGGCATCTGCGCGCAAGCAGCCCCGCGGTGTCGTGTGGGTGTGCGGACAGCACCAACGGTGGCTTTTGAGCGTACAAGGATTGGAGCCGGCACCGCAGGGTTCGGTCTACACACTGTGGTTCATGACCGATCACGGACCGGTCAAAGGCGGTGCGATCGAAGTCTCGGGCTCCGGGCCAGGCGAGCTCGCAGCGTCGTTCATGCCCGATGGCACCCACAGCTTCCAGGTGACCCTAGAGACGGACGCCAACGGCACGGCGCCGGGCGGCACGCCCGTCATGATGGCTGATCGCTCGTTGCAAATCTGACACGCGGTCGCGCGCCGGCAAGGGCCGTACGTCTTGACGGGTGTGCGCCTACCCACCGATCCGAAACATCTCGACCTTTTCACTCGGCTGGAAACGGCCTTGAGCGAGATCGACGCTGCGCTGTTCTGAGTAGCGATCCGTTCGAGCTGCCCAGAGCGACCGAATCCGATCGGCGAGAGCCGCATCGCTCTCGCCGTCGCGCAGGGGCGTTTTCAGGTCGTGGCCCACCTTGCCGAACAAGCAGGTGAAGACCTTGCCCTCCGCGGATAGACGCGCGCGTGTGCAGTCGCCACAGAACGGCTGGGTCACGGAGCTGATCACGCCAATCTCGCCACCGCCGTCGCGGTAGCGCCACCGCGACGCGACCTCGCCTCTGCGTTCGGGATCGAGGGCTTCGAGAGGCCATCGTGCGTCGATCAAATCGATGATCTCGGCCGCCGAGAAGACCCCTTTGGGATCCCAAGCGTTGACGGTTCCGACGTCCATGTACTCGATGTACCGCAACGTGTGGCCTTGCTCACGGGCGAAGCGTGCAAGCGGGATGATCTCGTGGTCATTGGTCCCGCGGATGACCACCGTGTTGAGCTTGATCGGCTTCAAGCCAGCCTTCTGCGCAGCTTCGAGTCCGTTCAAGACGCGCTCGATCGGCACATCGAGGCCCGAAAGACGGCTGAAGAGGGCTGGGTCCAGGGCGTGCAGGCTCACAGTCACGCGATGGAGGCCGGCTTCGACCAGCGACTCGGCCTGACGATCGAGGAGCGCGGCATTGGAGGTGAGTGCGAGATCCTCGACACCGTCGAGGGTGGAGAGCGCCGCGATCAGGATGGGTAGCTCAGCGCGCAGCAGCGGTTCGCCGCCAGTGAGCCGAATCTTGCGAACCCCGAGCCCGACGAAGATGCGGGCCAGGCGCGTCGTCTCTTCGAAGCTGAGAATCTCGCGGCGCGCCAGAAAGTCGTAGCGCTTGTCAGCCGGCATGCAGAAGGTGCACCGGAAGTTGCACCGGTCGGTCACCGAGATCCGCAGGTCGTCGAGCGGTCGCCCGAGGCTGTCGGTGAGGGGATCAACGGCTGGCTGAGAAGACATGGTGACGATCCGTGAGACCGAGACGGTTACCGAAAGAAGTGCGCGATCGTCTCAGGCCAGCCCAAGCTCATGCCGTGTAGCACTGACACGACGATCGAGAGCACCATGGCGCCCAGGCACGCGAGCCCGAGTAGCAAATGATGCTGTTGCTCCGGCTTCAGCGGGTCCAAGATCTTGGCGGTTAGATAGCCGCCGGCAAAGCCGCCGAGGTGCGCCCAATTGTCGACGCCCGGCACGACGACGCCGAAGACCAGCATGATGAGCAAGAATTGGGTCATCTGCCGGCTGATCGAGTGGTTGCCGGTGCGCTGGCCATAGAGGTAGAGCGCGCCGAACAGACCGAAGAGCGGCGCCGAAGCGCCGAGCGTGAGGCCTGCCCCGGCCAAGGGGCCGGGCAGGTGCAGCAGGTAGACAAAGGACGTGAGACCAAAGCCGACGACCGAAGCGATCGTGTAGATCATGATCATGCGGCCGACACCGAAGAGCGAGGCGACAGCCGGCACCATCTGGCGGATCCACATCATGTTGAAGAGGATGTGGAGCAGGCCTCCGTGAAGCCAAGCTGCGGAGAGCACGGTCCACCAGCGCCCAAAGTCGAAAATCGGGCCGGCGCCACTGGCGCCCAACAACAGATTCTCGCTGCCCGCCGGCGCGAGGAGCCCGAGCAGGCCGCGCATTTGGATACCGCTCGGATCGCGCAGGAGGGCGATCAAGAACAGGCCGACGCAGCCTCCGATGACAATGTTGGCGAAGCCGAGGTCACCCCCGAGGCGCGCGAGCGAAGGGCCCCAGCCCCACAGGCCTGGGTTCCACCGACCACAGATGAAACAGCGTTCGTCACGGACTCCGACCAACCGTCCGCAGTTCGGGCAGACGACGGAGCCTTCGGTCTGGCGTTTGAGCATTGAAACTGGGTCCCCGGAAGTCAGGCGAGAAGCTTCCCAACCCTACCAGATCGAGTCTGTGGAGCCGCTGAACTTCAGGGCCTTGCGAGAACCTGAAGCACCTGCTCGCGCTCAATCTTGAACGCGCCGTTTTCACGCACGAAGTCAAGTTGCTTGCGGACGCGATCCCGGTAGCGGTCCGATTGGTAGTTTTGCTCGAAGATGACGCGAACGCGGTCGGCCTCGACGACTTCGATATCGAGGTCCGCGACACGGACATCGATGACCTTGGGCGCTTGGATGCGCGCGCGCCGCTCTGCGCGCCAGCGATCGAGGCTGGCCCCTGCGGGTTGGAACGCACGGGCATAGGCCGCGAAATAGTCGGCTGCACGTTGGCTCGACCAGGCACGGGCCCAGTCTTCGACCGCAGAGGTCACGCGGCGACGGACCGCTTCGAGATCCAGCGTTGGAGGCGGCAAGGGTGACGCGGGCTCAGCAGGTACCGCGCCAGCCCGTGTTGTTTCGGCCCGTGTTGATCCGGCCCGCGCTGTGGCGGCTGATGTCGGCAACGGTGCAACAGGGACCGGCGGAATCGGCTCGGCCGGTGCGCTCGCGGACAAGGCGCCCGCGATCTCCTCGGCCGGCGCCTCTTCCATGGAGGGTTCTGCAGTGGGTGCCGGCAACGGCTCCAGTGGATCGAGCAGGAGCTTGCCCGTCAGCATGTGGGCGAGCTTGCCTGGCGTTTGGGCCAGGACGCTCGGTGATGCGCTGCTCTCCAGCGATCCCGGAAGGATGTCTTTACGCATTGCCCAGCTTTCCAGCCGCCGATCGCGCGGGCTGTCGTCGGGCTCGAGAAGCACGATCCGGGTCTGTTGGTTGCCGACATCACCTTGGAGCACGATGTACGGGTGCTCCGAACGGGTTGCGAGTGCGTGGTGCAATCGATTGCGCAGCCGACGCTCGACCCGTGGCATTCGCAGAGCGGGGAACTCGTAGAGCGCGACGCGGTACCTCGGTGGTCGCGCAGCCGAGGCCGGCAAAAAGCTGAGATCCGTACGCTCTTCCAGATGCCAGATCGGATGCTCGGGCTCGGCGACAGACGACAGAAGCGTCTCCAATCTGCTGAGGGAGCCGGCACGCTGGGCAGGGTCCGAGTCGCTGACACCGACCATGACGAGGTGCCGCGGGGCCGCAGCATCCGCAAGCCTGATCCAGGTTGGTTCGGTCTCGTTGGTACCGAGTACCGTGCCGAGAATGTTTGATGCCTCGCTCGGCATCGCTGCGATCAGCCAGGTCGGTGCCCGAAGAGAGTCATCCGCCTCCGCAACGCTGGTAGCTACTCTCCCAACGGCTACGACCAGCACGACCAACGCAATCCGATTGAAGCGCCGCGCCCACCACATCCGTGTCGCTCCTCAAGAAACACAACTTATCTGCGGTCCGCATTCCCGCCTTCCAGGAATATACCAAGAATGTGGAGGGGTAGGCGCTGCGACGGGAGCGCAGGCTGCGAGGCCTCCAGCGTGGGCCGCTCGGTCCCCGCTTCTGCGCTGTCTCGTCATCGGCCCTTGGACCGGTGTTTCTGCTGCCCGCTTCCGGGTCAGCGGTGCTAGCGAAGCCCCTCGCCCGCCGAAGTGCGATCCGGAGGCGGCCAGGTGGGCAGCCCGCTTCCGGGCGTCCAAGGCGCGCCCGAGGCATCGAGCTCCCGAGCGATCGCGGGCAGTGCTTCTTCGACCATGGGGCGTAGCCGGTCGAGAACTTCGGCCAGGCTGCTGGATACCCACGCGAGGTTTTGGCGCTGCATCGGCAATGGGGCCGAGGTCGATGACCAGTGAACGGATGCGACGCGTTCGAGGCGCGCGAGCAGTGAGGCCGTGGTGGGCTCGGCCCGACGGGCCACGGTCTCGTCGCCCGCCAACGCGCTTCGGGCCGTAAACAGCTCGTCACGGAGGGCGTGAATCCGCTGCGCGAGTCCTGGCGGTGGGCGGCGCGAACGAGCGAGGGCGCGTGCGTAGCGCTCGACGTGGCGCTGACTTTCGTCGAGCACGGCCCACGTGGCGTACACAGCGCCGACAAGCTCCTCGACCTCGTGTTGGAAGGCAGCGAGCGCCTGTCGGTCTTCGTTCGGCAACGCCGCCTGGCCAAGCGGCCACACGCCGAACGACTGCGGCTCGGCCAGCGCGGTGACCACGCCCCCGACCTCCTCGACGAGGGTAGCCGTGTAGGTACCGGGCGGGGCTGGTGGACCGCTGGGCGGATCTGCGGCCCATGCGTTGTCGTCCACGGAAGTGATCGGCTGAAGCGACGCCCGCCGCAGGTTCCAGGTCGTGCGGTGTAAACCGGCATCGACGGCAGCCGCCAGCCGTGCGACCTGCTGGCCCTTGTCATCGTGAATCACCAGCGCCACCGTGGGCGCTTGCTCGCGATCCTCGGCGCGCAAATCCTGCCAGACTGGATAGCGCACATCCTGATCCGCCGCCCGCAGCTCGGCCTCGGCGGCGAGGCGCTGGTCGCGGAGCGAGCGGTAGTCTTGGTGCAGAACGTAGGTCAGGACGGCGCCGTTGGGTGGGTTGGGTGCGGTGAAGAGTGCGTCGCCTTGGGTGCCCTTCTCGTCCCATCCCATCGGTTTCGCCGGAATGAACGTTTGAACGTCGCGCGTCGGCAGCAGGCGGGCTGGGGGTACATCGGAAGCCGGGGGCGTGCCGGCTGGCGTGCTCGCCTCGGCTGCTGTACGCAGATGGCGCAGGGGACTGATGTCATCCAGGATGTAGATGCCGCGGCCGAACGTGCCGACGACCAGGTCGTCGGCATGCTGCTGAATCTCGAGGTCGCGCACCGCCACCCGCGGCATGCCGCCGGTGAGTCGCCGCCAGGCGTCGCCCGTGCCGATGCGGGTCCAGACACCGAACTCGGTGCCGAGAAAGAGGATTTCGGGATCGATCGGATCCTCGACCAAGGCCCAGGCGACGTCGCCGTTCGGTAGGTCGCCAGCGATCGTGCGCCAGCTTCGGCCTCGGTCGTCGCTGCGCAAGACGTAGGGCGTAAAGTCGCCACTCTTGTGGTTGTTGAACAGAGCGAAGACCCGATTCGGGTCGTGGCGCGATGCGGTCAGGTCCGCCACCAGCGTGTTCTCCGGTACCGCGGGGAAACGCTCGCTCCGTCGCCACGTGGTGCCGCCGTCCTCGGTGACGTGGATCAGGCCATCATCGGTGCCGACATAGAGCAGGCCGGGAACCGCGGGCGACTCGTCGAGCGCGGTGGCATTGCCGTAGAACGACGTGAAGACGTTCTTCCAGACGGCATCCACGCTCCACAATCGACCCATGACGGGTAGCGCATTGCGATCGATTCCCCGCGTGAGATTGCCGGAGATCTTCGTCCACGACGCCCCTCGGTCATCGCTGCGAAAGAGGTAGTTGCCGGCAAAGTACAGCGGATGGTCGCCATGGGCGCTGACCGCGAACGGTGCGTCCCAGTTCCAGGTCAAGACTTCGCCGGGATCGGGCTGTGGCTTGATGTCGAGCATCTCCCCGCTGAGCCGATCGAAGCGCATGAGCTCTCCGTACTGCCACATCGAGTAGACGATGTCGGCGTTGTCCGGATCGACGCGGGATTGGTAGCCGTCCCCGAACGAGGTGTGGATCCAGTCGCTGTTTCGAATGCCGTGAACGTTGGCCGTTCGCGACGGGCCGGCAACGGAGTCGTTGTCCTGGGTGCCGCCGTAGACCCAGTAGAACGGCTTCCGCTCGTCAACTGCGATGCGGTAGAACTGAGTGATCGGTAGGTTGGACACGAAGCGCCAGGTGGCGCCCCGGTCGTAGCTCTCGTAGAGGCCGCCATCCGTACCGGAGATCAGGTGGTCGGCATTCTGAGGATCGATGACCAGCGCATGGTTGTCGACGTGCTTGTTGTCGGTGGGAACCGGAGCAAAAGACTGACCGCCATCTTCGGTTACCTGCAGGAAGACGTCCATGGCGTAGACCCGGCCGAATCGATGTGGGTCCGGTACCAACTCCTGGTAGTACTGCGGGTCGACCGCCACCCAATCGCTCATCTTCGACCAGCTCTCGCCACGATTCTCGGAGCGGAAGAATCCCTGGGTTTCGGGCAGGCCGGGGATGGTGGCGTACAGCACGTCCGGCTGACTCGGTGAGATCGCCAGACCGATGCGACCGAGCGGACCATCGGGCAGGCCGCGTTCGAGCGTGCGCCAAGTAGCACCGCCGTCGGTCGATTTGTGGATGGCGGACTCGAGGCCGCCAGCGACGAGCGCCCACTGCCGCCTGCGACGTTGGAAGCTGGCGGCGTAAACCGTGTCCGGGTCCCGCGGGTCGAGCACCACGTCGCTGACACCCGTGTCGTCGCTGATGTGGAGAACCCGCTGCCAGGTGGTGCCGCTGTCGGACGATTTGTAGAGCCCCCGCTCACCACCGCCCGACCACAGCGGCCCTTGCGAGGCGACCCAGACGACGTCGCTGTCGCGTGGATCGAGCACGATCTTGCCGATGTGCTCGGAAGTCCCCAGACCCATGTTGGTAAACGACTCGCCACCGTCGAGGGATTTGTAGACACCGTCACCCCAGCCGACGCTTCGCTGGCTGTTGTTCTCGCCGGTGCCGACCCAAACAACGTGAGGATTTTGGGGGTCGATCGTTACGCAGCCGATCGAATAGGTGCCGTAGTGATCGAAGATCGGCTGCCAGGTCGTGCCGTGGTTGACGGTCTTCCACACGCCACCCGACGCAGCGGCGACGTACCAGGTGTCGGGCTGGCTGGGATCGATCGCGAGGTCCGCAATCCGGCCGGACTGGAGCGCCGGCCCGATGCTTCGGAAGCGAAGACCCTCGAGTAGCGCTTCGGTCGGGCCGCTGCCCGAGGTGGCGTCGGCGGACGAAGCCGCCACACTTGCCAGGGTGAGGCTGGCAGCAATACAGGCGGGCATGGCCAGACTGCGGATGGTGTGTCGCAGGCGTATCGTGTTTCTCATGATTTGACTGGATGGTAGCAGCACGCCGAGGTGGGACCGAGGCGTGCTGCTACCACCCAGAAGCCGAGCCGATACGATGGTCGCCGCAACTCGAACCACGCGCCGCGGAGGCCTGCCATGATCCGACGCCCCTTTCTGCTGGTCGTCTCTCTGACGATCTCGTACCTACTGTTTCACCCGCTGACGGCGGTTGGCCAAAGCGCTGCCGAAACGAGGGCAGGCGACGCGAAGCAACCGGACCGGCCGGTCGAGGCGACCTCGCTTCTCGGCGAGCCGCTGCCCAGGCTGACCGTCGATGCGGCGTTCCGTGCCGAACAGGAAGCAGCCATCGAACAGCTCCGGGCGCGTCTCGGAGTCGACGCCGACGATGCCGACGCGCGGGTCTGGCTCGGGCGCCGCCTCGGCTATCTCGGGCACTACCGCGAAGCCATTGCCACCTTCACAGAGGGGATGACCCGGCACCCGACCGATGCTCGCTTCCCGCGCCACCGAGGGCATCGCCTGCTGTCGACGCGGCAGCTCGAGGCTGCGGCCGATGATTTCGTCCGTGGTCTCGATCTCGTCGCGGGTCGGCCAGACCAAGTCGAGCCGGACGGTTTACCCAATCTCTTCAATCGGCCGACCAGCAGCCTCAAGACCAACCTTTGGTACCACCTCGGCCTTGCCCGCTATCTGTTGGGTGACTACTTGCGCGCGGCCGAGGCCTACCGCGCCTGTGCGGCCTTGGCAGAAAATCCAGACATGTTGGTCGCGGCCAACTACTGGTTGGTGCTCTCGCTGCACCGCGCGGGGCGCGCGACCGAGGCCGCCGCGGTCTTCGCTCAAGTCCCCGACGACCTCGTGGTCCTCGAGAACGACGGCTACCTCCGCCTGCTCCGCTTGCTGGCCACCGACGATGAGCACGCTGGCATGCCGTTCGACGCGGAAACACTCGGAGGCTCGACACGCGGCTACGGGGTCGGCGTGTGGCATCTGCTGGCGGGGCGAGAGCAGGCCGCCCAGGCCACGTTCGAGCAGGTGACCGCCGGGGCGGGCTGGTCGGCGTTTGGTTTTCTGGCCGCCGAAGCCGAGCTTTCCCGCGCTCCGGCGCGGGACGACTGATCGGTCGAAGTGGGGGGAGGGCTTCCTGCTGTCTACGTCGAGTGGTGATATGCGCATGACGGTAAATGTCAGTTCGTCGATCGGAAGCGTCAATGGATGTCGCTCTTTCGGGTAGAAATCCTGATCGGAGCGCGAACCAAGCGTCGGAATGCCGCCGAAGAGCTATGGCACGGTGATTGCTGGTCTGTGAGCATGAGGAAGGTGATGACGCAAGCACGATCAACGATTCGACTTGTCGTGATCAGCCACTTGGCGCTCCTCTCGTTGCTTGGGAATGCGGTGTCCGGGGCCGACTACCGGGTCGGCCCCGGGCAAGCGCTACAAGCCATCGGTGATGTGCCCTGGGCGGCGCTGCAACCCGGCGACCGCGTGCTGATCGACTGGCGACCGACGCCCTATCGCGAGAAATGGGTGATCAACCGGCGCGGCACGCCGGACGCGTGGATCGTCGTGAGCGGCGTTCCGGGCCCCCAGGGACAGTTGCCGGTCATCGACGGCCGCGACGCGGTCACGCCCGAAGACCTCGATTACTGGAACGAAGAGCGCGGCCTGATCAAGGTCGGCGGTTCGAGTACGCCGCCGGACGGCCTTCCTGCCTACATTCGCATCGAGAAGCTCGAGCTCCGTTCGGCCCGGCCGCCCTTCACATTCGTCGACGACGGTGGGGCGACGCGCAACTACGTCAACAATGCCGCGGCCATCTACGTCGAAAAAGCCGAGCATTTGGTGGTGCGCGACTGCGTGATTCACGATTCGGGGAACGGTGTGTTCACGGGCAGCTTCGGTGGCTTGACCCGTGATCTCCTCTTCGAGCGAAACCATTTCTTTGACAATGGCATTGAGGGCAGTGCATTCGAGCACAACACCTACACCGCGGCAATGGGGATCGTCTATCAGTTCAATCGCTTCGGCGCCCTGCGTGCAGGGGCCGATGGCAACAACTTGAAAGATCGCTCGGCCGGCTTGGTGGTGCGCTACAACTGGATCGAAGACGGCAACCGCCAACTCGACCTGGTCGATGGCGAAGCCGCCGTGGCGGCCGATCCGAGCTACCGCGAGACCTTTGTTTACGGCAACGTCTTGACCGAGAGCGATGGCGAGGGCAACAGCCAGGTGGTCCACTACGGGGGGGACGGCAGCGATGCGGGCCGGTACCGGAAGGGGAATCTCTACTTCTTTCACAACACCGTCGTGTCGACCCGGAGCGGCAACACCACGCTCCTCCGTTTGTCGACGCAGGACGAGGCCGCAGATGTCCGCAACAACGTCCTCTACGTGTCAGAGGGCGGAAACCGCCTCGCGATGTTGGCCTCGGCCGGCACGCTTGCCCTGCGGCGAAACTGGACGAAGCCGGGCTGGCGCGATAGCCACAGTGGACTGACCGGCACCATTGACGACGATGGCTCGGGAATCTCGACGGCCGATCCCGGCTTTGTCGACGAGGCCGCGCAAGACTTTCGGCCGACAGGCCCGCCCCTCGTCGATGCGGGTACGTTCCTCCCATCCGCGGTGTCCGCTCACCCTGTTAGCTTCCACTACCTCGAGCATCAGGCGAGTGAGTCCCGTCCGGACGATGGGCTGCCCGACCTGGGCGCCTTCGAACGCTGCACAGATCTGTGCGACCTGCTGTTCGCTGACGGATTCGAGTCGGGCGACACCTCCGGCTGGTCTGCGTCGACACAGTGAGCTGCGCAGTGGCCTGCCGCCGGCGAGCGTTCGTCGCGCTGGCCGTCACGGTTTCGATGGCTGCTGTTCCGGCGGTACGCGCGGGTGCGTCGATGGATCTCTCGAAGGTCGGCCCCGGCACGGTATTCGCGGATGACTTCGAAACGGGCGGGACGTCCGCGTGGTCGGACACGATTGGTCTGGTCGTCCGCCCGCGTACGGTGACCTTCGACGATCCGGTGCCACCCGGTGTCTCGAACGACCTGATCGAAGGGGTGTTCGAGGGCATCGACTGGGGCACGGATCAATGGCGGTGGACCGGTCCATTTGGCCCCAATGCCACCAACAGCATCTACTTCTCTGAAGACGTCGGCCAGCGAACCTTCACCTTCGCAGAAGGTTCGCGCGCCTTGCTGCGTTTCGCGGCCTATACCTCGGGCGCCACCGGAACCTTGACCGTCTCGGACAGCGCCGGACAACAGCTCGTTCGGACGCTCACGGCGGGTTCGGTCGTGCAGATCGAGACGGGCTGGACGGCTGCTGCCGCGGAGGTCACGGTGGCCTTCACCGGTGGCTTCAGCCTGGGCCTCGATGACGTGACCTTCGGTCCGGCGGGGCCGCCCGACGTCGAGCCTCCGAGCGTGTCGATCACGAACCCTGTGCCGGATGCGACCGTGAGCGGTGTCGTTGCGCTGGCCGCGGATGCCACGGACAATGTCGGCGTCGTGGCCGTGGGCTTTTCGGTGGACGGAATGATGATCGGCGAAGACCGAAGCCCGCCGTTCGAGATCGGTTGGGATACGGCATCGGTGGTCGAGGGACCGCACCAGATCGCGGCGACGGCGCGCGATGCTGCCGGGAATGTTGCGACGGATCAGGTCGCGGTCACCGTCGAGGCCGGGAGTGGCGGCGCCGGATTCGCCTTGCGCTTTTTCGGCAACGGGGTCGACGATATCGATCGGGTGAAGATCCGCATTGACGACCCGGCCCTTCCGGACGACCCTGGGCCACCGGTCGACGTGGGCGCCACGGACTTCACGATCGAGCTCTGGCTGCGCGCGCTGCCCGACGAAAACATGGCGCAGGGAAACTCCTGCTCGGGCAACAGCTGGATCGAGGGCAACATCGTGGTCGATCGAGATCGCTTCAATCAGCAGCGCGCGTACGGGCTTTCGATCAGCGACCGGCGCTTGGTCTTCGGCATCGACGCCACCGGCGGCAGTGTCACGATCTGCGGCGCGGCGATCGTCGACGACGGTCTGTGGCATCACATCGCGATTCAACGCAGCCTAGCCGGTGCCATGTCCCTCTACGTCGATGGCGTGCTCGATGCCGTGGGCAGCGATCCGGGTGGCGATATCTCCTATCCCGACGATGGCATCCCCGGCCCTTTCTGCAACGGCTCGCCGTGCATCAACAGTGACCCGTTCATCGTGCTGGCAGCCGAGAAGCACGACGCTGGCCCGGCCTTTCCGTCTTTTGCTGGCTGGCTCGACGAGCTCCGCTTTTCGAACACTCTGCGTTACGTCGGCAGCGCGTTCCCGCGGCCCACTGCGCCCTTCACCGCCGATCCCGCGACCGTGGGGCTCTACCACTTCGATGAAGGGGTGGGCGATGTCATCGGCGACGCGTCTGGTGCGTCGGGCGGACCCAGCGTTGGCGAGCGCCGGTTCGGCGGCAGCCCAGCCGGGCCGCAGTGGGTCGTTTCCGACCTTCCGTTCGCGTGTACGGACTGCTCTCGTCCCGTGCACTAGCAGCCTCCATCGGGCCGCGCGGGCGGGCCGTGCCCTGCATCGTTCCCCCGATGAAGGGGTGGCAGGGGCGGTGCCCCATCTTCTTCGTTGCCGCACGTGGGATGCCCATTGCGTCATCGCGAAGTGTCCTGGGTGCAAGGCTCCCTTTGAAGTCATTGGCCTCAGTGTGGTACTTCTTTCTGCCCATGATCACTTTCAGGAGCACCACAGATGGACGAGCCTTTGCCGAATGACCCGCCCCAGCCGGACCGCACTGGCCACGAGGGACGTCGCGTCGTCCGTCGAATCTTCATGGTCTACGACGCCAAGACGGGCTGGCTCTCCGCCGTCAAGGACAGCATGATGAAGGTCGTCGGGTCGGGTTGCTCGCTGTGCTTCGTCACGCACGGCCTGGCCGGCAAGCGCAAGGAGACCCGCGAGCTCGAGAAGGAGCTCGATGGCACACCGCTCGAGTACCGGCACATCGACGAGCTCGAGGACCTCGAGATCCGGCTCGGTGCCCCGGTTCCCAAGCCGAGCGTCTTGGTCGAGCTGGACGACGATGATGTGGTCGTGCTCATGGACGCACCAGCAATCGCGCGTTTGCGCACCCTGGTCGAGCATGTCGGGGCGTCCGAGAACAGCGCCGACCGCGAGCAAGCATCCCTACGCGGTGCGCTCAAGTTCTACCTGGCGGCGAAGGGCATTGCGTCGCCGTTTGATCCGGTGCCTGTGTAGCCCGGCCCCCGCGTAGCCCGGCCCCCGTGTAGCCCGGCCTCCGTGTAGCCCGGACGGGTGCGTCGTTCCGCGACGGAGTGACGAAGCGGCCGGGTGACGAGGGCATGCGAGCGGTGAGCTTCGCCGAAGTGCCAAAAAATTAGCGAAAACAGTTGACAGGCCGAGCGAAGTCTCTCTAGCATTCGAAGTGCGAATTTTTTGGCACTTCGGCGTATCCGTGAATGCTGCGCCGTGCCGGAGGAGGATTCCTTGTCGACTGGACCCCATGACCTTCATCTCAGCCGCCGAGAGCGGCAGATCATGAACGTCCTGTTCGCACGGCGCCAGGCGGCCGTCACCGAAATCGCCGCGGATCTTCCCGATCCGCCGACCGAGACTGCCATCCGGACGCTACTGCGAATTCTCGAAGGGAAAGGCTATGTCCAGCGCCAGCGGGAAGGGCGGCGGCATCTCTACCGCCCCGCGGTCTCGCGTACGCGTGCCGCCCGCTCGGCCCTGTCGTCGGTGCTCGGCACGTTCTTCTCGGGCTCGTTGGGCGATGCGGTGGCCGCTCACTTGGCAGACCCTGCGACCGACCTCGACGATCAGGAGATTCGGCGCTTGGAGCGGCTGATCGAGCAGGCCAAGAAGGACCGGTCATGAGCAGTGCCCTACTGCTCGCCACCAAGGTCACGCTGCTCTTCGGCCTCGCCTGGGTGGCTCAGGCCACCTGGCCAAAATCATCGGCATCCCTACGGCACCGGATCCTCGCCTGGGCCTTTCTGGCCAGTCTCATCCTGCCCGGTCTCTCATGGTTGCTCCCAGGGTGGACGCCCGTGACCTTGCCGGCCGCGACGTCTGCCGCCGCGAAACCGGAGCCGAGACTCGCACCGCCGCCATCGGATCGGAACGCTCCGTCGTGGCGCCGCGGGGAGATCGACGAAACGCGGTCCGTGCCGACGACCCAGATGGCGCCCGCGACCGCGGAGACGGATTTCTCGGGACCCGTGCGCCGGGGCTTCCCGTGGACCGACTGGGCCGGCCGGATCGCTGGCGCGAATCTCTCGACGGCACTCCCCCTGACCTGGACCGTGGGATCGATCCTCCTGCTTCTCGTGCTCTCCGCCCAGATCGTCGCGCTGACCTACCGGGTGCGCCGCGCCACGCCCGTGAGCGACCGTGACTGGTTGACGCGGCTCGAAGGGGCGAGGCGACGGAGTGGCGTCGAGCGAAGTGTTGCGCTGTGCCGATCCGCTCGCGCCCACATGCCCTTGGTCTGGGGGTGGGGGCAGCCGACCATCCTCCTGCCTCGGGATTGCGACACCTGGCCGGTTGCCCGTCGCGAGGCCGTGCTCGCCCATGAGCTCTCGCACATTGCACGCCGAGACGTACCGATCCACCTGCTGAGTCATCTCGTCTGCGCGGTCTATTGGTTCAACCCACTGTGTTGGTGGCTGAAAAAGCGGTTGGCAAACGAGCGTGAGCTCGCCTGTGACCGCCGGGTCATCGACCGCGGCGCCGATCCTGCCTGCTATGCCCAACAACTCCTCGCAACCGCGATGGCCTATCGGCGAAGCCCTGGGCTCGCCCCGGTCATGGCGGCTCGAGCTCAACTAGAAGGACGCATCATGGCCATTCTCGAGTCGCAGCCCAACCGTTCCGCACGTCCGCGTCGCATTCCCGCTGCGGTCGCCCTGATCACGCTCGTCGTGGTCGTTCCGCTCGCGCGTTTCTCGTTCGGCGTCGCGACGCCTGCGGTGGCTGACGATGGCGCGACGGGCGAGCGCCATGTCGACTGGCGATCCGAGCAGCGATACCAACGTTCTGACACTGCTCGCTTCCGTGAGGAGCTTCGGCGCCTGGGAATCGATGCGTCGGACATGCCATCACTTCTCGCCGAGCTCGACGCCCGATCGCCACGGGCCCGCGCGGCAAGTGCTTGGGCGCTCGGCACGCTCGGGGATGCCCGTGCTGTCGAGCCCTTGATCGCACGACTCGCTGACGACGACGCGATCGTTCGGCAATGGACGGTTCGCTCCCTGGGGGCGCTCGGTGCCAGTTCGGCCGTGATGCCGCTGATCGATCGCCTGGATGACGAAGATGCCGCGGTACGCGAATGGGTGGTGCGTTCTTTGGGCAAGATCGGGGATCCGACGGCCGCTGATCCGCTGCTCGCCTACCTCGACGATGACAATGCCGAGGTTCGTGAATGGATCATCCGCTCGCAGATCGCCTTGGCAAACGAGAACGCGGTTGCCCCGTTGGTGGTCGCCCTGGCGGACGATGAGGCCGAGGTTCGTGAATGGGCCGTCCGTGCGCTGGCGTCTTTGGGTGATGCCAGCGCAGTCGATCCGCTGATCGCTCGGTTAGATGACGAGGATACGGAAGTTCGCGAGTGGGCTGCTCGGGCGCTGGCGACCCTTGCCGATCCGCGTGCCGCGGAGGCGCTCATCGCCAGCCTTGGGGATGCAGAAGCCGAGGTTCGTGAGTGGGCGGTTCGAGCCCTGGCGTCCTTGGGCGACGCCAGCGCAGTCGATCCGCTGGTCGCACGGCTGGATGACGAGGATGCGGAAGTCCGCGAGTGGGCCGCGCGCGCCCTCGGCACGGTCGCACGGTCCGAGACCAAGCGGGAAGGTTGGGTACGATCTTGGCGAGAGAGCGGCGAGCCGGAGCCACTCATGCCTGCCCTCGACCATCCGTCGCCGGTTGCCGGTGACTCTGCGGCGATCACCGCGCTCATCCGATCGCTCGAAAGTCCTGACCGCGAAGTTCGTGAATGGTCGGCCCGTTCCCTGGGAAGCATGGGTGACGACAGCGCCGTACAGCCTTTGATCGCGCGTATCCAGGACGATGTGGAAGAAGTGCGGGAATGGTCGATTCGTAGCCTGGGCGTGTTCCGGGATCGTCGCGCGACGCTGCCATTGATCACGACACTCGAAGATCCGAACGCGGAGATTCGTGAATGGTCGGTCCGCAGCCTCGGGGTGATGCAGGACGAGCGGATGGTCGCGCCCTTGCTCTCCCGGCTCGAGGACGACGACGCTGCCGTTCGTGAGTGGGCCGTGCGGGCGCTGGGGGCCTATGGTGATCCCCGCGCGACAGCTCCACTCGAGCGGTTGCTCGAAGACGAGGTCGAAGACGTTCGGTATTGGGCGGGGCGCGCGCTCGAGAAACTGCGCGGCTGAAGACGGCGAGAATCGGTGAGCGAAGTGTTGATCTTCGCTCACCAGGCGGTGTGCGCCGCGAAGGCGAATGGGCCTACTTGGTGAAGGTCGTCCAGGTCACGACGACGACCGAGTCGTTGTAGTCGCAGTCGACCTTCGTGTCATCTTCGAATTGAAACATCACGACCCCTCCGAACTTCGAGCTCGTGCTCTTCGTGACCACGTAGGTGTTCTCGTTGGCGCCACCGTAGGTGAGATGAATGGGGGTGCCGTTCGCGTTGAAAGTGTGATCTTCCGAACCGGCGCCGCGAGCGATCTCGATGTTCGGATCCGTTCCCGTACCGTTTAGATAGAGCAGACTCTTCGAGTCCCTGATCTCGATCGAGTGCTTGGTAGCGGTCTGAAACAGACAGGTCATGGTGATCAGCGCGCCAACCGGAATCGCGTCGTCAATCAGGATCGGGCCGGTGACTTTCGTACCGTGAGGTTCTGCGCAAGGGCCGGTGCTGTGGGTCTGCTGAGACATGGTATCTCTCCTGAGTTCTCGATTCGTGAAACTTCCAAGTGCGGGGCTCGAGCCGCTCCATGTCGCCAAGCATGCCTGCTTGCTGACACAAGGTACTCGACCTTCGACTTGGGTCTTTGCTTGTACGGAAAACCCTTAGAGCAACTGCCGTGCCAGGCACCCTGGACCCCGTTAGATCGGCAAGCTTTGTCGGCTCAATGTACTCGAAAAGCCTTGCGTCATGGGTGTGGCGGATGGCCTCGCCAAAACTCTCCGGAGACGGTTCGTAAGGTTTTCCGTAGAGAGGTCGGCGGCGGGCTGACGCCATTCGACATCTTTGGACATGTCTCGACGTCTTTCAGCAGGACCACCACTCAACGTAGGCCCAGCACGCGCATGCGCCGTTTGAGTGCTTGGCGAGAGACACCCAGCGTCGCGGCAGCGGCCAGGAGGTCGCCTGCAGCGTCATCGACCACCGGCGTGATGTCTGCCGCTTCCAGATCCCCCGCCTGGCGGATGTGGGGGCATTGCTCGATGAGGTAGTACAGCGCGCCCCGAGAGATTCCAAGGGAATCAGCGGTCCGTTTGCGCTCATAGCCATGCTGCGCGAGGGCCCGAAGCAGTTCTTGCTCGCTGATGTCGGCCGCGCGCCGGGCGCCTCGCTGCGCGTCTTCGCTGGGCGGCGTGGAGCTCGCCGTGGCCAAGCCGTTGCTGGTCGTAGTCACCCTTCCAGAATCCGACCCGTGCGCAACTTTGGAGGCCGTCACGCGCGTCTTGTGGGTGGCTGCAGGGTCTGAGGAGCCGAGCAGCTCCTCGAGCGTTGCCAAGCGAAGCATGGGTGCTTCGTTGCACTGGGCAACTGCCAGGCGGCGGGCAATGTTTCGTAACTGCCGCACGTTACCCGGCCAAGGGGCGCGCGCCAGCCGAGAAATCCAGCTGACCGGTGGCCACGGTTGGTCGCCTCGCGATCGCGTTCGTGTAGCCTCAGCTCGTTCGAGGTCATAAAGCGCCTGGTGGAGAAAATGAAAGAACAGGCGTCCGAAATCTCCGGGACGACGTCGCAAGGGCGGCAGGCGGATCTCGTAGCCTGCGAGCCGGTGCAACAGTGGAGAACGGAATTGATCGGCGGCAATCGCAGCTTCGAGATCGGCATCAGTGGCCGCGATCACACGAACGTCGACTCTCTGCGTCTCGCGGCTGCCCACGGGCTGGATCTCGCCATCTTCGAGCGCCCGAAGCAGCAGAGGTTGGATCTCCGGCGGCGTCTCGCCGATCTCGTCGAGGAAGATCGTTCCGCCGCTCGCACGAGCGAAGAACCCCTCCCGCTGTCGATCCGCCCCGGTGAAAGCCCCGCGCGCCGCACCGAAGAGCTCGGCGGCGGCGAGGGAGGCCGGGATCGCAGCCAGGTTGACCGATACGAAGGGACGTGAGCGGCGCGGGCTAGCAGCGTGTACCGCGCGTGCTACCAACTCCTTGCCCGTTCCTGTTTCTCCGCGCAACAGCACCGACGCATCGAGGCCCGCGGTGGCCTTGATCTCGTGTCGGAGCCTGATCATTGGCGTTGACTCGCCGATCAGCTCGAAGCTCGGAGGCGCGGCCATGCGTGCATGGTGGAGGTGGAGAAGAAGTACGACCCGGCGGCCGAGGGTGATCACGATCCCACGGGCAAGGGCTTCGGGGACAACTGTATGAGTCGCTTCGAGCCGGGAGCCATCGACATCCACTCGGACGCGGCTGGCGCCTCGCTCGATCCGCACCGTGTCGGTGTCGTCTCGCGCGGGTCGCAGCACGATCGGCTGTCGGCTGAGATGCGCATCGGCCAGCGGGCGACGGTCGGCCGGGTCGCCATCGGCAGTGAAAACCGGCTCCAGCCGTGACAGGGCAACGGGTCGCCCGGCGGGAATCTCGTGCAGCCGCGCAAGCTCGCCGATGCGCTGTGGATCAGGATGAAAGAGGATGGTCAGTGTCGGAACCGCAAGGTCGGCCAAGCCGACGCTCTCGTCCGTCGACGCCTGCAAGGTTTCGATCTTGGATGGGGTCATCTCGGAAAGGGCGGAGTTTCGATCGGTACGTTTCCCCATGGCACACAAGTCTAGCTGGGCGCAGCGAGCCGGAGCCACCGGCTCGCTGCCGGAATCAACCTGGCCTGCCTCTTGCTATGAGCACTTGCTCGGGACCTGAAACCACTCACTTCAGTGCGCAGGATTCGCGGGCGCAAAGGAACACATCATGTCGAGCTACGTTTGGGCTGTTGGCTTTGATTGGAACGAGACGAGACACGCCGCCGATGGCAAGCGGCTTCTCGCGACCATGTGCCTGTCTCTCGGGAACGAGATTGTTCACCCCGTTCGGTCGAGACAGCTCTACCCGGTTGATTGCAAGAAGGGAGATGCGCTCGATTTGAGCTTGTTCGACCGGACAGATTGGCGAGGCGCCCCCCCGGGCGCGGATGAGTTCGCCTTTTCCTTCTGCGAGATCGTCTTCGAGCGATCGAAGAATGCGCCGCCCAGCCAGCGCGCGGAGTCTCCGGTCGGGGTCAAGTCCGATCTCGCGACGGATCTCACGTCCGATCTGTCGATCGCGGAGACCACGCCGTGCTTTCGCCGGGCAGTACCGCACCATGCGTGGGATGGCGGTGAGTACCCGCTTCTGCACAACGGGCTCTTCGAGCTCACCATCTCTTTCGACGTCACGCTTCGTGGGCGCAAGAAGGCATTTCGCAAGGACCCCGAGATGGAAGTGAGCGGTGTCAGTGGCTAGCTGACCCTCCTTGGCTAACCCGCCATCGTCGGCTCGACCTCGAATGCCGCGACGATGCGGTGGTAGCCAGGGTCCTCTCGCAACTTGAGTAGCTCGGGATCGCTCTTGACGTCCTGCAGGGAATGACCTGCGCGAAGCGCCAGCTCGAGGGCTTCGAGCGCTTGCTCGCGCAGGCCACAAAGCTCGTACGCGAGGGTCAGACGGAAGCGTACAGAGGTGCTGGGTCTGGGCAAGCTGCCGACGATCGCGGCTTCTGCAAGGGCTGCCTGCTTGGCGCCGAGCTTGGCGTAGTAGACCGCCAGCCGACTTCTTGCGGTCACGTCTTCCGGATTGGCATCAAGTCGCTCGCGCAGGAGTTGGGTGGCGCGGAGAAACGCGCGCTGGGAATCGACCTCGCGACCCCGGCTCCAGCGATAGGCGTCGCCGAGGTTGGCCCAGTGCAGGTAGTGATTTGCGCCGCCCGGCATCTCCACCGCCCTTTCGGACGCTGCAACCGCCTGCTCGTAGTGCCCTCGTGAAAAATAGAGGATGCTCAGGTTGTTGTAGAGCGTTCCCATGGGGCGAATCGCGAGGGCGCTTTGCAATGCTGCTTCGGCTTCTTCAATCTCTCCCTGTTGATAGAGAGCGGCCGAGAGATTGCGGTACGCGACGATGTTGTCGGGCGCCTGGTCGAGGCATCGTAGGAAGGCGGCCTCGGCATCCGCGTAGCGGGCGAGTCGATAGTGGACAACGCCGAGCAAGAGGTGCAGCTCCCAGTCGTTTGGGGTAGCGACCAGGGCACGTCGGTACAAGGATTCGGCGCGTTCGAGCTCACCCGCCACGGCGGCCATGTGAGCCAATCCATAGAGCGCGCCAGGATCCTCTGGGGTGAGGCGTTGAACGTGTCGGAACTCGGTCTCGGCGTCTGCGGGACGCCCGATCTCGGCATAGATCAAGCCGCGCGCGATGCGGGCTGGCTTGGAGAATGAGTCGATCTCGACCGCTCGCTCGGCCGCCGGCAGCGCCCGCTCCAACCACAGGCGATCCTTGCTGCCGCCTGTGTACTTGCGCCAGTAGGCGCGGGCGAGGCCCGCATAGGCAGGCGCGGATGGGCCATCTCGCTCGATCATGCGCTGGAATGCCTCGATGCCCCGGTCGACGCTGCCATCGCGGTACTCGTGCTTGATCAATTCCATTCCGTGGTCGAAGAGCTGATGGCTCGTGAACGCCTCGAAGTTTGTCCCATGGGTCAGGTTGGTTGCGAGAGTGGGGGCTCGCCGGCCATTTGCGGCCCAGCCGATCAGTATGGCCACCAGGATGATGCCCAGGAGCGCGGGCCGCCACGAAGCGTTTTCCCGGAAGCGCGATGCCGGGACCGCCCTTTCCGACTCACTCGAAGATTCTGCGTGCGGTACCGGCCGTAGCAGCTCGCTGTCCAGACCCGGCGCTGCGGTCGTGGCACCCTCCGCCAAGGTGGCATCTGAGGACGCTCGAGGGCGATCGTCTCCGAGCGTCCTCCCCGCCGATCGGCGATCAGCACCCGTGCTGATTCCTTGCAGCGCAGCGATCACCGCGGAAGCCTGCTGAGGTCGATGCGCGGGGACCTTTTCGAGAAGGTGACCTGTCAGCTCAGCCAACGCGGGCGGGACCATCGGAACATGTTCGCTGACGGGGACTTCGCGGTGACAGCAAATGCGGTTGAGCGTTTCGATACGGCTGGCGGCGCGAAAGGGCGAGACACCCGTGAGCAACTCGTAGAGCAGCGAACCGAGGGAGAAGAGGTCGGAACGATGGTCGACCGGATCACCCATCGCCTGTTCCGGTGACATCGCAGAGATCGTGCCGACGATCCGGCCCGGCTCGGCGAGCGTCGTGGCCACGGGTACGCCCCGGGGGACCGATAGCTGGCGCGCGATGCCGAAGTCGAGCACTTTGACTTCGCCAGCCAGCGTCAGCATGACGTTCTCGACCTTCAGGTCCCGGTGGACCAGGCCTGCCGCGTGTGCCTCTGCAAGACCAGCGGCAACACCCAGAGCGATCTCGACGACTTGCTCAGCAGGCAAAGGGCCGCCCTGGTCGGCAAGAACTTGGCGCAGCGAACGCCCTACGACGAGCTCCATGACCAGCCAGTCGCCCGTCTCGCCTTCGAGCAGGTCGTGCACCTGGACGATGTTGGCATGATTGAGCTGGGCAGCTGCACGTGCCTCCCGCCGAATCATGCGCTGCGCACGCTTGGGGTCCTCACCGTCGGGCGCCAGCCGCTTGAGCGCGACCGAGCGATCGAGCCGTTCATCACGCGCTCGGTAGACCTCGCCCATGCCGCCGGCACCGAGCTGCTCTAGGATCCGGTAGGGGCCAATCTTTCGAGGGGGAGTGTTCAACAAAGCCTCCGGCACGATCCGCCTGGCTGCGAACAAACCGCGATGTGTGGCGTCTTTGTGCTTGCGCGCCAGTTTATGGCAAACCGGTCGTTGCCGACGGTTCTTGGCCGTCACACGATCCGACCGCCGGATCGCTTCGACGCGCGGTCGCTGGGAGTCCCCTGATGCGAATCGGGCGGCGCGTACCGCGACAAAGTCCGAGCTTGGATGGAAGACCGCTCGGATGAGCGAGGCTACGGCGAGGACGACGACCAGGCCGAGGTATCGCCGCTCTTGAAGCCATCGGTGAAGACCAGGCCCTCGTTGGTCAGCACGATCATTCGGTTGGCGATTTCGTCGATCAAGGCGAGATCGAGATCGCCGTCGTTGTCGAGATCCAGGGCAACGGAGCACGAGGCCGCTTGCGGTGCGAGCAACTCGCGATCGAAGGTAAAGCTACCCAGGCCATCGTTGCGGAACAGGAACCAGTCACCGCTGAAGCTGGCGGTGATCCAATCGAGATCACCGTCTCCATCGAGGTCGGCGAGGTCGGTGGCCAGCCCGAATGGGTCGATCGGGTAGGTGTCGTGACCGCTGAGGGATCCGTCTCCCGCGTTTTCCACGATCACGCCGACGCTGTTGCTCGACGCCACCGAGACGTCCGCATCGCCGTCTCCATCGACGTCGCCGAGCACCAGCATCCAGGTCGAAGCGCCGATGTCGCGGCTGCCCACGAGGTTGAATGTGCCGTCGCCTTGGCCGGCGTAGACCCAGATCGTGTTTACGTTGCGCCCACCTGCCACCAGATCGAGAATGCCGTCGTTGTTCATGTCGCCGGCGGCCAGACCCCACTCGCCATCGGTGCCCGTGCCAAAGGAGGTCCGGTTGCCGAACGTGCCCGTGCCGTCGTTGCGCAGAATGCTGATCTGGCCGGTGCCGGGCTCGGCGGACGCAATGTCGATATCGCCGTCTCCGTCGACGTCGAGCACGGCCAGGCCGCGGGGCGCGCTGGTCACGGCCGCAAGCTGCGGTGAATCGAATGTGCCGTCGCCATTCCCCAGCAGCACGCTGACCGAGGCCTCGGTGGTGTTGGCTGCAGCGAGGTCGATCAGGCCGTCACGATCGAAGTCACTTGGCTCGTTTGGGCTGGGGGTGCCGCCGGTCGACGACGGGGGTCCGAAGGCGTCAAAGGTGCCATCGGTCGCATTGAGGAAGACGCGCACGTCGTTCGTATCCTCGTTGACTGTGGTCAGATCGAGGAAACCGTCGCCATTGAGATCGGAGCCGATTGCACCGTACGGACGGCTCGGCTCACCGGTTGTCAGGTCGTCCGTCTCGACGTAGCGGAGCGTTGGCGTCGAGACGGTGCGAACCCAGAATTGCCAGCTGTAGCCAGCGGCGCGCATGGGCGTGCCGTCGACCGCCATGAGATCGTGACTGAGCACGACCATCACGGACTCGCCAGCGGAAAGCAGCCGGTCGGGAGTCAGGATCAGCGTCCTGCCGTCTGCTGAGAGGGAGCGACTGCCGGTCACGACTCCAGACCAACGCGCAAATGCCCAGAAGCTCTGGGCCGTGACCGTCGCGGGCGCCACCGCGCGATCGAATGTGATGGTGATCGCGGTGTTCGACGGTGCGGCCAGCGCATGGTGCGCTGGGCTGACCCCGAGCGCGGTCAGATTGCCGCCGGTCGAGGCGCCATAGGCGGTCGAAGCAGGGAGCAAGAGCGCGACGAGCGTCGAAAAGGCGAGCGTTGGAAATGCGCGAAACATGAGACCTCCGTGAATGGCTCCCTGCGGGGGGCGAGGTGTCTATTATGCGCATTTTACGATGAATGAGCTCCTTAGGGTGGAGCAGCGCCCTCCGGAAGGGACAGATTGCGGTGCAGGAAGCGGATTCGCAGGACCTCGAACAGCATTCCCAGGCTGTCGCGGACCGGGTCGACCTTGGAACCTTCGCAATGCACCCAGCGGACCCCCACTTCTTTGACCCGGTAGCCGAGCTTGCGCGCCAGGTAGAGGTGTTCGACATCGAAGGCGAAGCCGTAGGATTTCTGCAGCAGCGCCAGGGTGTGCGCAGCCTCGCGCCGGTAGATCTTGAATCCACACTGGGTGTCGCCATAGCCGCGAACGCCGGCAAGGCTCAGCGCGAGCTGCCAGCCGCGACTCATCATGCGGCGCAAGAGCGGCTTGGCCTCGGCCTGTGCGTCTGCGTGGTGTCGAGAACCGATGATCAGGTCGTAGCCGGCCTCGACGGCGGGAATCATGGCTTCGACCTCCTCGATCGGGGTCGAGAGATCGGCGTCGGAGAAGAGAACGATCTCGCCCCGTGCCTGAACCATGGCGCGTGCAATCGAGAACCCCTTGCCGACATTCTTGATGTTCTCCATCAGGCGGATCGGCTGCTGATCGTTGAACACTTGGGCATAGCTGTCGATCACCCGCACGACTTCCGCCGTGAGGTCGCAGCTGCCGTCGTCGACCACGATCACTTCGCTCTCGTAGCTCTGCTTTTTGAGGTAGTCGACGACCGTGTAGAGCGTGTCCGCGATGCGCGCTTCTTCGTTGAAGGCGGGGATGATCAGGGTGAGATAAGGAGCGTTTTCGGCCATGGTGGTCACCTACTGTGAAGACGTTGGGTGTCGACGTTGGTAGACCGTGATCGATCCACGATCGATCTTCGTAATCACGCTGGAATGGCGGTACGGGAAGTCCGCGACGATGTCGTAGTTTCGCGGCAGCACACCTTTGCGCAACTCGGCCGTGAGTGCAGGCGTCACCTGGCCATCGAGGACGATGAGGTCGAATTTGGCGTCCCAGACGGCATCGATCACATCCTGATCGTGGAACTGCGCATCGAGATCGTTGTCGAGCCAGGCTGTTTCGCTGAATGCGGTCAGAGGAAGCGCGGGGTAGAGGGCGCGTCGAAGCAGATAGGGATCCTCACTGAGCACGCGCATGCCTGGTTTCACCAACGATGCGACCATTCGAATCGCCGGTCGGCTATCCGGATACCCGTTCTCCATGGCCTTGACCTGCTGAATGCCGAGCGCGGCAAGGCTCGCCAGGGCCGCGGCAGGGAGCCATCGCCCAAGCCGAAACGATTGGCCGTCCGGGCGGTGGGCGTACAGCAGCGCGCAAAGAGGTGCCAGGAAGTAGCTGCTGTAGACCAGGTGCTTGAAGAGAGAGATCCGATCACCCTGGAGTATGTGGTAGGCCGGCATCGGCAACGTGAACAGCAGCAGATAGGCCAGCGGAATCGACGTTCCGTGAATCGTTCCCCGGCCGTTGCGGTACGCGAGCAGGCAACCGGTCAGGCCCAAGGCAAGGGGTAGGCCACAGGCGATCAGCGTCTCGACGAGCACACCCGTGCGTGTGGCGTTGGCCGTGTGCGCGCCGGCAATTTGCACACGGTAGAGCTCGAGCAGGTCGGGTACATGGACCGCCGCGTAGAGCAGGCCGACCGCCGCAGTCGGGGCCAGAAAGCTCACGATGTACTGCCGCAGCTTGTCGACGATGAGCAGGAAGAAAACCGGCAGGTAGAGCACGACAACGTATTTGGTGAGCACGGCGACGGCGAACGACACGCCGGCCAGCACGGCGACGGCATGGCCGCGGGAGCCCTTGCATTGGGCCGCCTGGAGCAAGAGGGCGAACGAGATCGTGAAGAAGAAAAACGCTGGCGCATCGTAGGTCGCGAAGCGGCTGATGAATGCGTGCGCGGCCGACAGCGCGACGATGCTGGTCGACAATGCTGCGAGCAGGCGATCCCCGAGCAGAGCGCAGGCCGTAAAAAAGGCGACGATCAGGGAGAGTGCGCCGAAAACCGCGCTGATCGCCCGCGCACCCACCAAACCGCCCCAGTGCTCACCCAGCCCGATCAGCCAGAGAGGCAGGTCGGAGCTGAAGATGAACGTCTGGTTCGGCCAGGTCTCACCATTCATCAACAGGCGGCCGACGAAGAGATAGGTGTTCTCGTCGAGATACGGACCATTGAAGCCCAGTTCGAAACGCAGGAAGAGACCGACGGCGAAGGCGAGGGCGGCACCGATCGCGAGATCGGTGCGCGCCTGGGAAGCCGCCGAAGTACCGGCTGCGTGGCTGTCTTGGAGACCATCCGCTGCCGCCGCCGGTCCGGGTGGTGAGGCGGTGGAGACCTGGCTTGACGCCATGGCTTGTGTCGCCGGTCCCTGGGGCATCGTATGGTCCCGCGTCCTCACGGCTGAATGCCGACGGTGGTCGACCACTGGCTGGTGTCGCCAGACTCGAAGCCGCTCGAGAACAAGACGGCATCGTCGATCGTGAGGTCGTCGAAGAGAACTTCGACGAGCGGGCCCGTGCCTTCTTCGACGCCGATCTCACATTGATAGGAGATGCCAACCAGCGGACGCGGCGCGCGATCCCGGAATCGCGTCCAATTGGAACTGTCCGGCGCCAGCACGGTCCGCTCCTCGGTGATCAGCGTGGCCGTGCCGCCACGACAGTCTCCGGTGGTGAAGACGGTGCATCGACGCACGATGCTCGCTGGCTCCGCGCCCTCGACCCGTATCGATCCCGAGAAGATGGGTTGCTGCACGGTAAGCGGGATGCATTGGAAGGCGACGGTTTCGTTCGGCATACCGAGATCGACGATCTGGATCGCGCCCGAGGCGCTCGCCTGGTCGATATCGAGGCGGGTGTGGTGCACCGCGTTTGCGCCGGCATCTGAGAACCAGCCCGCGAGACCGCAGTCGAGCTGGCCGTTGCGGAGCGCGTTGTCGTTGGCGATCCGTACCTGACCGAGCCAATCGCCGCCCGCGGTCCCGTCGCCGTCGCCATCGAAGCCGTTGCCGAGTAGATCCGTCAGCGTGTCGCAAACCACGAGGCGGTACAGATCATCCGGCAACGGTTGACCACCACCCACCATCAGGCTCGCCGATCGCGTTGCCGGATTCCAGGACACGGAATCGATCGTCAGCAGCTCGTCGTCGCCGAGTGGCGCCTGGCAGCTGGTGGTCTGAAGATCGCGATCACTGCCTGCGCGCAACAGCCGGTAGCTTGCTGGATTGGTGACGTCGCCGATCGTCGTCGTTCCGGGATGGTCGGCAAGCAGCTCGGAGAAGCCGATGTCGATTTGTGAGACGGCCTCTTGCGCCTCACCGCAGGCGTTGATCGTCGCGCTTCCGGCCCGGACCGAGACCACCACGGGGGGCAGGCCATTGTCGGGCGGAACCGGCTCGCGCTCGAGGCCGGTATGCCCTTCCCCGTTTCGGAATTCCGACCACAGGATCGCGTTGGCAGTCACGCTGCCGTTGGCTTCCAACGCGTACATGCGCTGGTCGTTGGCACCCACGACGATCGAAGGGAGGCCATCCCCATCGAGATCGGCAATGGCTGGCGACGAGAAGATGAGTGCCCGAAGGCTGACCGGGAAGTTGCCGCCCGCGGAGGTCTGAATGGCGTTCGCGCCGCCATCCAGGGCGTAGACGCTCATGTCGAAGGAGCCGAAGACGACCTCCGCCGATCCATCGCCGTCGAAGTCGGTCACGGCGGGTGAGCTTTGGACGGCCGATCCGGTCACGAACGGCCAGCCGCTGACGGTCGTGCCGTCGTGGTGCCAGGCGTAAACCTTGCCGTCCAACGAGCCGACCACGATCTCGAGATCGGCATCGTTGTCGAGATCGCCGATCGCGGGCGACGATGGCCCGCCGAGCACGCGAGTCATGGTGCGAATGAGCGTGCCATCGGCCCCCAGCATGGTCACGTCGCCACCATCGTCGGCGACGACGATCTCGAGGCCGGCCTGGGCATCGAGATCAGCCACGGCCGGCGAGGCCAGGACGGTTTCACCCAGCGCCACGGGCCAACCGGTCAGCGCTGCGCCGGCCGTGTCGAGCACGTGGACGTCCCCGGTGTTGCTGACCGTCACGATTTCCAATCCGGCCACACCATCGACATCCGCCACTACGGGCGCTGGCAGGAGCACGAACGCATTGCCTTCGTCGACCGTGCCGCCGACTGCGACGGGGAAGCCCGGGAGGAGGGCGCCGGTCGTATCCCAGCCATAGAGCATGGTGTCGCCGGCCAGGAGGAAGAGCTCCGGCTTGGTATCGCCGAGGACATCGATCACCGTCACCGTGGAACGAAGGGGTGCGCGATTGGTCACCCAGAGGCCGGCCGGTGTGCCGTCGTGGTGGAAGGCATAGACCGCGCCATCGTCGTAACCGCGAATGATCTCGAGATCGAGGTCGCCATCGAGATCGGCAAGGGAAATCGAGGCGTTGGACTCTTGGGTAGCGAAGGTGTTGGGGTTGATCGTCTGCAGCACAGTGCCGGCCGAATCGAAGATCACAATCTCGTCGAGAAAGCCGCCGCCCACCACCTCGAGCGTACCGTTGTTGTCGAGATCGCCGATCGCGGGTGAAGCGCTCACCGAGGCGGAGAAGGTGTGATTGAACGCAAACGATCCAGCCGGCAAAGTCGGTGCGCCCCGCAGCTCCGGCAAGATCGGTGGCGCGACGCTGCCGGTCACAGGCCACACCAACCCGAACGAGGGACTCTGGAACCAATTGGTGGACTGGAGCTTGCCCGACGCGATGTACGACACGAAGTCTGGGTAGCCTTCCCAAATGGGTGTCCGCTCGATCGGCCATTGCCACACCATGTCGAACTGTTCGACCAGGTCGAGCGGTAGGCCGAGGAGCGGCGTGTCCTCTCCGTAAAGCTCGGCCGTCACCACGTCCTGGGTCGCGCTGCGCAGGCGCCAGCGCTGATAGATCGTCTCGCCCGTATCGATCACGTTGATGAAGGGCCCCACGAGGTGGTTGAAGGTCTCATCGAGATGCATGGTTTGCGCGTCATCCGACACGCGAGGGTTCATCGCGGTTTCGTTGATCTCGGCCTTGATGTGGACCCGCAAGCCGTCGATGCGGTTCGGTTCGGTCTGTGCGATATCCGTGTTCGATGCAAATGGGCTCCCGCCGACATTGGCGGACGGCAGCGCAAGGAAGGTGTCGCCGAAGAGGCTGATGTTTGAAATCAAGTCGCCGTCCACGTTGACTGGTGTATCGCGGTTCTCGAACGTTCCATCGCGATCGAATCGCGTGACTGTGAGTGTAGCCATTCCTGCGATTCCAAGATCGAGACGTGGTTCATGGTTGAAGCCCGCGCCACGGGCGAGCGCTTCCACCACCACATCGATCCGCGACCAGTTGCCCGCGCCGTCGTCCTCTTCGCGTAGCTCGACCGAGATCACCCAATCGTTGTAGTCGAAGTCGTTGGCGAACGTCGAATCGTTCTTGAGATCTTCGAAAGCGTAGATCCGTTCCGAAACCCGATCGAATGCGTTGACCGGTGTCGTCTCGATGTCTTGTCCCGTGACGGGTGTGCCACCGGTTTGTGACCCGTCGTCCGTGGCATCGAGGGTGGCACTCAGTTGTGTGGTCGTACCAGGAAGATCGACATCCACGCGGACAACGAAGAGAGCGAAGTCGAAGGGCGCCCCTGCCTCCAGGTCTCCTTTCGCCAGCGTGCACATGGTTCCCGCGGGCGCGCCGTCGGTGCAGGACCAGCGAACGTCGCTCGAGTTTTCTTCGAATTCCGTATGGTCGGGCACGGTCAGAGTCACCACCACGCCACGGGCGTCTTGGCCTTGAATGTTGCCGAAAGTCACGTGGTAGATCAGTACATCGCCTGCCATTACCACCGTGTCTAGGTCATTGGCGTTGACGGAAATGTCAGGTGCCGCTAGCAACGGGGTGACTTCGCTCTCCGTGTTGTCCGCGATGTTCGCGTCGGCTCCATTCAACCCGTCATCGCTGATGGTTCCCGTGATCGTAATGTCTTCGACGTCTGCGGCCACGGTGTTCGCGATCTTGACGGCAAACGTTTCCATGACGTTGGCGCCGATTCCGAGAGCGCCGACGCTCTGTGTGCAGAGCGTGCCGGCGGGCGCTTCGTCGGCGCAGGACCACGTGCCGCTGCTGTTTATACTGTTGAAGACGGTGTCCGCGGGAACCGTGATCTCGAATGTCACACCAGTGGCTCCGGCCGTTCCGCTGTTGTCACCGTCGACGGTGTAGCTCAAGATCGAATCTGAGGACGTCGATGTGCCGCCGTCATCGATGGTGATGGCGAGATCGGGCTGAGTCCCGAGGAAGGCCTTGGCTGAGGCCTCGACCTTGGCCATGCTGGGGACTGCGAAGATCAGAGCCAAGAGGCTCGCGAACCAACAGTGCGCCAGGCGCGTGCAGAGAGGGGAAAAACGAGTTGATCGGGCTGATTGCGGGCCACGGCGCGTCGAAGTATGAAGCTGCATTTCACTATCCCTTCCAAAGCGAAAAAAACAAAAAGGTGATCCTCTCGGATCGCCTTACAGACATAGCAAACCCCGTGCCGGTAGGGTGATCAAGACGCATGACCGTAAATGATGTGGCTGTTGAGGGGGTTGATATGTCGCGGGTGGCGAGTGGGCGTTGTGGA
>CALFAM010000063.1 GCA_937948815.1 uncultured bacterium
CGGTCCACGATACGAAAGGCCGTGAAGAAAGCGCATGGGTAGGCGACCCACCTGCCCCTTTCCGAAGGCGGGTGGTCCATGCCCGTCCGGTGCCTGAGTGCGCCGGGTGAAACGTACGGAACGGCCTCAGCACAAGGATGACTCCACATGAAGAACATCATCTCCACGGCGCTACTCTTCCTCTCCGCTTCCTGGGCGAGCGCTGCCCCACCAGGCGACTATTTGTGGGTCGACCAAGACTTCGGCGCTGTCTGCAACGGCGACAGCACCGACCCGATGAACCCTCCGGTGAATGACCAAGTTGCCCTCCAGAACGCACTCGACGCGGTAAAGAGCGGCGGCACGCTCGTTTTCCCACCCGGCGCCGTGTGTGCTCACGACGACTCGCTCACCGTTGTCAATGGAAGTCACTTCGTGATCGAAGGGAATGGCGCAACCCTACAAAATCTTGCTGCAACCGCCCCCTTCGGCCTCGACACCGGCGGCCTCGACATTCGCAACAGTACTCATTTCGAGATTCGCAACCTGACGCTGGATGGCAACCGCGACGGTCGCGGCGCGACCCCAGCCCAGGATCCGGGCGGCAATCGACACATGATCTTCCTGCGTGATGCCAGCGATGGCGTCTTCTTCAATGTCAAGGCTGTCAATTCGACCAAGGACGGCTTCTACATCAAGCAAAACGTCACACGCATCCAGTTCCTGGGGTGCACGGCCGACAACAACTACCGTCATGGCTTGGCTGTGGCCAGTGGCAACGACATCCAGATCATCGGCGGCTTCTACACCCATTCCAACGGCACCCTGAACAACAAGAGCGAGCGAATTGGCTCGGGCATTCGGCTCGAATCTCACGAACCCTTCGAGACCATTTCGGATGTGCTGATCAGCGGCGTTACCATCGCGGAGAACGAAGGCGCGGGCATCCACCTGGTCGGCGACGTCAATCCAACGACCAACGTCCGCATCGTCGACAATGACCTGAGCCACGATCAGCGAGGTGCCCTACGCATCATCGGATCGGCAGAGGTCATCGTCCGCGGCAACTATTTTCATGACTATGCGCTGCACGCGGATACCCAACTCGGCACCGTGTACATCGATTCTTCGTCTGATATTCGCTTCGACGGCAACGCCTTCGATCGCATTGAAACCGGCTTCCATGCCGCCTACGTCACAGGATCGCCACGGGTCTACCTGACGGGGAACACCTTCCGAACGATCAACATGGAGCCCGCCAATCTCGGCAGTGGCGCCGCCATCCTTCACCAAGGCACCGACGGCATCATCGCCGAGAATCGGCTCGCACAGTGTGGTTACCGCGGCGTCTGGGCCACTGGTGATCGAGTGATCGTCCGTGACAACGCATTCACGGAGATGTTCAAGAACGTGATCTTCGTCAATGCCACTGACGCGATGATCACCGACAACATCGTCGGCCCGCTGTCCACGGCCGGTGGCAGCGCGGCAGCGGAAGCGGTCATCCGTTCACGTGCTGATGGCGGCAAGGTGACCGGCAACGCGGTCGTCTGTGGCTCGTCGGCACAAAGTGGCATCGTGCTCGACAGCCACCCTGCCCTGGTCAGTGACAACCTCATCACCGGCTGCGACCCCGTGAACTGGATTCGGTTCCTCGCCGGACAGGGCAGCACGGTGCTGGTCGACAACGTCCAGAACTGAGGAGCTGGCTAGAAGGGCGGTGCACCACCCTCATGGTGACGGTCGAGGTTGCGGAAGCTGGTGGTTTCCCCGAGGAAGACAAGCTCGACCGTCCCGGTGGCGCCATGGCGGTTCTTGGCCATGATCAGCTCTGCGAGCCCCTTGTTGTCCGGATCGTCCTTGTTGTAGATCTCGTCGCGGTACACGAAACAGACCATGTCCGCATCTTGCTCGATCGATCCGGACTCACGGAGATCGGCGAGCTGTGGACGGTGGTCGCCGGTTCGGCGCTCGGGGCCACGGGAGAGCTGTGACAGGGCGATCACGGGAATCGACAGCTCCTTGGCGAGCTGCTTGAAGCCACGGCTGATCGACGCGATCTCGAGCTGCCGGTTCTCGTGCTTGCCGCCAGCCTGCATGAGCTGCAAGTAGTCGATGATCAGCAGTTGGAGGTCCTTCTCCGCCTTCAACCGGCGCGCCTTGGAGGCAATCTCCAACAAGCTCGGGTTGGATGAGTCGTCGATGAAAATCGGTGCGTCTGTGGTGCGCCGTACGACCTCGTAGAGCTTGCCCCACTGGTTCTCCGACATCTTTCCGGACCGCACCTGGCCGAACGGCAAGTTAGACTCGGAGGCGAGGATGCGCTGAGACAGCTCGTTCTCGCTCATCTCGAGGGAGAAGATCGCGACCGCAGCGTTCTCTCGAATTGCGGCGTGCTGGGCGATGTTGAGGGCGATACTCGTCTTGCCCATGCCTGGACGACCGGCAATGATCACCAGGTTTCCGGCACCCAACCCTTGGGTCATCGCATCCCAGTCGAAGAAGCCGCTCGGCAAACCCATCATGCCACCGCTGGCCCGATCTTCGAGCTCGGCCATGGTTGCCTCGTAGACCTTGCCGATGGGCGAGAAGCCCTTCTGGACGGCCTCCTCACCCAGGCTCAGTACCGCCTTCTCGGCGTTGGCGAGCGCGTTGGCGGCATCCGAGCCGCCATCCATACAGTCACGCGCGATCTCGCCGCAAGCGATGATCAGCCGGCGACGGACAGAACGCTCCTTGACGATCTCCGCGTAGCTGTCGATCCGGCCGAGGTCGGGCAGATCGAGATCGAGGCCAGTGATGTAGGCCAAGCCACCAGCAGTCGCGAAGGTCCCCTGCTGTTCGAGGTGTGCCTGCACGGTTCGGACATCTACCGGCTGATCCGCTTCCAGCACGGCGAGCATGGCGCCGAACAAGAGCTGATTGCGTTCCAGGTAGAAGTCTTCGGCGCTCAGACGCCCCGCCGTGACCGGCAGAACGTCGGGGCGCAGGAAGACGCCGGCCAGCACGGCCCGCTCGGCTTCCTCGCTGTGCGGGAGCGTACGGTGTGCGGCTGCGGGCTTTGGCGCCGCGCGCGGCTTGGCGAGAGCTTCGGGCATCGTGGACAATAGGGGAATGCCGAGTCAGCCAGTTTGCCGGCTCCGGATTCCGAGCCGATGAAGCATACCGCGACAACCCCTGGACCGAGCCAAAAAGAAGGGGCATCAGGCGAGGCAACTCGCCAAAGGGGCGCGGCGCTCGTGCCCGTGCTCATCGCCGGCGCGATTGCGGCGCTTGCCTGGCTCCAACCCGTCTCGACGACCGACTCAGACGCCGGCGTCGCCCTGGTTGCAGCCCAGGCGCTGATCGAGCACGGCACCCTCGATCTCGACGTCTACCGTCACCTCAGCGCCGACTCCGGCCGGCAGCTGCACTACGACCTCGACGCCGACTACCGCATCGAGCGCCGGCGTGACGGGACCCGTCCATACCTCGGCATCGGGGTCCCGGTGCTCATGGCACCCGTCGTCGCCCTGGCGCGCCTGTTCGGCTTCGACATGCTCGATCCGGCCCACGAAGCTGGCCTCCAGAATCTGCTCTCCGCGATCGCCTGCGGCCTGGTCTACCTGCTCTTGTTCCGGCTTGGGCGTTGCTTCCTACCGCCGGCACCCAGCATGCTGCTGGCAGCCGTCTTCCAGCTCGCCAGTCCCCTGACCAGCACCTTGGCAACCGCGCTCTGGAATCTCGACCTGTCCGTGCCGCTGATGCTCATCGTGCTCATTGCACTGGTTCGATACGAGCAGGGGGCTCGTCCCGCGCCCTGGCTGGCCGTCGCCACGATCCTGCCACTCGCCGTGCTCAGCCGGCCGACCGCGGCCTTCTTGGGCCTGGGGTTGAGTGTCTATCTGCTGCGAAAGATGGGCATGACGCTGCGTTGGATCGGGGTGCTCGGCCTTGCGGTCACCGCATTCTTGGTGTGGTTGGACAGCCTGCCAGTGGTCTTGGCACCGGTGTACTACGCCCCCCAACGCTTGCTCGGCATCACGCCACTCCAGGACGGGCTGCCAGCAATTCTGCTGAGCCCATCACGCGGCTTGCTCGTTTTCTGCCCGTTCCTGCTGCCCTTGATCGTCGCAATCTGGCGCCAGCGGCGCTTCCTGGCCGACAACAAGATCGCCCTTCTGTGCGCGATCTGGGGCACTACCCACATCTTGGCCCTCGCGACCAAGGGGCGCTGGTGGGGCGGCCACAGCTTCGGCCCCCGCATGATGACCGAGCTGCTGTTGCCGAGCTTTGTTCTCGCAGCCATGCTCCTGGCCCGCTCGTTCCGCGGCAAGCGCACGCTGGTCGCGATCGGGCTGGCATTGGCCTTCCCGAGCGTCGTCGTTCACAGCGGCCAAGGGCTGTTCAACGACGCGACCAGGCGTTGGAACGAGTGGCCGAGCATCGATCAGGCACCCGAGCTCTTGTTCTCCTGGCGCTTCCCGCAGTTTCTCGCTTCAGAGCAGCAACTCGTCGACCGTGCGCTGCACTGGCAGCGCGAACGCCTCCAACCCCTGGTTCCGGAGCAGGCAGCAGGGCCCCGAGACGCGACCCTGCTCTTCGAGGGATGGTGGGCACCGGAAGGAACGCCTGACGCGCCCTGGCGCTGGTCACGTGCGCCGGAACCCCGCGTCTGCTTTCGTCCAACGGGCTACGAGGCCGAACGCTGGTACGTCTTGCGGACCGATCTCGGTGCCTTCGGCCGGCAAGACGTCTCGTTCGGTCTCCGGGAGAGCGAGCTTGGCAGGGCCACCATCGAAGGCTTCGAGCCGAGTACGTGGCGGTGGCCGATGTCGGGGCGAGTGCTCCAGGAAACGTCGATCGAAGACAGTGCCTTGCGCTGTCTGACCCTGGTTCCTTCCCACCCACGGCGTGCCGCGGCACCCGATCTTCGCTTGGTCGCCCTGAGCTTTCGCAGCCTGCGACTCGATCCCCTTCCCGCCCAGCCCGCGATCACCTGGCGAGACGATGCCGCGTTCGCCCATGGCTGGAGCGTGGCGGAAACCGGGCTACGCTGGAGTGACGGGCGCCGAGCACGCTTGCTGATCGCTACCCAGGAGCTCGATGGCACCGGCGATCATCTTCTCGAGCTCATCGCCTTTGGCGCAGGTGAGCAGACGGTTCACGCCCGACTCGGCGACGGAACAGAGCTCGGCAGCGTACGCGTTGGCCCGAACGCCGCCCTCTATGCCTGGCCGTTGCCGGCCAGTGTGATCGCGGAGATGGACATCTTGGTGGTCGAGCTCGAGCTACCCGATGCACGGCGTCCGGGGACGGGCGACACGCGCCAGCTCGGAATCGCGCTCGAGCAGGCGCGCATCGTGCCGAGTACCGTGCCAAGCACCCAATCTGCGAAACCCTCCGCCACGGAACCCTGAGCCGGCGTTCGCGCTGCTGGCTGGCGCGCGGAAACGCGGCAGGCCTTCAGGCCAGCTTGCAGCAATGGTCGAAGTGCCCGTCCGTGGTGCCGGTCTCAGCGCGCGAGGCTCAGCGTGTGAGGGTCAGGGCGTGAGGATCAGGGCGTGGGAAGCTGAGCAACGTCGTCTGGCACGGCGAACGCCAGTTGTTCTGTGCAGAACGACTTCCACGCATCGTCTTCACCGGTGAAGATGATGTGCTCGTCCTGGTAGATGCCGTCCGTGACCCGAAAGTCCTCGTGCACGTAGAGCACGTCGTCGTCGGCGAGTGCCTCACGAGTCTCTGGTGAGTCGCCGCTCTCGGCCTTTTCGGCGGGTTGAAGGTTCGTCACATCCGGTTGCCAACCCTCGAATGCCGCCAGATCGCGGACCAAATACGCCTTGCAGTAACGTCCCATCTCTGCCATTGGTTGTACCTCTTTCTTGGGAAACAAGCCTCATTGGAAGTTGGGCAAAGCAACAGCCAGGACAACGCACAGCAGGCGTCTCGGCCGTCCCTCCCCTCTCGAGATGATCTTAGCCGAACTTGCCGGGTGTGGAATAGATGCCTTCAAACCATCGCGGGTTTCCGGCGTACCTGCTCGTAGACCTCGACCATCTGCCGCGCCAAGACCGGGTAGGCCAGTGCGCGTGTGAACCACGCTCGCGCTGCCTTTTGCTGCGGCGCGAGGGGGTGTGCAAGCACGGCTTCGAGGGCCGCCGAGCAGCCTGCGGCATCATCGGGCTGCCACAGGGCGCCGATCGCTCCATCCTGGGTCAAGAAACGAAAGGTGGGCAACGCCGTCACCACCGGCACCACGCCACAAGCCAGCGCATCGAGCACGGCGAAGCCAGATCCTTCACGATGGCTGCCCTGGATCAGGATGTCCGCTGCCTGCACCATGGGCTCGATTTGATCGTACGGCACTGCTCCGCGAAGCTCGACGTGATCGCGCAGCGCGGCGCTCGCTGCGATGCGTGCTTCGACTTGGGGCAAGAGCGGTCCGTGTCGGAAGCAGAAGAGCGCCCGCGCGTGCGGGTGGGCCGCGAAGACGGGGGCCAGCCCATCGAGCACGGTCAGCGGATCTTTGTTGGCGTCGAGGTTTCCCAGCCAGAGGAGCTGCGGCTCCCCAGTCAGGCCAGCCTGACGGCGTGCGCGGGCGCGATCGACCGCCGGCTCGAAGCGGCTCGAGCCCTCCGAAATCGCATGAATCGGCACATCGGCTGGCAAGACGCCCATCTGCTGCCAGGGTCGCGCGGCTTCGGTACCGGTGAAGACGAATGCGTCCGCAGTCGCCAGCCATCGACGCTGGAGCCAGCGCCCGAGACGCCTGGGATGAGGGGCTTCGGCATGGTGCTGGACGACCAGCCCGACGGCCGGCAGCCGCTGTCGCAGGGCGTGTGCCTGACGGGCATAGAGCAGGCTGTTGACGTGGACGACATCGGGCGAAGCGGCTGCGACGGCGTCGAGGGAACGCGCTTCGATGCGCCAGGGGTGGAGGTACGGTGTGAAGGCCCCTGCCACCAGGTGATAACGCACACCGCGGTGGGTGAAATGCTGGTCTTGATGAAAGCCCTGCACCACCGTGACCGAAGCCCCGGCCGCTTCGAGGGCTTCGGCCCAGTCGACAAGAATAAAGAGCGCGTCGAGCAGCGCTCGGTGATCCTTCGCCTCCGGCGGCTGAGCCAGATTGAGCAGAACCACGCGCATCAGCTCCTCCTGACCCCGCTCACCCGGGCCGTAGCTCGCGGCAGAGCACGCTCAACCATCGTCGGTCGGGACTCGGTGGTTGCGGCCGGAAGCGATGCTCGGAATGCACTGCGATGGTGGCGAAAGGCTCACCTCCACCCTCGTCAGAATCCGCGAGGTCGAGGTCGACCACCTGATCGCCTGGCGATGCGAAGTGTGCCGTCGCGAGGCACTGCCCCGCGCAAATCAGCCGCACGGCGAAGCCACCCGGCGGAACGTCGAGCGCTGCGAGGATGAGGCGCACGCGACGCCACCGGCGCGGAACGACCAAGGTTCCGTCCCGTCCCAGCCACCCGTCCGCGTGCTGCGCCATCCGCGTGCCGATGTGCCCCATCAAGCGCTCGATCCGGCGCTGCAGCGGTGCGGCGACCGCGCCGTGCAGCCGGGCCGGTGTGAGGGCCGCGACCTGACGATGCAGGGTGTCGCAGGCGTAGAGCTGCACACCTGGCGTCCAGCGCCGACCTGCATGGCGTTTGGCCAGGCGCGCCAGCTCGCGGATGCGGCGCCAACCGCCCGTGGCGGTCTTGGCATCTCCGTGCTCGCGAGCTTGTGCCAGCACCTGGTCGAGCTCGACCACTTCGGCAACTGAAGCGAGTCGGATCCACAGATCCCAATCCATGCTCCAGTTCAGATCTTCATCCAACCCGCCGATGTCGAGCACGAGCTGCCGTCGAAAGAAGGTGGCCGGCTGCAGGACGAAGTCGAGGCCATGGATGAGACGCCACAGATGGAAGGGCTCCCAGCCGGCATACGGCCCGGTGCGGTTCCCTGCCTCGTCGATGATGTCCCCGTGGCCATAGACCAGGCCGGCGTCGGGTCGCGCTTCGAGCGCTTCGACCGCGGCACGGACCGCGCCGGGCGTATAGACGTCGTCCGCGTTCAACCAGGCAATGATGCTGCCCCGCGCGCGGCGAAACCCCTTGTTGATGGCATCGGATTGGCCTCGATCGGGCTCGGCTACCCAGCTCATGCGCGGATGCCGTTGGGCATGGGCGCGCAGAACGTCATGGGTTTCGTCCCGCGAGCCAGCATCGAGCACCAGGTGTTCAATGTGCGGATAGTCCTGTTCGGCGACACTGCGCAGGGTCTCACCGATGAACCGTCCTTGCTCGAACGACGGCGTGACGACCGTCACCAGCGGCAGCGCCTCGGGCGCCGGAACCTTCGGCGTGCTCATCCCTCGGCCGGAGCGCGTTGTGCCTGGCGAAGCCGACGCGCCTCGCGCGCCAACTCCCCCCAGGCGCGCCAAACGTAGCTGGGGCGGGTGGGATTGTGTCGCGCGACCAGGGCCGCAGCCAGCAACCAGGTTCGTGTCTTGACGTGCCCGGGCACCAGCGGATCGTCCATCGGTTGGAGGAGATAGCGCGCCTTGCCCGCCACCCAGGAAACTGGTGCGTAGCCGTAGTGACGTTTGACCGTCCCGATGGTCTCGGCAAAGCCCACGCGCTGTTGGTTCAGCGTCTTGGTGTGCGGATGAACCCGCGATGCCGAGAGCTCACGTGCGAGGAATAGCGGCGAATGCTGGCGACCCATGCGGATCCACAGGTCGTAGTCCATGCACATTTGAAGGTTGGGGTCGACCCGGTAGGGCTGATCCAGGCGTTCCCGCTGCCAAAACACCGCGGGTTGGCACAAGTAGCACTCGTGGGCCAGGGTGTGCCAACCAAATTCCTCCCGAGTCGGATACGGTCCGAGCACCTGGTCATCGGCATCGATATAGGCCGCCCGGCCATAGAGCCAAGCGTGCTCGGGTGACTGCTCGAAGGCTTCGGCCACGGCAGCGAGGGTGCCGGGGCGGTAGACGTCGTCCGAGTTGAGCCAGCCGATCACCGCCCCGGTCGCGCGCTCGAGCCCCTTGTTCACCGCGTCGGCCTGACCGCCATCGGGCTCGGACACATAGGTCAATACGTCGGGGTAGCGGACCCGGTAGGCCTCCAGCAACTCGGCGCTACCGTCACGGGAGCCGCCGTCCATGACCAGGTATTGGAGCTTCGGGTATCCCTGCCCCAAGACACTGTCGAGGGTGCGCTCGAGAAACGCAGCTTGTTGGAACGACGGTGTCACCACCGTTACAGGCGGCGCTTCGTGCACCTCGATCCGGGCGGTGCGCAGCGGTGAACCGTTCTGCCCGGCTTCCGGGCGCCCAGTCTCGTGGCGGTCGGTCTCGTGGTGGTCGGTCTCGCTGTGCCCGGATTCATCGTGCGCGGCAACCGCCGCACGCAGCACCGCAAGGGTCCGCCGGGTCACGGTCTCGGCGTCGAACGCACGAATCCGCTCCTTCCCCCGCTTCACCATCTCCTGTCGGCGTGCGGGATCATCGAGCAGCTCGCCGATGGCCTTTGCGAGCCCGCGAGCGGACGTGGCGTCGACCCGCGCTACGGCATCGCCCCCCACTTCGGGCAGACTGGTCGTCTGTCCGCTCAGCACCGGGCAGCCACAGCCCATGGCCTCGAGCAGCGGCAGACCGAAGCCCTCGAAGAGCGAGGGAAAGACCATAAGTGTCGCCAGCGCGTAGACGGCCGGCAAATCGTCGTCCGGAATGCGCCCGAGGTGGCGGACGTGACCCGCGATCCCGAGTGCTTCCCACGTCTCGGCCCAGCCCGGCTCACGGCCACCGCCGGTGAGCACGAGCTGTGGGCAATCGTCTCGTGAGGCGTGCAGCAGTGCCAGCGCCTCGAAGAGTGCCTGATGATTTTTGTGTGGCCAACCGTGGGCTGGAAAGAAGAGAAAACGATCCGGGAGTTCGTAGGCGCTGCGAACACGCTCCAGCGTCGCGCTCGATCTCCATGGCTCGGGCGTGGTGAACGCCTCTGCGGGCCCGAGGGGTACGGCAACTACCTTGGAGGCCGGGAAGGCGCTTGCGTCTTCGCGACGTTCGTCCGGGCCACAACCTGCGGTCAGATTTCCACCGGTCAAGGAAAAGCGCGTAACGATGTCGTCGCGTGAAAAGGTCGAGATGGTCAGTACGCGGTCGGCATCCCGCACCGTGCGCGCGTAGTGTTCGTGACGCCAGGCGAGAATCTCGGCTGGGAAGTACTCGGGAAATGTCTCGTGCTGGAGATCGGGGATCATCGCCACAGACGGCAGGCCAGGACTCGCAGGCTCGAGGGTCAGCAAAGGGCAAAACCAAGCGTCGAGGTGCCATTGCGCGAGGGTGGCCGCGTCGAGACGCTGAAACGCTTCCGGCGTCAGGACGTGTTTCTCGATGCCTGGTCCGTCCGGGAAGGTGTCGGCATTGTACGGCGCCACAGCCAGAACCCAGGTCAGCTCGGGGTCTTGAACGACCGCTGTGTCCACGAGCTGGCGGACGTAGCGTTCCAGCCCGCCGATCTCGCCTGGCCGCAGGGACTCGAGATGGATCCCGATCCGCATCAGCTGCCTTCTCCCGGGGTGGAATCGTCCGTCCCCCGTCGCGGCCTTTCGGACAGGCGTCGGATTACCGCATCCTTGGCCTGACGATCCGCATCGATCGCATCGCGCTCCGCGATCACGCGGGCGATTACGGCCTCCTTGGCTTGACGATCCAGATCGATCGCGTCGCGCTCCGCGATCAGCCGCTCGATCACCCCATCCTTGGCCTGACGATCCAGATCGATCGCATCACGTTCCGCGATCACGCGAGCCAGGGCATCCTCCTTGACCTGCCGATCCGCGTCGATCGCATCGCGCTCGGCAGCGACCCGTGCAATGACCTCGTCCTTCGCCTGGCGGTCCACGTCAATAGCATCGCGGTCGGTGATCACCTGTCGAAGGACCTTGTCTTTGGCCTGGCGGTCCGCGTCGGCAGCCTCGCGCTCGGCGACGACCCGCTGCAGAACATCCTCTTTGGCGCGCCGATCGGCATCGATCGCGTCTCGTTCCGCTGCGTACACCTGACCCTCGTGCCGAAGATCGAGCAGTGCTCGAATGAGCGGTCGGGTCGAGACGGATCGGCTCGTTCTCGAGTCGGCGGCGGCCTGCGGTTCGGTTCGAGGTAGCTCGCAGGCGGCGCGGGAGCTGCCAGGGAGATCCGGGCGCCTCGCGCGAATCCACATATCGTAGGGAAACAGGGCTTCGGTCATCTCGATGTCCACCCAGCCTGCCTCCGACAAAAGCTGGTTCGACGAGGCGGCAGTGTAGAGGAAGAGATGGTCGTCGGCCAAGAGCATGGGCCAGTCGGCCCCTTCCCCTCGGTAGCAGGGCGTCTGCAGCACCAGGGTTCCTCCAGGCGCGAGATGCCGTTTGCAGACTTCGAGTGTGCCGCGCGGATCGACCAGATGCTCGAGCAGGTCCATGGCCACGATGATGTCGAAGGGGCGATCGAAGGAGCACTGCTCGATGGGTCCGCGATGGACGACGATGTCGAACCGCGCACGAGCTTCGGCCACGATCTGAGGGCTCATCTCCAAGCCTTCTGCAGCGTAGCCAGCGACCGACAGCAGGTAGACGAATCCACCATGCGCACACCCCAGCTCGAGTACGGAAGCGGGCGGTGGATCGGAGACCAGCAAGCGTTCGAGCCATGCTAGGCAACGCTCCTTCATGTCGCTGCGCGCCCGTTCGTCGAGGGGCGGCTGGTGCAGGTCGCCGGGAACGTGATCGTGCCAGTAGCCGGCACCGTAGTGACCGGACTCGTCGTCGCCCACCCATTGATAGTGCTGACGATCCCCCGCATGGGACGACACCAACGTTCCGCAGGCGTTGCACGTTCGGTAGCTGGCTGTGACCGGCGCCTCAGGCCGACCACCGCACCAACAAGCGGGCCACTCGCTCATCGCCCGTCCTCCTTCCATCCGGAAGATTCGCTCCGCGCGATGAAGTCAACGACTGCCTGCGCCCAGGTCGCAGGCGCTTCGAGCATCGGGAAGTGCCCCGCATCGTCGATCCAGGTCAGCTCGGCGTGGCGCATGGCGGCCACGAGCTTCTCGGCGATCGCTGGAACCGCCACCGGATCATGGCGCGCCCAAAGGATGTGTGCCGGCGCGTCGAACGCACGGAGCGCGTCTAACCAGCGCTGACGAAAGCGTGCACGCTCCGCGAGGTAGTGAATGATCGCCGGCGTCAGCAAGTGTCCGTCATCGTGGCGGATGACCTGCCACATGGCCTCCAGATCCTCTTCGTCCGCCCGGCTGCGGTCGAACCACAGGCGACGCAGCGCACGCTTGGCGCGCCCCGCGCTCATGCCTCGTGCCACCCAGTCGCCGACCACCGGGAGACGCAGAAGACGCTGAATGGGACGCAACTTGGCCAGCTCGATGAGCACACTGCCGTTGGTCAGCGTCAGCGAGGCCAGCTCCAACGGCATGGCTCCGAGGATGTGTGCGCGTTCGGCGCGGGCGGCCAATTCCGTCGCAACGCTGGTGCCGTAGTCGTGCGCCACCAGGTGACCACGCTTGACGCCGAGCTGGTGCCACAGGGCGAGCGCGATGTCTGCTTGCTCGATGAGGCTATAGCTGTATCGGCGGGGTTTCGCCGACAGGCCAAAGCCGAGGTGGTCGTGGGCAATCACCCGCCGTTCGGCGCTCAGCGTCTCCCACACGCGATGAAAGTCGACCGTCGACGTCGGAAAGCCATGCAGCAGCAGAATGGGGTCGCCCTGCGTCTCCGCGGGCTGCTCGGCCGCGCTATCGACGTAGAAAACGCGGTGTCCGAGCGCCTCGGTCTCGGAGCCGCGCGCGCGCCAGGCTTCCAGAATGGGTTGCCGACGGTTCATTGCCGTACGGTATCCGATTC
>CALFAM010000064.1 GCA_937948815.1 uncultured bacterium
CCTCGACACGCATCTGCGGGTAGCCATAGCGCCACCAAGCCTCGAGGCCGGCGATGCCGACGCCGAGCTTGCCGAATCGGCGTTTGAGCGCCGGCCGCACGCAGGTGAGGGCCGCGCCATCGATCCCGACGGACGCCATCATCAAGAATGGCTCTTCGTTCCACCGCCCGACGTCGACACGAATCGGTTCCAGGCGCTCTGCGCACGCAGCGACAAGCTCTGCGCGCGCCGGAATCCCGAGCGCGTAGATCATGACGTTGGCCGTGCCGGTCGGCAGGAAGCCGAGCGCGACCTCGCTACCGATCAACCCCGTCGCAGCTTCGCGCAACGTTCCGTCGCCGCCCAGGGCGAAAACCACATCGACACCCTCTTGCGCTGCTGCGCGGGCGATTGTCGTAGCGTCTCCGGGTGCCTGGGTTGCCCTCGGCTCGGTGTCGAAGCCGCTGCGCGCGAGCGTGGCCGCCAGTCTCGATGCCTGCTCGTCGGCGCGGTGTTTGCCGGCGGCGGGATTGAAGATCAGGACCGCATTGCGCACGCCTCGAACGCTCCCTTGCGTACCGTCTGAAGAACCATCGCACTGCGCGTCACCGCGCGTTCCTCAAAACAGGCGACGGGTTTCTCCGGGGCCGGCCGATTCGTAGCCGAGATGGCGGTAGGCCCGGCGTGTGGCCACGCGGCCGCGCGGGGTGCGTTGGAGGAAGCCTTCCTGAATCAAGAAGGGTTCGTAGAGATCTTCCAAGGTGCCGCGATCCTCGCCCACCGCCGCGGCCAGCGCCGCGAGCCCAGCCGGACCGCCACCATAGTGCTCGATCAATGTGCCGAGAATCTTCCGGTCGATCTCGTCGAAGCCCAACTCGTCGACCTCGAGCTGGGCGAGGGCCCCGCGGGCGGCGGCGAGGTCGATGTCGCCAGCCCCCTGGACCTGGGCGAAGTCGCGCACCCGTCGGAGAAGCCGATTGGCGATGCGTGGCGTGCCGCGGCTGCGCGACGCGAGCTCGCGTGCTCCCTCGGGAGCGATCGAGACATCGAGCAGCGCGGCAGAGCGAGCAATGATCTCGGTCAGCTCTTCGGGCCGGTAGAAATCGAGACGCTGAACAATGCCGAAGCGACCGTGGAGCGGTTTGGTGATGAGGCCGGCGCGGGTCGTCGCGCCCACCAGCGTGAAACGCGGCAGCGGGATCTCCATGGTCCGCGCCGCCGGGCCCTGGCCGATCACCAGATCGAGCTTGTAGTCCTCGATGGCAGGGTAGAGGATCTCTTCGACGGTATTGCCGAGGCGATGAATTTCGTCGATGAAGAGGATGTCGCCAGGTTCGAGGTTGGTGAGGATTGCCGCCAGGTCCCCGGCCTTTTCGAGCGCGGGCCCGGCGGTGACCCGCACAGACGCGCCCATCTCGTTGCCGATGATGTGTGCCAGCGTGGTCTTGCCCAGGCCTGGCGGCCCGAACAGCAAGACGTGGTCGAGGCTTTCCCGCCGGCCGCGCGCGGCTTCGATGAACACACGCAGATTGTCGACCACCTTGCGTTGGCCGACGAAATCGTCGAAGTGTTCGGGCCGTAACGAGCGGTCCGCGGGGATGTCGTCCTCGAGGCGGGCTCCGGACAGCAGGCGATCGTCGTCATCGGCGAACATGGGGCGATTCTACCTGCCAAGCGTTCCTGGGCCGCCTACCGATCGCGCACCGCCCGCCCATCGCGCGGCTAGCCGCCGCCGAGGCTGCGCAGGGCGGTTCGCACCAACTCGCCGACCGGCAGATCCTCGTTGCCTTTTCGTGCCGCGTTGACGGCTCGCTCGGCCTGCGCCGCGCGGTAGCCGAGGTGAACCAGGGCGTCGATGGCGTCGCGCACGGGCGACCCGGGAATGGCGACTTCGCCAGACCCTCCTGCCTCGGGATCCGCCAGGTCCGCGATCCGGTCCTTGAGCTCGAGAATCAGCCGCTCGGCGGTCTTCTTGCCGACACCGGGAATCGCGTTCAGCCGGCGAAGATCGCCTGCCTTGATTGCCGCGGCGAGCTCGGCCGCGGGCAGGCCAGAGAGAATCGCTTGTGCGAGCTTGGGGCCGATGCCTGAGATGCTGATCAGTCGCTCGAAGAGCGCCTTCTCTTGCGGGCTGGAAAAGCCGAAGAGCTGCAGCGTGTCGTCGCGGACGTGGGTGTGGACGTGCAGCGACGCCTCGGTGCCGACACCGAGACGCTCGATCTCGGCGTAGGTGGCGAGCGGGATGTGGACTTGGTAGCCCACACCCCCCACGTCGAGCACCACGAGCTGTGGTGCCAAGTGAAAGACGCTGCCGCGAAGGTGGCCGATCATGCGCGGCGCCTCGGAAGAATCAAGCGGCCGGCTGGAGCCCGATCAGCTCTGGAGCCGACTGGGGTCGACGCCGAGCAGCTCCAAGACATCGGGGTTGTACTTGACTTCGAGGTCGCGCATGCGCCGGGTGATCAGGGCGGCGCGCAGCTGATTGAGGCGTGCCGTCCGCTCGGTGCTGAGGAAAGAATCCTTCTCCTCGGCGTAGGTCTCGGGGTCGAAATGGATGCGCTCGGACACCTCGAAGACCACGGCGCCCTGGGCGACGGTGAAGGGACCACCGACGGTACCGACCTCACCAGCCAGCGCCTCGGCAACCATGGCCGGTTGGTTGCCCAGACCCGGTACGTTGCCGCCGCTCGCGAATTCCGTGCTTTCCTGGACTTCGATGCCCAGCTCTTCGGCGAGCGCGTCGAAGGTCACCGTGCCCTCGTCGAGTCGCGTGCGGGCTTCGGCCAACTGCTCCTGGGCTGCTTCACGCTGGCGCTCGGCCAGGGCGGCAGGACGAACGCGGTCGACGACGTCCTCCAGGACAGGGGAGCGCGGCGCGATGATGTCGCGCAAGCGAACGATCGCCCAGCCTCGCGGTAGCTTGATCGGCTCCGAAATGCCGTCTCGCTTGAGGCCGAAGGTCGACTCGACGAATTCGCCCCGGCCGATGCCCGGTACGACGTCGCGCTCGCCAAAGGGCTCGGTCGTAGTGACCTCGAGCTCCTCGCCGGTGGCGAATTCCTGGAAGGCCTCGGCCGTCATGCCTTCGGTACCGAGGCGCTCGATGATGTCGCTGGCCTTGGTTTCGGCCATCTCATTCGCTTGGGTACCCACCAGGCGGTTGCGGATCTGTGCACTCACCTGCTCGAACGGGCGCGCGCCGCCCGGTCGGTAGTCCTGGATCTCCACCAGGTGGACGCCGTACTGCGTTTGGACCGGGCCGACCAGTGAGCCCTTGACGCCACCGAAGACGACCTCGGTGAAGTCGGCGCCCCAGGCCTCACGCCCGAACCACCCCAGGCTACCGCCGCGCCCGGCGCTGTCGGGCTCCTCGGAGACCTCGCGCGCAATGGCGGCGAAGTCTTCGCCACCTTCGATGCGGGTGCGAATGGCGGCGAGCTCTTCTTTGGCCGCTTCGGCATCGCGGTCCGGCTTGATCTGCAACAGAATGTGGCGAGCCAGAGACTGTTCTTCGGTGGTGTACTCGTCGATGTGCTCGTCGTAGTACGCCCGCTGCTCGGCCTCGGGAATCTCGAGCTCCTGGCGCAGCTTGATTGCGTCGATCAGGAGATAGTCGACGACCCGCTGCTCAGGGAGCTGGAAGCTCTCGAGATTGGCGTCGAGGTAGGCCTGCAGCGCGTCGTCCGTGAGCTCGATGTCGCTGAAGTTGGTGCTCGGAACGACCAGGTAGCGGATCTTTGCCTTTTCGGCCTGCTCGCGGTAGCGCTTCTCGACCTCGCTGTCTGAGACGTAGACGGTCTCACCGAGGATGGTTTCGAGCTTGCGGGTCAGCAGGTCGTCACGCAAGCGCTCCTCGAAGGCTTCGGGCGTCGTGCGAAGGCTCGCCCGAATCCTCCGGTCGTACTCCTCGGCGCCGACGAACGATCCGTTCTCGTCAGTGAGCCCCGGGATCGCCAGGATCTCGTCGCGAACCTCGCCGTCGGTGACGGAAAGGCCGAGCTCCTTCGCCTCGCGCAGCATGATCCGCTGGCGCACGACATCTTGCAGCGCATTGCCGGCCAGGTTCATCTGCTCCGCCAGCTCTGGCGTAAAGCGCTCGCCGAAGGTCTCGCGCCAGTACGACTCGAGGACGCGGTAGCGCGAGCGCACGTCTTCGGTGGGAATCTCTTCCTCGCCTACCCAGGCCGCCGTGCGGCTTGGGTCGATGCCGCCCATACTGGTGAAATCACCACCGAAAAGGACCACGAAGGCGGCGATCACCACCCACAGCAACCACTTGAGGTGTCGGAATCTGTCACGCATCCACTGAAGCGCCATTGCTGCTCCTTACACGATGGCCTCTTACGGCTCGGGCTTGATTGGCGAACGCGGCCGCAGGCCGCTCGAAGGGAAGCTCGTGCGCCGTGCCGACGACCAGCTTCCTCAGGCCATAGGCCGGACCCTCAAGTCTAGCCTCTGTTGTTTGACGGAGCAAGGTGCACCGTCTGGGGCCAGACGTGGGCCGAGAAGGGGCCAGCTGCGGGGCGACTTGCACAGATCTCGACGGAAGCCACGGCAACCAGAGGGTTTGTGGTAAATTATCGAGCGGCGCCAGAGCGGCGGCACCTACCGAACCGGGCATCACGCGCAATCGATGAATCGTCAGTCTCAGGGAAGATGGGTGCGCGATTGGTACAGCGTATCCGTAATCGCGATCCGTCGCTGGGTGATGATCGGTGCTTTGCTGCTCGTTGCCGGTGCCGGCTGGCTGCTGTTCAAGCAGTGGCAGCTCAACGACCTACAGGACCGCGCCGAGCAGACGATCGACCAGGCGTCTCGCCTGGCGGAGCAGATTGCCGAGCGCGACGACTATGCCGCCGTACGCGCCGAGAACGGCATCGGTTGGGAGCGGCTGGAAACCGCCCGATCCGCCATGATCAACGGCTCGTACCAGGCTGCCTATGACAACGGTCGTCAAAGCCTGTCGTCCTTCAAGGCGATTCTCGACATTGACGGCGATCTGCGCGGCGGCATTCGCTTCCTCGCGGTTCGTGGCAGTGTCGAGTATCGTCGCGGCGAGCGGGGTGCCTGGAAGCGTGCGCAAGAGCAAGGGCGCCTCGATGGCGGCGACTGGGTCAAGACGGGTAGCGACGGCGCGGCGGAGCTCGTGTTCGCCGACAACACTACCTATCTCCTGCGCCCGGACACGATGATTCATCTCGGCGGCCTCACCGGCGGCAGCTCGCGACCCGCGCAGCAAGAGGCCACCAACGTCTACTTCGGCTGGGTGGAGCTGACCACTGCCCAGCAGGCGAATACGGTGTCGACGCCCGGATCGCGCGCCGAGGTGCAGAGCCAGTCCGAAGCCTCTGTCAGCTACGATCGCGAGCGGGAGCGCTCTCGCATCGCCGCCTTCGACGGTCGCGTCGAGGTGACGACCGAGAACGGTGATCGCAAGACGCTCCAGCGGCTTCAGCAGGTGGAGCAGGTGGGCCAGCGGCTGGGGCCGACGCGGAGTGTGCCCGGCAGGCCCGTGCTCGGCAGCCCTGTCGACGACGACGAGATCGATCTCGACAGTCGCGACCGGGTGGCCCTCGCCTGGCAACCCGTTTCGGGGGCCTCACGTTATTGGCTGCAGGTTTCGACCAGCCGTCTGTTCGGTTCGACGGTGGTGGAAGACCGGCAGCGGCGCAAGACGCGCGCAACCCTCGGGTTGCGGCGCGAGGGAAGTTTCTACTGGCAGGTCGCGGCGCTCAGCGCATCGGGCGACCCGGGGCCCTGGAGCGAGCCACGCGCATTTCGCGTCGCGGCTTTGCAGTCCGCTGGACTGGCCGTCGACCGTGAGCCGCCGCCGCTCGAAGTCCGCGACATGCAGCCCTTCGGCACATTGGTGATCGTTCGCGGCCGCACGGAAGGCGGCGCCAGCATTACGGTCAATGGTGAGCCTGCTGTGGTGGCGGCCAACGGCACCTTCAACAAAGCAGTCCAGATGACCCAAGACGGCTGGGTGGCGGTGGTCGTCGTTGCCACCGACGCCGCCGGCAACGTGAGCCGTCACCGCGGCCGGGTCCACATCGACGTTTTCTGAGCCACGATTTCTTCGCGAGGAGAGTACTGAGAACCTATGCCTTTTCCTGCCATCCTGCGCTACTTCTCGGATGATCTGGCGATCGATCTGGGAACCGCCAATACCTTGGTCTTTACCCGCAACGGCGGCATCGTGGTCCGCGAGCCGTCGGTGGTGGTGATCAACAAGCTCACCAACAAAATCGAAGCTGTCGGCAACGAGGCCAAGCAGATGCTCGGCCGCACGCCGGGGAATATCGAGTCCGTGCGACCGATGAAGGACGGTGTGATCGCCGACTTCGACATCACGGAGCAGATGCTCAAGTACTTCATCGCCAAGGCCCACGGTGGCCGGCGGTGGGTACGGCCGCGCATCGTCATCGGTGTACCGTCCGAGATCACGCCAGTCGAAAAGCGCGCGGTGCGCGATTCCGCCGAACAAGCAGGCGCGTCCGAGGTCTATCTGGTCGAGCAGGCCATGATGGCGGCGATCGGTGCGGGCCTTCCGATTACCGAGCCCTCTGGCAACATGATCGTCGACATCGGCGGCGGCACCAGCGACGTGGCCGTGATCTCCCTGGCGGGTGCGGTCTACAGCCGTTCGTTGAACATCGCCGGCAACGAGCTGGACGAGGCGATCATCAACTTCCTCAAGCGACGCTACAACCTCCTGATCGGGGAGCGGACCGCGGAGCAGATCAAGATCGAGCTTGGCTCGGCCTATCCACTCAAGGAGCCGCTGTCGATCGAGATCAAGGGACGAGACCTGGTCGAAGGGGTACCGAAGACGCTGGCGATCACCGACTCCGAGGTCCGCGAAGCTCTTGCCGAGCAGATCGCCGCCATCGTCGACGCCGTGCGCATGGCGCTCGAGCGCACGCCGCCCGAGCTTTCGGCCGACATCATGGACAAGGGCATCGTGCTCTCCGGCGGCGGGGCGCTCATTCGCGCCTTGGACGAGCGGTTGCGCGAAGAGACCGGTCTGCCCGTGGTGCTTGCCGACGATCCGCTGTGCTCAGTGGTTCTGGGCACGGGAAAGCTGCTCGAGGATATCGATCTGCTGCGCAAAGTTTCGATCCGGTAGCCCGCCTTGCGCGATCGCTGGCACCACGGCCTCTTTGTTCTTCTGGTCCTCGTTCAGCTCCTGATCATGACCGGCCACGAGCCGGCCCGCGGCAGCCGTTTGGAAGCGTGGATGCTGCGGGCCGTGGCGCCTCTCGGAAGCGCCGTGGCGTCGCTGGCATCGGTGGGAGACGGCGTCCGCGAAGCGTTTCGCACCAACGGCACCCTGCGAACGGAGAATACGTCCCTTCGCGACGAGCTCGGCGAGACACGGCGTGAGCTGATGCGCTTGATGAGCATCGAAGAAGAGCTGCGACGTGCCCGAGCGACCGCGGATGCCGCCGAGCCGGGTCCGGTCGCCCGAGCGCGCGCAGCGCGAGGACAGACCTCGTTCTTCGTGGCCGACGTGGTCTACCTCGATCTCACGGCTGGCTTGCGGACGCTGGTGCTCGATGGGGGCGATGCGCACCCCCAGCGCAACCAGGTGGTTCGTTCGTCACGTGGTCTGGTCGGTCGGATCATCGCCACCGGAGGGCGCTACGGCAAGGTGCAGCTGGTCACGGACCGTGCTTCCTCCGTAAGCGCGATGATCGAGCGAACACGGCGCAAGGGGCTGGTGCGCGGCGGCGATGGCGGTCTCGAGCTGACACTCTTGCCGCACCGCGCGGATGTTCGTGTCGGTGATCGGGTGGTCGCGGCTGGCATCGACGGTGTGTATCCGCGCGGGATTCCGATCGGAATCGTGACGTCCGTCACGCCAGCGCCAGGTCTCTTCCTGCGCATCGAGTTGCGTCCCGAGGTTGACTTCGGCTTGCTCGAAGACGTCTACGTGCTCACCGGCCAGCCAGTGCCGGAAGCCATCATCGAAGGGCAGCCGGATGCGACTCGTTAGGTATCTACTCGCGCTCGCCGCCGTCGCCCTGGTGCACATCGCAGGCGTTCGTTTGTCGCCGATCGTGCCGCTGTTGGTCGATCCGATCCTGGTCCTCATCCTGTACCATAGCCTGGAATCCCCCCGCGGCTGGGACATCGTGGGAGCCTCGGTCGCAGGCCTGGTTCACGATGCGTTGACCGGAGGCGTCTATGGGCAACTCGGTCTTGTCGACACGGTGACAGCCTATGTGTGCTCACGCTCGCGACAGCATCTGGTCCTGCTCCGATCTTGGCGCCTCGGGCTGTTCTTCTCGCTTCTCGCGCTGCTCCAACAAGCGCTGCTGGCAGCCGTACGATTCCTCCTGCTCGACGGTGTCGAGATCATGCCGTGGTGGTCTGTAGCGGCCAAGATGGTGACCACAGGCGTGCTGGGTGCCATGACGATCGCGGTCGGTGGGGGGCTGGCGCGTCGGGCCAAACGGCGGCGCCGAGAGCATCGCCGCAAGCCGACCCTGGGTACGAGTCGGTAGCCGTGAGTCGTGGGGCGAGCAAGCCCATTCGGGAAAAGAGTACCGAGAACTAGAGCCGAGTCGAGAAGGCGAACCACAGCATGAATGTCATTCGAGAAGACCGCTTTCACCGCACACTGCTCGTTCGTCGCCTGACACGATTGACCGGCCTGTCGATCGGCGCGCTGATGCTGATCTCGCTCGGCTACTGGCGCGTGCAGGTGGCGGAGGGGGCTCACTATCGGCAGCTGGCCGACAACAACCGCCTGCGGAAGCTGACCATCGAAGCGCCACGGGGCTGGATCTACGACCGCAATGGTCGGCCGTTGGCGGAGAACATTCCCAACTACGCCCTGTCGATCGACCGGGGCTTGGCGCGTGACCTCGACGCCACGTTTGCCTTTGCGTCGACCCTGCTCGGCGTTCCGGCCGAAGAGCTCGAGCGTCGGTTTGCGGCGCGCCGCAGCGGCCCGGGCTTCGCGCCGGTGATCATTGCCCAAGACCTCGACCTCACGACGGTCGCCCGCGCGGGCGTCGAGCAGTTGGAGCACCCGGAGATCGGGGTCGAGATCGCGCACCGGCGGCTGTACCGTCAGGCTCACCAGACGGCCCACCTGCTCGGCTACCTCGGCGAGGTGAGCCAGGCTGACCTCAACCGCGAGCCGCAGAGCTATCAACCCGGGGATCTGATCGGCAAGAAGGGAATCGAGAAGATCTTCGATCACCGCTTGCGCGGCGAAGACGGCGCCCGCGTGGCCGTCGTCGACAGCCACGGGCGTTTCATCGAAGAGTTCGACCATCATCCTGCCCGTCCTGGCGAAGCCTTGACCCTGGCGCTCGATCTCGACCTGCAGCAGACCGCTGCGGAGCTGCTCGAAGACAAGGTGGGCGCCATCGTCGCGATGGACCCGTGGAATGGCGAAATCCTGGCCATGGCCTCGGCACCGTCCTTCGACCCGAATCGATTCGTCGGGCGCCTGGACCCAGAAACCTGGCGCGCATTGCTCGATCATCCGCAGAACCCGCTGCAGAACCGGTCCCAGCAGAACCGCTATCCACCCGCGTCGGTGTTCAAGATCGTCATGGCGGTGGCGGCCATCGAATCCGGCCTGGATCCGAACGAGACGGTCTACTGTCGTGGCTACTCGGTCATCTACAACCACCGTTACCGTTGCGGGAACGCGGCCGGTCACGGTCGTCTCGACCTGCGCGGCGCGATCAAGCACTCGTGCAACGTCTACTTTCACCAGCTGGGCCAGCGGTTGGATATCGAGCTGATCGCGCGCTATGCACGCCGCTTCGGGCTTGGTCGCGTTACCGGCCTCGAGCTCGACTCCGAGCAGGCTGGCGTGGTTCCCGACAGCCGCTGGAGCCTCGAAGCACGCGGCACGCCTTGGTATCCCGGCGAGACCATTTCGGTCGCGACAGGGCAGGGGCCCATCCTGCTGACGCCGCTCCAGATGGCCCGCTTGATGGCAGCCTTGGTCAATGGCGGAGACCTCATCACCCCGCGGCTGGTGCGTACCGACGAGCCCGCGGTTCGCGAGCGCCCCGAGCCTGCCCTGCGCGATAGCACTCTGGCGATGGTCCGCGAGGCCTTGTGGGCCGTGGTGAACGAACCCAACGGAACCGGCGGCCGCGCCCGCATTGCCGACTTCGAGATCGCAGGCAAGACAGGCACCGCACAAGTCGTTCGCCAGGCGACCTGGACCTCGAACGAGAAATTGGCGCCCGACCAGCGTGACCATGCCTGGTTCGCGTCGTTTGCGCCCTTCGACTCGCCTCGGCTGGTGGTGGTCGTCTTCGTCGAGCACGGCGGCACGGGCTCCCGCGCCGCGGCCCCACTTGCCCGCGCGATGTACGAGACGTACCTCGCGCGCCAAAACCAAGACGCCCCCCAAGCCCCGGCCGTGGGCGGCTAGGACGCTTCTTCGTTGCGACGTCTGGGCAACATCCACTGGGGACCGCTTCTCGCGGCCTTGGCCCTCGCCGTGATCGGCCTCGCGACCGTATCGAGCGCGAGCTCGGAGACCGGAACCGACTACTTGCCGCGGCAGGCGCTGTGGATCGGTGTCGGGCTGATCGCGCTGCTGATCGTCGTCGCCATCGACTACCACGCGCTGCTCGACCTGGCGCCCATCTTCTACGCCGGCTCGATCGCGCTGCTGGTGGCGGTCCTGCTCATCGCGCGCGAGATCGGCGGCGCGCGGAGCTGGTTCGGCATCGGCTCCCTCGGCGGCCAGCCCTCGGAGATCGCCAAGCTCGCCACGATCCTGATGCTGGCGCGCTACTTGACGCGCGTTCGCCGGCCGCACCTCGATTTTGGCCACCTGGTGGTCGCCGGCATCATCACGGCAATCCCGGTCGGGCTGGTCGTGCTCCAGAACGATTTGGGCAGCGCCGCCATGTTCGGTCCCATGGTCGCCGCCATGCTCCTGGTCGGCGGCCTGCGACTCAAGCACATCCTGATCGGCCTGTTGGTGGTCTCGATCTTCGCGGTCGGCTACTGGGCCACGGGGGCGCGCAGCCACCAGGTGCAAAGGATCGTCAGCTTTCTGAAGCCCGACAAGGATCCGCTCGGCGCCGGCTACCAGGTTCGCCAGTCGAAGATCGCGGTGGGCTCGGGCCAGTGGGTCGGTCGTGGCTACGGCCAGGGCACGCAGAGCCAGCTACGTTTCCTGCCGGCCCGCCACACGGACTTCGTGGTCGCCGTTCTGGCAGAGGAGTGGGGCTTCCTGGGAGTCCTCGGCGTGCTTGGTCTGTATGGGGTCTTTCTGACCTCGACGGCCCAGGTCGCCGCGCGCAGTCGTGATCGGGCCGGTATTCTTCTGCTCGCGGGACTTCTGGGCCTGTTCTCGTTTCATGTGCTGTACAACACGGCCATGGTCGTAGGACTATTGCCGATGACGGGAATCCCGCTGCCATTCTTGTCCTACGGCGGATCGTTCATGCTGGTGAATTTCTTGATTACAGGACTCGTCCTGAACGTCGACTATCGGCGTTACGTCAACCGCTGAGCATGGTCCTCCAACTTCGCACACGCGTGGCCCGGAACCGATGACCGCACCGACGAACGAACGAGCCAAGCCCGCGAACCGCGTCATGTTGATCGAGTGCGATCAACACCAGTCGCGGGTCGCCATCCTCGAGGATGATCGTCCGGCGGAGATCTACCTCGAGCGCGAGGAGAAGCGGACGATCGTCGGCAACATCTACAAGGGCAAGGTCAGCCGGGTGCTGCCCGGGATGCAGGCCGCGTTTATCGATGTCGGTCTCGAGCGCAATGCCTTCCTCTTCGTCGGCGAGGTCATGGATCCGCAGACCAGCTATGACGATCTGGTGCGCGAGCGAGCGCCGACGATCGGGGAGCTTCTGGCCCCCGGGCAAGAGCTGGTGCTGCAGGTGCTCAAGGATCCGCTGCGGGAAAAGGGTGCGCGGGTCACCACCGAGCTGACGCTCCCCGGGCGCTACCTGGTCTTGCTACCCAAGAGCCATCAGCAGGCGGGAGTCTCGCGGCGCATCGAGGAGCCCGAGGAGCGCGAGCGTCTGCGCTCCCTGGCCGAAGATCTTCGGCCAGAGGGCGCGGGCCTGATCGTGCGCACGGCGGGCGAGGGGCGCAACCGCGAGGAGCTGGAGGCAGATCTCGCCTTTCTGACCAGCCGCTGGCGCCGCATTCAAGAGCGGATTCGTGCGGCCAAGCCCGCGAGCCTGGTGCATCGCGATCTCGACCTGGCCGAACGCGTGGTGCGCGATGTGCTGGATGCATCGATCGATGTGGTGCGCGTCGACGGGACGGTCACCCACGAGCGCATCAAGCGTTTCGTCGAAGATATGGAACCACGTCTAGCCGACCGAATCCTGCTCGATGACTATGCAGCCGGGCTCTTCGCCCGCTTCGGCATCGACCGTGCGATGGACGATGCGCTCAAAGAGCGCGTGTGGCTGAAGAGCGGTGGCTCGATCGTGATCAACCAGACCGAGGCCCTGGTCGCCATCGACGTGAACACCAGTCGATTCGTCGGCCGAACGACCCTCGAAGAGACGGTGCTGGCGACCAATCTCGAGGCGGTTGTCGAGATCGCGCGGCAGATTCGCTTGCGCAACCTCGGCGGCATCATCGTGCTCGATCTGATCGATATGGAAAGCCCCGAGAACCGAGCCAACGTTCTCGCCGAGCTGACCGCCGCTCTGGCCAAGGATCGGGCGCGGACCAAGCTCCTCGGCATCTCCGACTTCGGGCTCGTCCAGCTTACCCGCAAGCGCAGCCGTCCGAGCCTGGAAAGGCAGCTCACCGATTCGTGCCCCCACTGCCGGGGCACCGGACGGGTCCGCTCGGCGCCTACCGTATGCCTCGATCTTCGGCGCGACTTGCTCGAGAGCGCGTTGCGCCGCCCTGGCCAGGAATTGACGGTTCGCCTGCATCCGGACGTTGGTGCGCGGTTGGAGCGAGGAGATCGGCTGGTGCTCGAGGAGGTGGAAGCAGCGCTTGGTGCGACCGTCCTCTTGGTCGCGGATCCGCATCGTCGTCTCGACCAGTACGAGATTCTCGAGCCCGCGGGTCGTCCACTGCCGGCAACGACGCCGAACCCAGAGCCCGGCGCACCGACCCGCAGCCAGATACCACCGCGAGACGAGTCGCCCACGTCATGAGCGACGGTCAGCGCCTGGATGCCCGGCCGGTGCCCGCGCCGGTACGTAGCTTCGAGCTTGCTGATCGGCACGGCGAGATCGTCGTCGACTGCATGCCGGAGCGTATCGATGACACGCTGAGCGCCCTGCTCGATCCTTCGAACGCCGGTGAGACCATTCACTGGGGTCGCAACTATCTCTTTCGCGCGACGCTGGTGCCGAGCATCGGCGAGCCGGTCGAGGTGGTGGTCAAGCAGTTTCGCAACAAGGGGCTCAAGAACAGCTTGCGGCGCCGGCTCGGCGGAACGAAGGCTCGGCGCAGCTGGACCATCGCCCGTGCCTTCGAAGCCGCGGGCGTGGCCACGGCACCCGCGGTGGCGATCGTCGAATCGCGCGACCCTCGAGGGCCCGGATTCTTCGTGACCAAAATGCTCGATGGGGCGCTGGAAAGTCGCTACCTCTTTCGGGCGCTGAATGCAGGTACGGCTGACACGAAGTTTCCCGAGATCGACCCGGATCGCTTCCTCGTCGACCTCGGCGTGACGCTGGCGCGCATGCATGGCGCAGGCTTCTTTCACCGCGACCTCTCGATCGGCAACGTCTTGCTGGTCTGGCCGCCCGGCGTCGCGCGGAGCCGGGAGAATCCACCGACGCTTCACATCATCGACCTCAACCGCTGCCGCATGCGGCAACGGCTCGGAGTGTTCGCACGCGCCCGGGATTTGTGTCGCCTCACGGTCCATCGACCCAAAGATCAGCGTCGATTCTTGAACGCCTATTGGAATGCCGCGACCAATCGATCAGCTGGGCCGATCCGCATGGGGCTGTACTTGCTGTTCCACCACGGCTTCCGCGCCAAGCTGGCGAGCAAGCGTTGGGTGCGCGGTTTCGGCAAGGGCCTACAGGGCCTCAAGCCGCGCACTGCACACGCGCACATTCCGGACGCGCCCGAAGGGGTGGGGGCGCGGGACAAGAGCGTCTGGGACCCACTTTCGGACCAGCCGCATCAGCATGCGAGCCGCTGGGAGAAGCTGACCGTTCGTCTTGCCGACAGCGGCAGCCACGCGCGGTCGGCAGCGACCTTCCTCGGGGCCGCGCCGCGAGTCCTCCGCCGGTACCGCCAGTTGATGGCGACCCGCAACCAGCAACCCTTCGCCTGGCCAGGGGTTGGCGTATGCGTGCGGCCGCACCCCGCTGACCCCGAGGCCCTGCTCGCCGCGGTCGCCGATCTCGGTGTCGAGCACGTCCTGCTGCGGCTCGAGCCTTGGCAAGACGATCACCGCGACGAAGAAAGCCTGGCACAAGCCCTGTTTGCAGCCGGATACGAGGTCTCGTTCGCCCTTCCGCAGAATCGGGCCCTGGTGACCGACCGCGCCCGCTGGCGAGACAAAGTCAACGAGCTAGCCGACCGTTTCACACCCTACGGTCGGCATTTTCAGGTCGGCCAGGCGGTCAATCGAAGCAAGTGGGGGATCTGGCGCAGCAGCGAGTACCTCGATCTGGCGTCCACGGCGGCCGAGGCGCTCCGGCGCGCGCGCAGCGATGTACAGGTCCTCGGACCGGCGGTGATCGACTTCGAGTTGCACGCCACCGCGATCTTGGTCAACACACCGCGCAGTCCCGTCCGCTTCGACGGGCTCGCGAGTCTTCTCTATGTCGACCGACGGGGCGCGCCCGAGAACACCCAGATCGGCTTCGACACCATTGGCAAGGTCGCGCTTTGCCGGGCGATCGCGGAGACCGCGCGCCATTGCGGGCCGTCTTCGTGGATCACCGAGGTGAACTGGCCGCTCTGGGAAGGGCCCCATTCCCCGGCCGGGCGCTCGGTGTCGGTGGACGAAGAGGCTCAAGCCAACTATCTGGCGCGCTTCTACTTACTGGCGCTCGGATCCGGTCTCACCGAACGCGTGTTCTGGTGGCAAGCGGTGGCTGCGGGCTACGGCCTGATCGATCCACGGAACGAAGGTTCTTCGGGAAAGGAAGCTGCCAGCTTCCGCCGCCGACCGAGCTACTACGCGCTGGCCACCCTCGGACGCCTGCTGCGGGGCGCAACGTTTCTGGGGCCATTGTCTGCGGCACCGGGCATCTACCAGTATCGCTTCGCCCTACCCAGTGGAGACGAGCTGATCGCGGCGTGGTCGATGGCCGAAGGTCAGGAAGTCGATCTGCCCACGAAAGTGCTGGAAGTTCGCGACCGAGACGGTGCTGCGTTGCCCTTGCCGTCCACTCGACGCCTGCCGGTCGGACCCTCGGTCTCCTATGCCCGCGTTGTGCCGATCGAGCGTAGTGAATCGTCCGATTTGTGAAGTCGGTTGACGCACTTGGCAACAAATCGCCGTCACGACATTGAAAAAATTAGGCGCATTTCGCCAGACAAACGCCAGCTTCGTCGATCTCGGGCCGTCGATCGGGTATATTCGTAGCTACGGTCGGCCTTCCACTTGCGTTGCACCTGCGTGAGTGGAATTGTCTCGAAGGCCAAGGTGCAGGGGGCACGCGGGAGATCTGGTCGGTCGGCCTAAGGCGGACAACCGCTGCTTGTTTGTTTTTTTGAGGGCGATCGATGTTGGCTCAACACGCACAACGCAGCCTGGAGAGGGCTGCGGCCGAAACTCTCGACCGGATTCGGTCCGATCAGGAAAGGGTCAGCGGACGGCTGCGCCCACTTCTCGAACATATCGAGGTTCACCTGTTCGATCCGGGTCTCGACGTCAATCAGCTCAAGCGTCGCTGTGGCGTCCGCGATAACTCGGTCCCCATTCAGTTCCACTCCCAGCTCGGCAAGCCTCCGCACGCGTACATCGAGAAGTGTCGCCTCGAGACCGCCTGCCGCCTGCTGGTCGATACCGAGCTCAAGGTCTGGCAGATCGCCAACCTCCTCGGCTACTCGAGTATCCAAGTATTCAGTCGCGCCTTCACCCGCTGGGCCGACATCCGTCCGACCGCCTTTCGACGCCGTGAGCGGCGCAAGGCGGCGGAGCGCCCGGAACACCAGCAAGCGGTCGTCGTCGCCGCTCCCAAGGCCGAAACCCGTCTCGGCGTCGACACGCTGAAAGCGGCCCTCGATGGCGAGCTCGAAGCCAGCCAGGCCGATCGCTTGATCCGCCGTCTGCTCAATCTCTACCCAGCCACCGGCCTGATGCTCGATCGCCCGGCCCTGGTGCAGGCAACGGCCGCAGCCACCGAAACATCACAGCCCGCCCTGGCAGACGCCCCCTTCCGCACCGTACCCCTGCCCGCGCCCCCGGGCCCCGACTACCGTCGCTTGCTGACCCTCGAAGAGATCGAGACGGCACGCGCCGAAGCGCTCTGGGAACAGATCAAAGATCTCCCCCAAGACGAGCAACGTGCGGCGATTCGCGGTGGAGCTCGGTTCGAGACAGAGGCATTGTTTGAGGTCGTCAAGACAGCGTCCATTCAGCTCGGACGGAGCAATCGAGAGCAAGGCGTACTCGCGGCAAACCTTCTTCACGTGGTTGCTGACGAGCATCCTCTAGTCCACTGCTGCCACACGGATATCAAAGCGCGAGCTTGGGTATGGGTAGGCAATGCGCACAGGCTAGCCCTCGACTTCGGAGCAGCCGAAGATTGCTTTGTGGAGGCTGAAGATCGGATCCGATCATCAGGGGACGAGTACATCCACGGAGAACTCTTTTCTGCCCGGTCGTTCTTATACCTTTATCAGCGTCGACACGATGAGGCCGTCGACGCAGCCACTGATGCTATCGAGTGTTTTGAGAGAGGCGGCTTCGATCAAATGGTTGGCCGCGCGCTCCTCAAGCGCGCACTTCTTTTCGGCCAGCAGAACAGAATCTCGGAAAGCTCAAGTGACCTTGAAGCGGCAATGCCGATGATTCGTCGTGATCCAGAGCCTTCCTTCATGGCCAGCGCTATCAGTCTTCTCGCCAGGAACTATCTGAAACTGGAGCGGTTCGAAGATGCGCTGGAAGCAGTAGCTGAGGCCAAGACGTCTCCCGGATTCGCAGAGGACTCCGAGGCCCAAATCAAGATTGCCTGGATCGAGGCTAATATTGCCGATGAAGGTGGGCACGCAACCAGCGCGCAGGAACTCTACCGAAAGGCATTCGATCTTTGTGTGGCGAGTGGTCGGGTGTTCGAATCAGCAAGGCTGTCGCTCGATTGGGCATCTTTCCACTGGAAGCACGGCCGGCTGGAACAGGTCATAGCAATCACTTCTGAGATGCTTCCGATATTCGACAAGCTCAGAGCCCACGAAGATGCTTATGCGGCCTTTAGCTTGCTCGTGGAGGCGACGAAAAAGCAGCGCCTCTCGAAGAAGATTTTCAAGGAAGTGGAGCGCGAACTCCTCAAGGCCGCACCCTCCAGCAGATAGAAGCAGAACGAGCTAGACGACGAGAAGCACAGAAGGGCCTTTAGGCTCTTGCTCCTCGAATCGGTTTCGACCCATCCTCAGTTGTTCCGCTTGCTGTGTGTCGACCTTGGCGCTCAGAGCGCCAAG
>CALFAM010000065.1 GCA_937948815.1 uncultured bacterium
CGCCTCTTCTTCAGTGGCCGCCTCGACAGGAGCCGCTTCTGCTGGGTTTGCTTCTACTGGAGCCGCACCTGCTGGAGTGGACCGCTTGGACCGCGCGGCGCGCTGATCGAGCACCGGGGCTTCCGAACTGGCCGTGATCGTGTCGGTGATCATCGGCGACATGGTGACCTCGAGGGACGTGTCGCGCCCCGCGTGCACCGGAATCTCCGCGTACTCGACCGTCCAGAAACCATCGAGCTTCGAGATCACTCGGTACCGATCGGCCGGTAGCGATTGGACCTCGAAGCGCCCTTCGCCGTCCGTCGTCAGCGCGCGTTTGCCAGCGCCCTCTCCCACCTCCATGGTCACGCCCGGAATCGGGACACCAGAGGCATCGACGACCTGGCCCCGAAGATTGCCGGGCACGGATCGAGCCGGCGGTCCGGCCTGCGTGCGCGCGGCTCCCGATGTCGCGTCCGCTTGCGGCGTCGGCGCCGCAGTGGGCGTGGTCGGCTCGTCGATGGTCGCGAGCGTCTCCACCTCAGGCATCGATTCTTCGGTGACGGGCTCAGGCGCGTCCGGTGTCGCCACAGCCACCGGGATCTCCACCGCCGCGGCCGCATCAGCCGCTGCAGATTCGCCTGGCAGCGGGGGCTCGCGCCGTGGGACGGACGGCCCAGCAACAGCCGCTTCGTCGATGATGTTGCCGGCCAGCGGGTCGACATCGTCGCGGACGCGCCAGCCGAGCATGGCAGCGCCCAGGGCCACGATCACGGTGGCAGCGAGGGGCAACCACCGTCGCAATGACCGGGCAGGCGGCGCGGGTGGCACGTGAGGTGTGACGGCACGGTCACCATCATCACTTCGGGTGGCGCGGAAATCGGCCGGAATCTCCCCCTTGATGCGATCGAGCAGATCGGCTGGAGGCTGTGGGTCGTCGTGCGCGGTGAGAAGACGTTCGAGCTGGCGATCGTCGAGCGGTTTCATGCTGCGTCCTCCCCCAGATCAGCGCGGAGCAGGGTCATGGCGCGGTTGAGTCGTTTACGAATGGCGGCGCCGGTCACGTTCTCGTGGCGGGCGATGTCTGACACGGGAAGCTCCGCCCAGAAACGGGCTGTGACGGTGAAGCGAAGCTCCTCGGGAAGGCCAATGACGGCACGGCGCAGGCGCGCCGCCACCTCTTGATGCGACAACGAGCTGTCTTGCCCCGGCGACGGATCGGTCATCTCGGGAGGGCGTTCGTCGTCGATCGGCACAACCCGAGCGGGCCGTCGCAGGTGGTTCAGGAAGGCGTTGTAGGCGATGCGATAGAGCCAGGTTCCCAGACGCGCCCGGCGGTCGAAGCCCGACAGGGCCTGCCAAGCGCGGCGGTAGGTTTCCTGGGTGAGATCCGCCGAAAGGTCGTGGTTGCCGCCAGTCAGGCGGACCAACGAAGCAAAGACCGCGCGGTACGTCCGTTCGACGATGGCATCGGCGGCGGAGCGTTCACCACGGGCAAATCGATCCAGCAACGCACGCTCTTCCGCGCGTTCGAGCACAGGATCGGGGCGCGGCCTGTCGGCGCACGGCGTGTCGCCCTGACCAGCACGCCATTGCAGACGGCCCCCGGCCGCCTGGCGCTTGGCGCTCGAGTCGGGTTTCGACACGGCTAAAGGAGTGGGTTCTGCACGGCTCATGTTCATAGCACTCGGTTAGACACGCGACCGGTGCGAAATGCAACCGACAACGCCCGGGTGCTTCAGAAGTCCGTGTAGCCAAAGGCGCGCAGGCGGGCCCGCTCCTCCTCACTCAACGGCGGTTTGGCGGCCGTGCCGGTGCGGTCGAGCTCGGCGCGCAGGCGCAGACTCTCGGCGACCAGGCGATCGAGCACCGGGGTCAGCTCGGCACGATGATCGGCACCCGCTGCAGCGTTTCGCACCTCCTGCCAGTGGCCCGCTTGGCGCATCATCAACCGCAAGCTGTCGTCTTGCAGACGCGTGAGCAGCCGGTCGCCGGACACCACGCTCAGATCGGCGCTCCCGACCAAGAGCGGCCGTGCGGGATCCTGACGGCCGCGAAGATTGCCCCCGGGCAAAGAACCTGCCACCCCACCGGAGGCGACGCCCGCGGCGGCCAGAATGGTCGGCATGACATCGATGGCTGATACGGGTTCGTCTCGCCGCAGGCCGGCACGCCGGGCGCCGCCTTGCGAGGCCGGCCATTTGATGATGAGGGGGACACGCAGCACTGCGGGCCGGTGTACGCCGTGCAGCACCGCCCGGTCGCGTTCCAGCAGCAGCTCGCCATGGTCGCTGGTCACCACGATCATCAGCTCGTCCCAGACACCGAGACGGCGCAGATCCTCGAACAGCCTTCCGAGCTCGTCATCGACGTGGCGAACACCCTCGCCGTAGAGATAGCGCAGGACTTGGTCTTCACCGAGCCGCGGCAAGACTGCTCCGGTCCGGATGGCGTCGAGACGCTCCGAGGCACAGACGCCATGGAGCCCACCGCTGCCCCCTCCGTCGTCGGCCGCCCCAGGCTCGGCCTCGCAACCGTATCCGGCCGGCACGTCGAAGCGCTCACTCAGGGAGTGCGCGGTCACCGATGGCGCCTCGTACGGAAGCTGACGAAAGTCGGAGTGTGCTTCGAAGGTGTGGAGGAAGAAGAAGAACGGGCGGTCGCGGTGCGCGCCGATCCAACTCGCCGCCCGCCGCGCCATCTGCGCCGTGCTCCAATCCTCGACCCAATAGTCGTCGAAGCCGCGGTGGAAGCCGAAGCGGGAATCGAGATGCACCACGTCCTGCACGACCGCGGCGGTTGTGAACCCGGCCTCCGACAACTGCTCAGCAAGGGTGGGTACGGCGGGATGAAGGGCGTCTTCGTAGGCCTGTGCAGCGTGAACGAGGGGCGGCTGCCCGGTCAGCAAAGTCGCGTGGGAAGGCTTGGTCCAGCTCGCCCCAGCCCAAGCGTCCGTGAAGGACTCACTGGCAGCGACCAGCCGATCGAGATGAGGGGTCGGCCACGGTCCGCCCAACGCCTCGATGCCGTCGGCGCGCAAGGTGTCGATCGAGATCAGCAGAATTCCCACGGGCGGTGGCGCCGGGCGCACCGGGCGCACGGTCTCGTGAGCGACGTAGAAGTCTTCGAGGTAGATCGTGCCCGGCGTGAAGTGGGGCTCGACCCGCACCGCGGCCGTCGAACCGGCGAGCCCATCGAGGTAGACCCGGGTGAGAAAGGGACCGGAGCCGCTTCCGATCGGCACCCGCAGGCGGCGGGTCGGTCCGAAGCGCGGCTCGAGCTGGACCATCAAGAAATCCGGCGCCCCGCGCTCGCGGCAGCCCCCCACGACCAGCATCGGGTCGTGCTCGAGAGCAACCCGCGCCCCGACGGCGGCGCCGTGGGCGAGCGTCAAGGCATTCCACGTCTGATCGCCACAGCCGACCAGGCCTGGCGCAGCCGTTCCGGACGGTGTGGCCAGTCTTCCTTCGGTCACCAGATCCGTGTAGCTCAAGCCACGATCTGGGGATGTCGTCCGCACCTCGTCGGCCGTGGCAACAGATGGCACGATCGCAGCCAGGCTGACGAACCACCAAAGCACCGGAAGAGCCACGAACAGCCCAAGCGCGCGGGGACAGGACGACGGCCCAGTACGTGTTTTTCCCACCCCGACATTCTAGCCCGGCACTCCCCGAGGCCACGGCTCGCCTTCTCCGTGGGACTCGCTGGGTCGGCCCTCACGAAATCGATGGGCTCCGGTGTAAGAATCAGGGCGATCGGACGTTTGGATCTGTGTGAGCACAATCCACGCAACGACAAGCGCTTTGGCACCGGCATCAGCCGGTTGCAGACAGGAGGAACCGAGCGTGTCAGCCGCAATCGACACCGACACCAGCCACGCCCCACCGTCGCGCGAGCTGGAAACGCTCTTCAAGGAGCATCACGGCCTGGTCTTCGGTACGGCCTTCCGCATCACGGGGACGGCCCAAGACGCAGAGGATGTCGTACAGACCGTCTTCTTCCGGCTGCTTCGCCTCGGGGAAGGACCCAACGTCGCACCCAAGACCGGAAGCTACCTGCGCCGCGCCGCGGTCAACGCCTCCCTCGACCTCATGCGCTCGCGGGCGCGCAAGAAGTCGCTGCCGATCGACGAGATCGAGCTGCCGACCGACGCGCCGGGCCCCGACCGTCTGGAGCGAGCGGGTGAAATCCGCCGCTGCTTGCGCAAGGCGCTCACCGACTTGACACCGAAAAGCGCGGAGATCTTCTCCTTGCGCTTCCTCGAAGGCTTCGACAACCACGAGATCGCCCGAATGACCGACACCTCGCAAACCGCCGTCGGGGTCATGGTCCACCGGGCACGCAACCGGGTGAAGAAAGAGATGGCCGCCTGCGTTGGAGGACTCAGCGATGCTTGATCACGAACATACCGACCGCGCCCTTGACGACGCGATCGCGCAGATTCGCGCCGCTCAGCCGGATCCGGCCGTAGTCGCCGCCGCCGCCGAGCGCGTGTGGGATCGCATTTCGGCACCGCAGGCCGCCGATGTCGCGGCCGCCGCCGACGTCGCGGAAATCCGCGGCTGCGACGACTACCAAACCTTGATTCCCGCGCACCTCTCGGGCTCCTTGCCGCCCGCGCGCAAGACATTGCTCGAAGACCACCTGGGCGAGTGTGTCCCCTGTCGTCGGGCCCTCAAGGCAGCCCGCGCGGGCGAGCAGCTCGCGCCACAAACCCAGGATCGTCCTCGCACGCGCTCCTTTGCCGGCGGCCGCTTGGCGCTGGCTGCGTTGTTGATCGTCGGTCTCGGCGCGGGTGCCATGCTGATCTGGCAGTCGATGCCATTCAGCAGCGGACCGGCTGCCACGGTGACGGCCGTGGACGGCGATCTTTTCCGGGTCGCAGCCGGCTCCTTGCCGATCGACGCCGGCGCGCCGGTTCAGGAAGGCGAGCACATTCGCAGCGGCCGCAGCGGCGGCGCCGTCGTGGCGCTCGCGGACGGCAGCCAGGTCGAGCTGCGTGCACGGTCGGAAATCTCGATCGAGGAGAACCGCCGAGGGACGACCATTCATCTCGACCGCGGTAGCGTCATCGTGCAAGCCGCCAAGCAGCGCGACCGCAAGCTCTACGTGGCCACGGATGATTGCCTGGTCTCGGTGACCGGCACGATCTTCTCGGTCAACCACGGCACCAAGGGTTCCCGCGTGGCCGTGGTCGAAGGCGAGGTCAAGGTCGACTTCTCAGGCGAAGAAAAGGTGCTGTTGCCGGGCGACCAGGTGACCACCACCCAGAATCTGGCGGCCATGCCGATTGGCCAGGAACTTTCCTGGAGCCGCAACATCGACCAGTACCTGGCCATGCTGGGCGAGCTGCAGGCCCTCGAGAAGGCCATTCACGAAGCGGTCGGCGCTTCCGAGCTCCGGTACTCCAGCCAGCTGCTCGACCTGATGCCCGCCGGCACGGTCTTCTATACGGGCTTGCCGAACCTGGCCGAGACGATCAGCGAATCGTACCGCGCGGCGATCGCACGGCTGGACGAGAGTCCGGTGCTCGCCGCCTGGTGGCAAGACAACCACGGCCCGGACCGGCTGCAGCCGGCCATCGACGAGATCATCACCCGGGTCGAAGCGCTGGGCGCTTACCTGGGCGACGAGGTCGCGGTCGGTGTCTCGAGCACGGGCGACGCCAACCCGGTTCCCCTGGTCGCCGCGGATGTATTGTCCGGAACCGGCCTTCGTGACTTCGTCGAAGGGCAGATCGATCAGTTCGTGACCGGCATCGAGCCGCTCGTCTTCCTCGACGACGATCTCGAGTCACCGACCAACCAGCCAGCGATCTACGCCTGGACGAATGACGAGGTGATGGTCGCCTCCTCTTCGCTGGGCGCTGTCCAGCGGGCCGCGCGGGCGCAGATCGAGGGTGCGGTGAGCAGCTTCGTCGGCACGCCGTTCCACCAGGAAATCACCGAGCGCTATAGCCAGGGCGCAAGCGTGCTGGCCGCCTTCGATCTCGAAACCGTGGTCGGCCACGGCCTGGCTTCCGGCACGGAACAGGGACGTCGCGCATTCAGGGTGTTCGGTATCGACAACGCACGGTTCATCACGGTCGAACGCAAGGGCACGACGGAGAACACCCATCATGAGATGGCGCTGACCTTCAGTGACAGCCGTCACGGGGTGTCCTCTTGGCTGGCCGAGCCCGCCCCGATGGGCTCCTTGGAGTTCATCTCTCCCGACGCCCATGCCTTCACGGCCTTGGTGATCAAGGATCCGGCTCTGATGCTCCAAGACATCGAAGCAGCAGTCGCCGGTGACAACGAGGCGAGCGAAGGCTTCGCGCGCGTCTTGACCCAGTTCCGGGACCACTACGGTCTCGATCTTCAGGAGGACGTCGCTTCGGTCCTGGGCGGCGAGATCGCCTTTGCCCTCGACGGCCCGTTGGTGCCCGTGCCGAGCTGGAAGCTGATCGCCGAAGTCTACGACCCCGCCCGCTTCCAGTGGGTGGTCGAGCGGTCGGTCGAGGAAACCAACGCACGGCTGGCCGAGACCGGCATGGATCCGATCGCCTTGACCAAGGAACAAGTCGGAGGTCGCACCTTCTACTCCCTCCCGGTCGTGATCGGCGAGATCCACTACACCTTCGTCGATGGCTACATGATTGCCGCCCCTGGACGCGCCTTGCTCGATCGGGCGATCCGCTTCCGCGACTCGGGCTACACTGTGACCAGCTCACAGCAGTTCGCGGCGCTCTTGCCACACGACCGGCACGAGAACTTCTCGGCGCTCTTCTACCAGGACATCGGTAGCTTGTTCGAGTCGGTCGTCGAGCGTTTGACCCCAGCAGGGCTCACGGAGCAGCAGCAGGCCGCGCTCGAGGCGATCCAACTCGACGCCAAGCCGATGCTGGCCTTCGCCTACGGTGAGGACGATCGCATCGCCGCCGCGGTCAGCAGCGAGCGGAGCCTGTTGGGCAATGCTCTTCTCGGTCTGTTTGGTTGGCTCGGGCCGGGGGGCCTTCAAACGAATCTGACCGAGTCGCTCGCGCTCCCCTGAGCGAGTCGCTCGCGCTCCCCTAAGCGAATCGTTCGCGCTCTCCTAAGCGAGTCGTTCGCGCTCCCCGAGACGGGACGCGAGCGCAGGAGGGGCCGCCAGGACGCCGCGACCGAGGTCGCTGTGAACTGGCGGCTCGATTCGTTTTGGAAACCCTTGATTGCACGCTGGTAAGCTGGAACAAACAACCGATACGAAGCGTAGTGGAGAGGGACGGCTCTGCTGCCATCAACCCTACGACCATCCGTCGGACGAACGAGGATCATGGAATCGATCATCGAGCTGGAAGGCCTTAGTGTTCGCTTCGGAAAGCTCGAAGCGCTGAAGAATCTAACCGGGTCGTTCTCGGGCCGTGCGATCGGCCTGCTCGGCCCCAATGGCGCGGGCAAGACGACCCTCATCCATACCTTGCTGGGCTTCTACACACCGGCAGCGGGTACCGCCAAGCTTCTCGGGCGCGACATCCGCAAGCAGGACAAGGAGACACGGGCGCTGGTCGGCTACATGCCCGAGCGCGACAGCTTCATCGCTGGCATGACCGCCGTACGCTTCGTTCGCATGATGGCAGAGCTCTCTGGCCTGCCCGCCGAGCAGGCACTCGAGCGGGCCCACGAAATGCTCTTCTATGTCGGCCTCGGCGAAGCCCGCTATCGCCCCCTCGAGAGCTACTCCCTCGGCATGAAACAACGGGCCAAGCTGGCCCAGGCTCTGGTCCACGGGCCGCGCATTCTCTTCCTCGACGAGCCGACGAACGGACTCGATCCGCCAGGGCGCGAGCGGATGATTCAACTGATCAAAGACATCCGCGACGCCGGCAAGGTACACGTGATTCTCTCCTCGCACCTTTTGCGAGATGTCGAGGAGTGTTGCGAGCAGGTGTTGATCCTGAAAGGCGGCGAGATCGCTCGTTTTGCCAACCTCGAAGAGGAACGACAGGCGAACAAGAAGTTCCTGGAGCTCGAGATCGCTGGTGACGCCGAAGCCTATGTGCGAGAAGTTGCCGCCCTCGGCTGCGAAAGCGCACGGGCGGGCAAGCGACGCATCAAGATGATCCTGCCCCCCGAGCTCGAAATCCGTTCCTTGTACGAGGTCGCAGCCCGCCAGAACGTACAGATCCGTCACCTCGACTACAAACGAGATTCTCTGCAGGACATCTTCCTGAAAGCCATGGACCTCGAATCTCTGGGAGAAGCCAACCATGGCCGTGCATGATCGGCGTTACAAACCCTACACGGGCGAGACCACAGCTTTGCGGTCACGATTTCTCGTGCTGCCGCGCTATGCCTTCAAGGATGTCTTCAAGTCTCGCTGGCTCGTTTTCTTCCTCGGCCTGACCGTGCTGCCGCCGCTGATCTTCGGCATCATGATCTACATCCGAAACAATCTAGATGCCCTCGACCGGCTTTCCCAGCTCGGCCTGGACATCGGATCGTTCTATTCAATCGACGAAGGCTTTTTTGCCAATTTCCTTCGCTGGCAATATTCTTTTGCGTTCTTCCTGACGCTGTTCGTTGGGCCAGGCTTGGTTTCCCGCGACCTCGCCAACAACGGCCTCCCTCTCTATCTCAGCCGGCCCATCTCGCGCGCTGATTATGTGATCGGCAAACTGGTCATTCTGCTGACCCTGTCTTCTGCGATCACCTGGGTGGCCGGCCTCCTGCTCTTCGGGCTCAACGGCAACATGACGACCTGGGGCTGGATGTTCGAGAACGCTCGCATCGGCTTCGCGGTCTTCGTCGGCTCGTTCCTGTGGATCTCCCTACTCGCCCTGCTCGCTCTGTCGCTCTCGGCATGGGTTCGCTGGAAAGTCATCGCGGGCTTCATGCTCTTGGCGTTCTTCCTGGTCGGGACGGTAGTACCCCAGGTGATCAATGCCTTCTTCCGCACCGATTGGGGGCACATTCTCAATGCGGTGCAGTTGGTCCGGATCGTAACGGCGAAAATGCTCGGGACGACACCTCCAGATGGCCCACCCTTCTTCGCCTGCATCATTGCGCTGGCGGTGATGGCGGGAGTATGCCTGCTCTTGCTCAACCGGCGGATTCGCGCCTACCAGGTGGTGAGCTAATGAGTGAATTCACGACCCTTCCGCCTGACACACCGTCCACCGGCGCCACGGCCCGTGAGGAAGCCATCTCGACGAGCCAAGCACCGTCCGGCAGTACGCCGCCGACGGGTACAGTGACCTTCAAGAACGTCTCCAAGTTCTACGGCGAAGTACTCGGCGTCAACCGCGTCGACCTGGTGCTCGAAAGCGGCATCATCGGCCTGGTCGGCCCGAACGGATCGGGCAAGACCACAATGATGAACTTGATGACCGGATTGCTCCGGCCGAGTAAGGGGAGAATCGAGGTGCTCGGCGTACCCACGAGCGATCCGATCCGACTCTTTCCCCAAGTCGGCTACTGCACCCAATGGGATAGCTTCCCGGCTGGGATCAACGGTTACAAATTCGTCTACGGCTACCTCCGCGTGCACGGCTATACCCACGCGCAAGCCGAGCAGCTGGCCTGGGAAGCGCTGGATCGCGTGAGCCTGAGAGACGCCGCCAAGCGCAAGATCGCGGGCTACAGTAAGGGCATGCGTCAGCGGGTCAAGCTGGCGCAGGCAATCAGTCACAAGCCGAAGGTGCTGGTGCTCGACGAACCGCTGAACGGCCTCGACCCCATGGCCCGCGCGGAGATCATCGCTGTCTTCCAGGATCTCGCCGCCGAAGGACACCACGTCATCATTTCCAGCCACATCCTCCACGAGGTGGACATGATCGCCGACCAGGTGGTCTTGCTCACGGGCGGCTACGTGGTGGCCGAAGGTGAGATCGGCGGCGTCCGGACGGACATCGAAGAGCAGCCGATCCAGGTGCTGGTGCGCTGCGACAAGCCCTCGTTGCTCGCCTCGAAGCTGTTCGAAAGCGAGAACACGGTAGAGGTTGCCTTGCACGACGACCGCCGTGGGCTGCTGGTCCGAACCAAGGACGCAAACGCCTTCTACCTTCGCTTCAACAACCTGGTATTGGAGCACAACATCCGGATCGAGACCGTCGCGGTGGCGGATGCCGACGTGCGCGCCGTGTACCAATATCTGATCGGCACAGAAGGAGAGGGCTCATGAGCACCGCTGCCACCCCAGCCGCCACGCCCGCTGATCGGGGGCTCGATGGCGGCCTGATCATTCGCCAGCTCACCGGCATCCTGCGCATGGAGCTGGGTAAAAACTTGCTGGGTAGGCGGGCGTTCTTCACCTACTTTCTGGCTTTCGCACCGGTTCCGCTCGCCCTCTTCTGGGCAGTCTGGCCGGGATCCAAGGAAGGGCTCCAAGGCCCCAATGCGGCTGCCGCTCTCTTTGCCGGCGTCTTCCCTGCCTACCTGGCCGTTCCCCTCTATCTCTCGGCCCTGCTCCTCTTCATGAGCTTGTTCCGCGCCGAGATCATGGAGAAGAGCCTGCACTACTACTTGCTCACGCCCATCCGCCGCGAGGTCCTTGTCGTCGGCAAGTACGTCTCGGCACTGATCGCCATCACCATGACCTTCCTGGCCAGCACGACCTTGTTGTACGGGATCACGCTGATGCCCTGGGGCCTCGGAGAAGCGAGCCAGTACCTTTTCCGCGACGCCGGTCTGTCGAACCTCGTGGCCTACCTGGGCATCGTCGCCCTCGGCTGCGCCGGCTACGGTGCTGTTTTTCTGCTCACGGGACTGGTATTCAAGAATCCGATCATTCCGGCCGCGGTCTTCTGGGGCTGGGAAGCGATCAACATCTTTCTTCCGACGTTCCTGAAGAAGATCAGTGTCGTCCACTACTTGACGTCGTTGTTTCCGATTCCCATTCTCGAAGGCCCGTTCGAGATCATTGCCGACCCGACGCCGGTGTGGGTCGCGATCCCGGGAATCCTCATCTTCACGGCCCTGGTGCTCGCCCTCGCGGGCTGGAAAGCGAGCCGGATGGAGATCTCCTACGGCGACGACTGATGCCAGCGCGCGACGGAGTCAGTGCTTCGTGCACGGAGCAAAGGCGCGGAACAAGCGCTGGATGTCGTCTTCGTTCTCTGGCGAGCCGAGCTCGGCGAGCCGTTGATTCGCGCCCTCCTCAGGGCTGGCGCTGTCTTCAGAGGCTTCATCGGCTCGGAACCAGCTCAGGATTCGGAGACGCCCGTCATCGTCGTCACAGCGAATCTCGCCAAGCACACCCACGCCTTCGCGGCGAGAACCAGGACCACTCGATTGACCGCGCACGCGCTGGTGGACATAGGTCCAGCCATCGAACGCGAGCTCGCCGCGTCCCAGAACTTCACGGGCGCGGAAGCCGAGGTCGACATCGACGTCTTCAAGGGCGTCGGTCGCCAAACGTTCGTCTTCGAGATTGCTGCGAAACTGCGCACGATGGCCACCGAGGTCACGCACATCGAGCACACTGACCATCTGCTGATCGAAGGTGAATGGGCGATGCCCCTCCTCGAAGCCCGCGTCGGATGCGATGTCCGAAACCATGGCGACGTCGAGCAAGAAGGGGATGCGCAGATAGAATTGGGCATAGAGCCCATCCGGAAGCGCGTCGGTACCCAGCATCTCGAGAACCTTCTGCTCACGCACGACCGGATCCTTCATGGTCGCCTCGAGATCTCGAATCTCGCGCCAACCCATCATGCCGCAAGCCCCGATGGCCGTGACCATGCCGACCGCCAGCAGCGCGCAGCCGCAGCCTACGTAGACCCAAGGGGATGTGCTCTTGCTCATCGAATCGTCTCCTCGACGGGTAGCGCGACACGTCCTGCGCAGCAACGGCGCGTCGCGGTGCTGAACCGAACCGACCGGAACGAGAGCTGGCCGGCACGAGCATTCTTGCAGGCTACGCGCGAAGGGCTCTGATGATTCGCTCGTGTCAAGATCCTAGCGTAAGGCCAAACCCCGAGGCCCGCCCTCGCGTAGCTAGGCAACGATGAGAAACATCAACCGCAGCTCTGCCGCACCGCGGCCCCTACCGTGGCGCCCAATGCGCCACGGTGCTCGTCGTTGGCGCCTCGCGCTGACCTGCCTCCTCACGGCCGCCTCGGCGCTTGCTCTGCTGCAGTCGCAAGCCCAAGCGCAAGACGCGCCCCCTGGCAAGCTCGCCAGCGCCGCGTCTGCCGAGCAAGGCTCGGTCACGCGTGACCCTTTCATGCGTGGCATGACGGTGAGCTGCCCAGGCGCCGGCAAGATCTGGGGGACGAGTGCGATGGGTGCAACCCTGGACGCCTTGACTCCGCTTGGCGTCGACTGGGTCGCGCTCCATCCCTATGCCTGGATCAGACGCGACGGCGAGGTGCGCTTTCAACCGGCAGCGGAGACGGGCTACCTCGACCGGGCGGTCGCCATGAGTCGGGCGGCCGGTATCTCGCTGTTCTGGAAGCCGCACCTCGGCTATTGGGGAAGCTTCGAGTGGCGTGGCGAGATCGCATTCGGTGATGACGAGCGCGCGTGGCAGCGCTTCTTTGCGGACTACAAGCGGTTCATCGTCGACCACGCTGCTTTCGCGCAACGGCACGAGCTGCCGCTCTTCGCGGTGGGCGTCGAGCTCGAGGCCACCATGCATCGCGAAAAGGAGTGGCGCGAGGTGATCGCGGCGGTGCGCGAGGTCTACTCCGGCACGATCACCTACGCTCCCAACTGGGACGGCGTCGAGCGCGTGCCCTTCTGGGATGCTCTCGACCTGATTGGCGTACAGGCCTACTTTCCATTGAGCCAGTCCGCTTCGCCGACCGTCGACGAGCTGGTTGCCGGCTGGAAAGGCCCGATGGATCAGCTACGCGCCCTTTCCGAGCGCCATGACGGCAAGCAGGTCGTCTTCACGGAGATCGGCTACAACCGCTCAGGAAGAGCGGCCAGCGAACCTTGGTCCTACGATGTCGAGGATTCGGCCGCCAGCCGCGCGTTGCGGCGCAAGCTGATCGATGTGTCGTTCGAGGTGACCGAGCGCGAGCCCTTGGTCGCGGGGATCTTCTGGTGGAAGTGGATGCCCGGGAACGCCGGCCGCTCCGACTTCTCGATGCGTGACGAAGAGGCCCTCGCCGCGCTTCGCCGCGCCTGGGGAACCCAGAGCACCCAGACCACCAGCCAATAGCGCCCCGGCGTTCACGCCACCGGGGCTTTCGGCGTCAGGAGCCCGGAACGCAAACGTCGACACCCGGCGCGAAGCCGAATTGCGCGCCGATGTTGTCCACGCACACGAGCCCGGCCGCGCAATCACTGTCGCGGTCACAGTCGCCTTCACCGTTGCCGCACGGTCCGCAGACGTCGCAGAAATTGCCGACCCCGGGGTTGGCGGTACAAGTCGCCTCGCCCATGCAGACGTCGACACCGGGCGCGAAGCCGAATTGCGCACCCACATTGTCCACACAGCTCAGACCCGCCGCACACTCGCCGTCATTGTCGCAGTCGCCCTCACCATTGCCGCACGGTCCGCACTCGGTGCAGAAACGGCCGTTGCCGGTGGGTAGCGTGCAGCCCGGAGGAGGCGGTGGGTTGGTGCCGTTGCTCATGCAAACGTCGACACCGGGCGCAAAGCCGAATTGCGCACCAACATTGTCCACGCAGCTCAGGCCCGACGCACATTCGCTGTCGTTGTCGCAATCGCCCTCACCATTGCCGCACGGTCCGCACTCCGTGCAGAAACGGCCGCTGCCCGCCGGAACCGAGCAGCCAGGCGGCAGTGGCGGCGGGGGAGGCGGCGGATTGGTCGACGCGAGGCAGACGTCGACTCCGGGCGCAAAGCCGAACTGCGCGCCAGCATTGTCGACGCAGCTCAGACCCGGTGCGCACTCACTGTCGTTGTCGCAGTCGCCCTGGCCGGCCGAACACGGCCCACAAGCCGTGCAGAAGCGGCCGTTGCCCAGGGTCTCAGGACACGCTGGCGGGTTGGTCGTACCACCGCTGGCGTCGAAGCCGTCGATGCGGCGCGGGCCATTGCCGTTCGGATCGAGCCAATCACGCAGACGCTGGCCAGAGCTCGGGCCGTCCCACGCTTCCGAGAAGCGACCGTAGCAATCGAATCCGCCGGTGTTGGAGCATGACGCCACGCCCCCGGAAAGGAAGCCGACCAAGCGCTTCGAAGCGCGATGAAAGAGCCCTGAACCGGACGAGCCCGGCTCGGTCGTGCCTTCGTCCCAGGCGTTCACGTACCAGTGCGAGTCCGACGGACTGCCTCCGATGCAGCTCGAGCCGATGCTCAGGGGATCGTTGTCGACGGCGATCGACTTGAGATCACCACTCGGGTGGTGGATACCAACCGTGCCCTGCGGCGTGTTGCCGGAGCGGTCCCAACCCGCGTAGTACGCGTTGAAGCGCGCGGGTGGGCGCGAATCGAGCTCGACCAACGCCATGTCGACGTCGGTCCGCGCGGCGCGGAAGGTTGCGCCGGACTGATTGTCGGCCAGCGAGCCCCCTCCCTGTCCGCCGCAGGTCGCAGCCTCGAAGTTCCAGAAGACCACCAGGGAGGAAACGTTGCCGGCACTCAGCCCACAGTGATTGGCGGTCAGAAAGAAGGGGCGCCGGGATTGCGGCACATCGGCGATCAGCGTTCCAGTGCAAAAGAGCGAGCCACCGAAGGAGTAGCCGGCGACGGCGCGAATCTGGTCGCGCCAAGCGTTTCCCTGCTCACAGGCTACGTCGATGTTGCAACTCGCGCGCATCTTGGCGAACGGCCGATTCGGCTGCTCGCGCATGAAGAGCTCCCGATAGCCCGCGCCCACCTGCGTGAGCGCCACGGCGGGCTCGAAGGCCGCGTCGGCGGGAACGAAGAGCTCGAGGGTCGCGCTGGCGCCCGGCACCGGCGGGGTCCACAGCTCACCGTGTTCCTTGACGTCGTTCACGCCATAGGGCCCTTCGAAGTAGCGCTCCCCTTCGCTCACGATATGCAGCGTGGCCCCCGCGGGTACACGGAAGGTCGTGAAGCCGAAGTTCAAATCCGTGGCCCCGGGTACGTGCACCCGCGCACGCCACAACCTGCCGCCGTCGGGCAGTGTTTCCCATTCCCCGTCTCGCGTAGGGGTGAGGTCGACAGCCACGGGAAGCGCGAAGCGCAGCGGGCCCGGCTGCGGTTTGGCATCATCCTCGGCCCGCAACGCGGAGGGTTGGATGGCTGCCAGGCGCATCGGCTCGACCGCTGCCAGCGGCATGATGCTCTGGGCGGCCTCCCAGCTTCGCGGTGGCGCACCTTGGCGGGCAAACGCCGCCGAGGAGCCGAGGGCCGCGATCACCAGGCCCCCCATGACGGCCTGTGCAATCACCGCACGTGTCATGAAGATTCGTGCCACCCGTGTAGCCGATCGGCGATGAGACGGTCGAGGAACGGTCATTTGCATCTCCCGAAGAAGCGTCGCGCGGCCCAGGGCCGCAACGCATAATGGTTGCTACCGGTTAGAAGCGGCTCGCACCGCCCATCCTTCGCTGGGGCGCATGCTGACCGCCTCGCGGCAGGCGTCTCGGTTTCGTACCGACAGTATGGCTGATCGCCAACGTACTTTCATCCACCGACGATCCGAAGCTGGGAGTCCTCCACCCACATCCGCGCCACGCGGGGCCCGCACATCCTTGCCCTCGTCATCGAGCACGGGACCAAGCAAGCGAGCGAATCGTCCAGTCAGCTTCCCAGCCAGAGCTTGATGGCGAACAGCACGACCGTGATCAACACGACCGCGCGGACGAATCCTTGCCCTCGGGTAACCGTGAGGCGGGCACCGAGAATGCCGCCCACGGTCTGTCCCGCTGCCAGCGTGAGCCCGAGTTGCCAGTCGACCCGTCCCTCCCAGGCAAAGATGGCGAGAGACAAGACCGTGGCGCAGAGAATCGCGAGGACCTTGATCGCATTGCCACGCACGAGGTCGATGCCGACGACCGTGGTGACTGCCAGGATCAGGAAACCGACACCGGCCTGAACGAAGCCCGCATAAACGCCGACGATCAGGAAGCCGAGCCCCAAGCCAGCCCAGCGCCCGGGTGAGCGGGCAGCGTCCGCCCGCCGTGGCTTCGGTGACCACAAGCTGACGACCGCGAAGACGACCATGAGCAAGGCAAGCAGCCGCTGAAAGGCCTGATCGCCGATCGTCAGGGCGGCCCACGTGCCGAGGAGAGCGCCGGCCGTTGCCGGCAGGGCGGCCCACATGAGGGCGCGGCGATCGAGCACGCCATCGCGATCGAATCGCCAGACGGCAGCCAGGTTCTGGGTGAGGATCCCCACCCGGTTGGTGCCGTTGGCAACCCCAGGCGGTAGCCCGAGAAAGATCAAAGCGGGCAAGGTGAGAAACGAGCCGCCGCCGGCCAGGACATTGAGCACGCCAGCCACCAGGCCGATCGCGGCCAGCAGAAGATAGCCAACAGGGCCGTCGATCATTTCGCGGTGCGCGCTTCCAGGACATCCAAAGCGATCATGGACGGTCGATGGTAGCAGCCGACAGACGGCAGCGAGCGCGGCGTCCCTCGCCCTCGGAGTCGCTCAGTCGTGCCGTAAGGCAATCAGCGGATCGACCTGGGCGGCCGCACGAGCTGGCAGCACGCTGGCGACGGTCGCCACGACCAACATCAACAGCGCGACCCCGCCGTAGGTGGCAAGATCCAACGGCTCGATCTCATACAGGAATGCTTGCAGGGTATGCGCCAAGGAGGCTGCGCACACCAGCCCGATCACGAGCCCCACGACCGTGGCAGCCACATGGTGGCGGGTGAAGCCACCCACGATCGTGCGGACCTGCGCTCCCAGCGCCATGCGCACTCCAATTTCCCGCTGCTGGCGGACCACCGCGTGCGCCACTGTTGCAGCCATTCCGATCGCAGCCAAGATCAGTGCGGCGCTGGCGAACAAACCGAGCACGACGCTGCCCATCCGCTCCGGCATCATCAACGAGGCGATCCGCGAGCGCATCGTCCACACGCCCACCACGGGCAGCGCCGGATCAATCGCCGTGACCGCCGCCAGCAGTGCGTTCGGCGATACCTTCTCCGCCGGGCTGCGGATCAACAGTGACAAGGCTCCCCGGGTCGCTGCCGCGGGATGCTGCTCGAGCGGCAAATAGAGATACGCCTGGTCCGCCTGGCGCAGGCTCCAGTAGCGACTGTCCGCGACCATGCCGACCACTTCGACCCAAGAGTCCGCTTTGCGCTCACCGCCGAGCGCCAAGCGCTTGCCGATTGGATTCTCGTCACCCCAGAGTGTTCGGGCCAGTGTCTGATTGATGATTACAGCCGGCATGGTAGCCGCCTTCTCGCGCTCGTCGAACGGCCTGCCGGCGAGCAAGGGAATGCCCATCGTGGCGAAGAATCCGCGACCTACCCAGCTCTTGCCATAGTGAAGCTGCGGGTCCATGTCTCGCCCTTCGACCTTCAGGCCCCGAATCGTCGTGCCGCGGCGACCGAAGGGCGTCGTGGTCATTGCAACGTCGGTGACGCCCGGAAGGGCGCCCACGTCCTCTGCAAGCCGATCGAGCAAGCCAACTGCGTCGTGGGCACCGTAGCGCGCCATGCTCGGGTCGACCGTCAAGCCGCTCAAGCCCGCGGCGTCGAAGCCGAGATCCGAGTCAAATGCCCGCGCCACGCTGCGCAGCAGGAGCCCCGCCCCCACCAACAACAGCACCGACAGAGCCACTTGCACGACGATCAGGGAATTCTGGAGCCGCCGGTTGCCCGCGGTCGCGGCGCGGCCGACGAGACGCGCATTGCCCCGGCGCCCGGCCGCCTGCAAGGCTGGAACCGTGCCGAAAAAGAGCGTGGTCAGCAGGCCGAGACCGGCAACAAACGCAAGCAGCCCCGGAGAGAACGACAGACCGAGGCTGGCGACAAGAATGCCGCCGGGCAGCTCGAAGGCCGCGAGCAGATCGAACGCCCACACTGCCAGCAACAGGCCCGCCAGGCTGCCAAAGCCAGCGAGCAGAGCGCTTTCGGTCAGCAGCTGACGAATCAGCCGGCCACGCCGGCAGCCGAGAGCGAGCCGCACTGCGATTTCCTCGCGCCGATCCGTGGCCCGGACGAGTTGGAGGTGAGCGACATTCGAGCAGGCAATGCCGAGCATGGCAGCGACGGCTGCAGCAAGAAGCAGCAAGAAGCGCCGCGTGCTAGCTCGGTTGCCCGCGGGGGTCGCTGCTGCCGAAGCCGACTCGGCCGTGATGCGCCGGGGGTCGTTTGGCGCATCGATCGCCGTGAGCCGCGCCGCGACCCAAGCCATCGCGGCTTGGCATTCGGCCAGGGTCACGCCATCGGCTCGCCGACCCACGACATTCCACAGGCCGAAACGCGGCCCGCTGCGCGAGGGGTCATAGCGTGCGGCGTCGAAGGCAGCGAAGAAGCCCGTGGCCAGACGGCCATAGTTGCCGAGCGGCACCCACATCTCGGCAGGGTCGCCAAGCTGCAGGCCGTGAAAGCCCGCCTCGGCGACACCGACGATCGTGAAGGGCTGCCCTGCCAGCCGCACCGTCTGCCCGAGAACGTCCGGCGTACCACCAAAGGCACGCTGCCAGAGGTCGTGGCCGAGCACGACTTCCTGGGCGTGTGTTGCGACCGGGCGCGTGGGATCGCCCGGGGTGAACGAACGGCCGAGGGCCAGCCCGGCGCCCAGCAGGGAAAAGTAGTTGCTGGAGACCAGCTGACCATCGACGAGCTGCGTGCCCTGCTCGCGGGCCAAATCGAACTGCCAGTCGCCACTCGCGGTCGTCCCTCGCCAAAGGTCCGGGCGCAGCTCGGCAGCGTCGATGAAGTCGGTATAGGTCCAGCTACCGTAGGGCTGGGCTTCTGAACCGAAATGGAGGTGCACGAGCTCCTCGGGGTCGGCAATCGCCAACGGTCGGAGCCAAACCGCATCGAACAACCCGAACACCGTGGTGCCGGCGCCGATCGCCAGTCCGAGCGATAGGACGGCCACCATGCTGAGCATCGGGCGCGCGCGCAAGGCGCGAAACGCGAAACGGAGATCCGTAGCAACATCGGTCATGGGTGTCCTCCATCCCGATGGAATTCAAGTTTCTTGCCAGTCGCGGCGTGTCGACACGGCAAGAGCTTCGTGCCCGGTTCGCGTGCCCGCCCCTTGATTCGCCGTCTCACACGAGTCCCTATGGTGTTCCACGATCGGGACGGCGCATCCCGCGAGCGAGCCGCCGACCGCGATGCCGGGGCGAGCTGTCTCTCGGTCAGGACGCGTACAGGCGCGAAATCAGGCGATGGAACCGAGGCTCGTCGCGCAACGGAGCCAGCTCGGGCAGGTGGGCGAGCCACAGGGCCTGGGCGTCTCGGCGCGCCACTGCGCGTTCCAGCCGCTCGAGGGCTTCGCGAGGACGATCAAGGGCCACCAACAAGCCTGCTTCGCCAACCAATGCGGCATCCGGCGGCAGTTTGTCGAGGTACCGCCGGTAGTAGCCGTGAATACCCTGCGCAAACTCCGCGCGCAGCTCTTCGGCCACAGGGCCTGGAATGCCTGTCAGGCGAAGGGCTTCGAGGTGATCGCGCATCGATTCGTCATGCCGGCCCAGCAGATAGAGCGAGTAGGCGCGCGCGGTATGGACCGCGGCATTGCTGGGATCGAGGGCGAGCGCGCGATCGCTCGCTGCCAGAGCACGCGTCGAGTCACCGGCGACATCCAGCAGAAAGGCGAGGTCGGTGTAGCGGCTCGGTGAGGTCGGATCGAGGGCGATGGCGTGCTTGGCCGCGTCTTCCGCCTGCTCGTGATGCCCTTCGATCGACAGCAACCAGGCGTAAAACTGGTGCGTGCTCGCATCTTCCGGATCGAGATTCGCAGCATGCACGATCCGCTGCCGAGCGGCTTCCAGGTCCCAGTCGAAGAGGAGCGAGACCAGGCCGAGGGCGAGGTGGGCGCGGGCAGTCTCCGGATCGAGCGCGAGCGCATGCTCGGCAGCTTGGCGTGCGCGATAGTAACGGTCGAGACGTTCGTCGGGTCGGAACTCGGCGAGCTGAGTGTGCGCCAGCGCCAGCGAGGCATGGGCTTCGGCAAGATCCGGGGCGTGGCGAATCGCGCGCTCGAAATGCTCGATCGCACGCCCGAACGCACGGCGATCGAGCAGAAACCGCCCTTGTCGGTACGCGATCTGCGCTTCGATCATCCGCGCTTCGGCCGCATCGGGCACGCGATCGGAAACCAGGACGTTCGGGGCGGAAGCCGATCGGGTGGCCCCTCCCCGCGTGCTCAGCAAACCTCCGCCCAACATCAGCAGACAGGCCGCCGCCAACATACCCGCGGCCAGCGCCCGGCGGGATCCCGGCTTTCGTTCGAACGAAGCGACCTCGGTTCCGATCGAATCCGGCCGGGCGCGCATGACTCGTGTCGCGTCGCCGTCGGAGGGTTCACCGCCGACCGTGCCGCACGCGCCAGCTTCTCGTTGAGCGGGCTCTCGCTCTGTGGGCTCCCGCTCGACGGGCAACATCCAGCGGTAGCCACGTCGCGGGATGGTCTCGATGAACCTTGGCTTGCGCGCGTCGTCGCCCAGGGCCTTGCGCAGCGCGTAGATCGCGGCGACCAAGGCGTCGTCTGACACCGCTGTATCGGCCCAGACCGCCGCCATGAGATCCGCCTTGGCGACCACGGCTTGAGCATGCTCGAGAAGGTGAGCCATGACGTCGACGACCTTGGGCTCGAGCCGTACGCCACGGCCGTCGACTTCGAGTCGATTGCGCAAGGGGTCGAGCTGACCGCCGGGAAAATGGAATCGCGTCGTTCGCACAGAAGCACCCAGGAGCATTCTACGGCTGCCCATTCCAAGGGTTCCGGCAAAGGGCTCTAGCCGCCAACATTGCCCGGTTTGCCGGCCGCAATCCGGTCCTCAGGCAATCTTCATCCGCCCCCCAGTACGCCCACCTATCCTGCACGACAGGGTCCTGTCCATCGAGGCTGCAAGGGCCATTGGCCGGCAGTCAATCCCCGACAGACACCATTCAGGAGGAATCATGCACAGGACTTCCAACCCACGCTTCGGCCTGTTCGGCGGCCTACTCTTCGTTCTGTTCGCCGGTCTGACGACGCCCCCCGCCACAGCCAGCGACCTCGGGCGTCCTCACCCACAGGCCCCGGCGGAGCTCAACGAGTTCGGCTTCTTGATCGGCCATTGGCAGTGTGATGTCCGATTCATGAACCCGGACTGGAAGACCTTCAGCGAGGGCAAGGCATCGTGGAGCGCGCGCTACACCCTGGACGGCTGGGCCATCCAGGACGATTTCCGAGGCGGCTTTGCCGAGAACTACCTCGCTACCACCTTCCGGGCCTACAACGTGCCGGCGAAGAAGTGGAATGCGGTCTGGCTGGACGCGCAGCGGGGAATCTGGTCGAAGCCACTGATCGAGCACCATTCAGACGAGACCGGGATCTCGCTTCGGACCGGCATGCGCGCCCTGGATCCCCAAGGCAAGCCCACCGATCTCCTGGTCCAGTACAGCTTCTACGACATCCAGGCCGACCGCTTTCGGTGGAAGTCCGACGCCTCGATGGACGAAGGCGAGACCTGGATCCGCGAGACCATCACCATGACCTGCTCGCGGACCAAGAAGGCATCGTAGCGCGCCCCAGGGAAGTCGCCGGGCTAGTCCTTCGCTTTCTTGTAGATCCCGTCGAACGCGTCGGTCCAGGTCTTGCCACCGTCGCTGGACTGCTGCCAATGCTGACGGACGTCACCGTTCTTGAGCGGCGTCCAGGTGATGCGCTGGACCGGGCTCTCCTTCGGATCCGAGGAGAGCACCATGCGACCCTTGTCGTCGAGGCCGCCCTTCAGGAACAACGCCGTGCCTTGGTTGTCGCTCCAGGTCTGGTGCCAGGACTTCGTAGCTTTGTTGTAGGAGTTGATGCTCGATCCGTTGTAGCGCCCTGCGACGTACTCCTCGTGCACCATGCAGCCATCGTGCTTCGAAGTGATGACATTGCGCGCCGGCGGCCGGTTGGGCTGCGCCTTGTTGTGCACGTCCCAGGTCCCGAGCCAGAAGTCGAAGTGGCGATGCTCGGCGCCCGAGCACGGTCCCTGGGGCGCCGCTTGCGCAGTTGCAGAGGCATCCGAGTCGTCCTGGGCCGTGGCAGCGGCCGCGGCTATGAGGAGCAGCATCGCGAGCAGCAGGGGCGCGAGGCAGAGAAGGCGTTTCTTGCTATCGAGCATCTCAGTCTCCTAAACGGTTTCAAAGGTTCGAGAGCCTGTCAGGCTCAGCGTTCCCGCATCGTCAGGTAGGCGACGCGGGTCGCGATCGTTCGGGGAATCCAGCGAATGCTCCAGGCTGTGAGCCTGTTGCCGATTCCAGGCACGACGCTCGCCCGGCGGGCGAGCAGGGCATTGATGCCGATTCGGGCGACATCCGGACTCTTCATCATCATCAGGCGCTGATAGAGGGTCGGCTTCTGGCCCGAGACGGCCAGAAACTCCGTCGCCGTGATGCCAGGCGAGATCGCAGGCACCGAGACACCCGAGGCACGCAGCTCGAAGTTCACCGCTTCGCTGAAATGCAGCACGAAGCTCTTCGCCGCACCGTAGACGGCATAGGTCGGCGTCGCCTGGAACGCCGCGATCGAGGCCACCTGGAGAATGCGTCCCCAACCTCGCTCCGCCATGTCGCGCGCAAAGAGCTTGGTTGTGTGCGCCAGGGTGACGATATCCAGCGCGAGCTGGGCATTCTCGCGCCGTGCCACGAGCACGGTTCGAGCGCCCCGCAGCGCGAGCTCACGCGCGAAATCTGCTCCCAAACCGCTCGACGCGCCAGTCACCAAGGCACACCGGCCTCGAATGTCGGTCGCCATCACCGAACCCCCTTCTGCTGTCGATCATAGTCCGACCGACGTCAGAAACGAAGCCGCGCAACCGGTTCCGCGGCAGGCCGAGCCCGTGGCCGTGGCCATTTCGGAGGTTGTTGCAACCTTTCGCCAACGCGCGGCGTCTCATCGTCAGAACGCGGACCGCGAAGCACCGCCCGTGGGCACGTGGGCCGGCGTCGAGACCACCTCTGGAGGAGACTTCCATGCGTACCTTTCGCCTACTCGCCATCCTGCTGCTCGTGCTTCCCGCCGGAACCGCCTTCGCCGACTGGGGCTGGGGCAAGAACAAGGCCAAGGAAAGCGAAGAGTTCGAGCGCACCCTAAACGTCGACCCACGGGGACGCATCGACATCGAGACCGTCAACGGCTCGATCGAGATCGAGTCGTGGAACCGTGACGAGGTCGAGATCGTCGCGGTGAAGGAAGCTCGTGCCAGCACGAGCAGCGCGGCGCGCGAGCTGCTTGCCGAGACGGAAATCGTCATCGACGACCGCAACGGCCTGGAGATTCGCGTCGAGCGCCCTCGCCATGGCTTCGGCCGGCGCGGCAACATCAGCGTCAACTTCACCCTTCGCGTGCCCAGCGAAGCGGCGATCGTGGCCGAGACCACCAACGGCAACGTCTCCATCGAAGGCTTGGTCCGCTCGGCAGACATCAACACGACCAATGGCAGCGTCAAGCTCGAGGAGGTCGGCGGCGACACGCAGGTCATCACCACCAATGGCTCGGTCACGGCGATGGGAGTTCGCGGGCACTTCGAGGGCCGGACCACCAACGGCTCGATCACCGCCGAGCTGCTGGCCGACTCCTTGGACGAAGACATGCGGCTGACCACGACCAACGGCTCGATCAGCCTCTCGCTGCCGAGCGACCTGAGCGCTTCGATCGCTGCTCGCGCCGGCAATGGACGGGTGATCAACGAGCTGGACGGCCAAGTGCGCGCTTCCGGTCGCAACTCTCTCGAGCTCGATATGGCGGGAGGCGGCCCGCGGATCGACCTGCGGACCACCAACGGCCGCATCAAGCTGACGCCCAGCCGCTAGGCCGCCGCGCGCTAGTCAGCGCCGAGCACCGCCACGGGATCGAGGCGAGCTGCCTGCCGAGCGGGTAGGTAGCTCGCGAGGATCGAGACCGCGAGCAGCACGGCCGCACCCGCGGCAAAGGCGAGCGGGTCGTGTTGATCGACCTCGAAGAGCAGGCTGGTCAAAAGGCGGGTCGAAACCCAGGCCACGAACGTGCCGAGGGCGATCCCCACGGCAACCGCCCGCAAGCCCGATCCGATGACCATCGACTGTACCTGGCCGTTGCGGGCGCCGAGCGCAATGCGCACGCCCAGCTCACGGCGCCGCCCAGCGACCCAGTAGGCGGTCACGCCGTAGGTCCCCACCGCGGCCAGTGTCAACGCCAAGAGGGAAAAGGCCAGCAAGAGCGAGGTGAGCACGCGGGTATCGCCGATCGCCTCGTTGCCGATTTGCTCGACCGTCCGCACGCCATAGATCGGCAACCCGGGCTGGGCTTGGCGCATCACGGAGCGGATGTCCGGTACCAGTGTCAGGGGCTCACCATCGGTCTTGATCAGGACCGTTGCCCATCTCGGCCCCGCCTGCCGGGCCGAGACATAGGCTTCGAGCATGATGCCCTCGACCGGATGGGCATAGAGAACGTCATCCACCACGCCGACCACTTCCGCGGAGCGGTTGCCTCGGGTCAGGCCCATACTCAGCGCCATGAGCCTCCCCACCGCGTCCGCGGTGCCGAAGAGCTCTTGCGCGGCACGCCTGTTCAGAACCACCACGGGCGGCGCATCAGCGTGGTCACCAGGCTGGAAGCTCCGTCCGGCGAGAAGGGGCGTCCCGAGCACGCGGAAGTAGTCGTCCGAGACGTAGTGGACACCGATGCTCGGTCGGCTGTTGTCGATCACCGGCGGCTCACCGTTGGTCGACTTCACGAGCGTGGTGTTGTCGTGATCGGCCAGCGGCGCGCTCCCGATCGCCGCGCCACGAACGCCGGGAATGCTCCGGAAACGCTCGAGCAGATCGGCGTGGACGACGTGGGGCTGATCGTTCGAAGGATGATCGCGCCCCAACTCGTAGCGAAACGCCAGCAGCCCGCTGGTTTCGGCCCCGACTTCGACCCGGGCCAACCGCGCCAAGCTGCTGATCATCAGTCCGGAACCAATGGCCAGGGTCACCGCCAGCGCGGTCTGCCCGCAGACAAGCGCCGCACGTGAGCTCCAGATTCCGCGTCGGCCGGCCGTGCCAGACACGAGACGCAGGGCCCGCTGCGGCACCCGCACCAGTCTGGAGAGACGAAGCGCCGGCCCGAGCCCGAAGAGCACACTGATCACTGCCGCCAGCACGAACGCAAAGACCAGACCCGAGAGTCCGAGCTCGAGGCCATCGAGATGGGTGAGCTCGAGATAGCCATTTCCTTCTCGGAAGGTTTCGGGCCACGCGGCCATGAGCCCGGCCATGCCCCAGCGGGCGATCACCACACCCGCGGCCGCGCCCGCCACCGCCAGCAGCCCGGCCTCGAACATGACGTGTCGAACGATCGTCGCGCGCGAAGCCCCCAACGCGCCGCGGATCGAGATGGAACGCTTGTGCCCGTCAGCCCGTGATTCGAACAATGCCGCCAGGTTGCCACACGCGATCAGGACGATGAGCCCCGTAGCCGCCAACAGGACCCACAGAGACCGTTCCGCGTTGGGGCTTCGGCGCGCCACGGCCAGGCTGCGCGCGCCTACGCCGATCGGCTCGTCGAAGTATTCGTCCGGATGGGCACGGTCGATCACCGCACCGATGGTGTCGAGCTGCGCATTGAGCTGCGCGAGCGTGGCCTCCGGGTGCAGGCGACCGACCAGGTCGAACCAATGCGCGTGGGCCATCTCGAGCTGCCGTGGTTCGGTCAGCACGGGCAGGGACGAGAGCGGCAGCCAGAGGTCAGCGGGCCCTGACAGTCCCTGGAAATCTGGCCCCATGACACCGACCACGGCGACGGGCTGACCGTTGAGCTGGACATCTTGGCCAACGACATTCGGGTCACCACCAAAGTGGCGCTGCCAGAAGTCGTGTCCGAGCACAGCAACGAGCTGCGGTGGGGGGACGCCGTCTGTTGGTTCTTCACGCGCGAAGAACCGGCCAGCGACTGGTTGGGCGCCCAACATGGCGAAGTACGAGGACGAAACCACCTCCGCGTCGACTCGCAAGGCATCGCGATCGCCGTTGCGCGCCAGCGTCAGAGGTCGACGCGTAAAGCCCGCCACCGGGTCGACCACGAGGTCCGGCTGCTGGAGGAGCACCTGGTGTTTGGGATACGACCAACCGGCGAGCGCTGGCTCCGGCTGATTCGGAAAGGTGAATTCCATGTCGAGCAGGACCAGCTCCTGCGGCGATGGATAGGGCGGAGGTGCGAGAATCGCCGCGCGAACGGCACTGAACATGGCGCTGTTCAGGCCAATGCCCAGCGCCAGAACGGCCACCGCAGCCACGCTGAAGGCTGGCGCGTTGCGGAGCGAACGAAGCGCATAGCGGATCTCGGAAGCCAGCTTCTCGCGCATGGGCGTCGTAGACCTCTTGGGTGTCGAACGTGAACCGAGGGGTGGCGCCGGGGGCGTCGCGCCGCGGAAGACGCCGCGCGAGCGTTCGTGCATGGCCTGCCAGCGTGCGTGCAAGCCACAGCTCACCACGTCCAGGAGCGCGCGTAAGGCGAGCCGAGGTCGAGCTTGCCGGTTGCCTGGCACGGCGGACGCGCGGTGCACCGGGTCGCGGAGCATGGCGCGGAATGCGAAGCGCATCTCCTCGCCGAAACGTGCGCGCAGGTGACGGGGAAATGCGAGCAAAGCCAGGCCGAACAACCGTTCAAACCCGCCGCGTTCGAACCCGCCGACGCTCATCGTGACGACTCGGGCAGGAGCGCTTGCCTGCGCGCCATGTCGACCAGCCGCTCAAGGCGCTCCGCCTCGGCGCGCGCCAGGCTCAAGCCGCGCTCGGTTGCCCGGTAGAAGCGACGTCGTGCATCGCTGTCCTCCCCTGGAGGCGGATCCACCTCCTCCACCAGGCCGTCATCGAGCATGCGCGCGATCGAGCTGTACAGCGTGCCGGGCAGCAGCACCTCGCGACCGGCCGTTTCCTGGGCGAAGCGCTGCATGATCGCGTAACCATGATGGGTCTCGTGCCCGAGCATCACGAGGATGTGAAAAATCGGCGCGCGCAGTGGGCGGTGGGTTGACGTGGATCGGTGCGGCATGCGTTTCCTTCAAATCGATCTCAAGAAACTATATTTCAATAAAATATAGAAACGCAACACCTCCGCACAACCAGGTCCACCAACACGGAATGAGTCCAGGCTCTGAAAGGGCCGATGCGTAAGACCCGGGGCTGGCGATACGCCGCGCTCCAGCGGCAGCCCCGGGCAAGAGGAGGGAAGGCTCTAGTGCACTGCGCGATTAGAACCTTCCCATTTGGCCGAGGATTTGGTGGTCCTGGCCAGGCGCGCCGACGCAAGAAGAGCCGAGCTCTTTCAAGGAGGTGCAACGCCGCCAGGGCCGCAAAGGCCCGGCGGAAATGGGAAGGGAATAAGCGAACAGCGCACTAGGCGTTGGCGCGGTCGCGGGCGCAGGCCAGGGCGCGCCGCCCGTAGACCCGGGCCAGATGCAAGCGGTAGTCACCCGACGCGTGAAGATCGCCGAGCGGGTCATCGGTCGACCAGTCGGCAAGCGCGGCCGCGATCGCCTCATCATCGACCGCGGTGCCGATCAAGGACGAAAGGTCAGCAACCGGCGGCACCGCGGCGACGCCATTCCACGCCAGCCGCGCCTCGGTGCACTGGCCGCCTTCCATCACCACGACCGCCGCCGCACCGACCACGGCGTAGCCGGATGCCGGATGCTCGTGCTTGGCATAGCACACGCCGGCACTGGACTGCATGGGTACGTCGATGGCGGTGAGCAGCTCGTGCTCGTCGAGGTCGGTCTCGAGCAAGCCGGTGAAGAAATCGCTGGCAGCGACCTGGCGGGAACCCTCGTTGCCGGTGATGTGAACCGACGCACCGAGGGCCACCAGTACGGCCGGAAGATCGGACGCTGGATCGGCATGCGCGATGTTGCCCCCGATCGTGCCCCGGTGCCGCACGGCCGGATCAGCGATGTGGGCCGCAGCCTCGGCGACCAATGGTGCCCGCTCCGCGACCATCGGATCCGTGGCCAACGCATGATGCGTCGTCAGCGAACCGATCCGCACACCATCCGCTGTGGCATGCGGCCCGCGTAGCGAGGCGATTCGGCCGATGTCGATCACGACCTCCGGTGCGGCGAGTCGCAGCTTCATCATCGGCAGCAGGCTGTGGCCACCCGCCAGCAGCTTGGCGTCCTCGTGCTCACGGAGCAAGCGCAGGGCTTCGTCGACACTCTCGGCACGGTGATAGTCGAACGCTGTGGGGAACATCAGGCGTCTCCCTGGGCCGAGGCGTTTGCCATCGCCCGCCAAACCCGCTCGGGTGTGAGCGGCATGTCCAGGTGCTTGACGCCGAGATGGGACAGGGCGTCGACCACTGCATTGGTCACGGCAGCCGGCGACGCGATCGCGCCAGCCTCGCCGATGCCTTTGACACCCAGCGGATTGTGGGGACAAGGCGTAATGGTGTGAGCGGTCTCGAACGACGGTAAGCGATGGGCGCGGGGCAGCGCGTAGTCGAGCAGGGTGGCGGTTACCAGCTGCCCGCTTTCGTCGTAAACCCCTTCTTCCCACAACGCCTGACCGACGCCTTGAGCGATGCCGCCGTGGACCTGTCCAGAGACGATCATCGGATTGATCAAGTTGCCGCAGTCGTCGACCGCGATGTACCGATCCAGGGTCACCTCGCCGGTATCGCGATCGATCTCGACCACCGCGATATGGGTGCCGAACGGGTAGACGAAGTTCGACGGATCGTAGAAGGTCGACTCCTCCAGGCCCGGCTCGATGCCTTCCGGCATGTCGTGTGCGAGGTAGGCCATCAGGACGACCTCCCCCCAGGTCTTCTTGCGCGCCGGCGCGCCGGCCACACGGTAGGCGCCCTTTTCGAAGACTACGTCGTCCTCGGCAGCTTCGAGCATGTGGGCTGCGATCTTGCGCCCTTTGGCAATCACCTTCTCGAGGCTCTTGACCAGCGCGCTGCCACCCACCGCGAGTGAGCGGCTGCCGTAGGTACCCATGCCGAACTGGACCTTGTCCGTGTCACCTTGGATCACCTCGACTTGCTCGACATCGATGTCCAGCTTGTCGGCGACGATCTGCGAAAAGGTGGTGTGGTGTCCCTGCCCATGCGACGAAGCACCGGTGAAGATGCTCACCGAGCCGGTCGGATGGACCCGAACCCGCGCGCTCTCCCACAGACCAGCCTGGGCGCCCAACGAGCCGACGACCTGCGAAGGCGCCAGGCCACAGGCTTCGATGTAGCTCGAGAGACCGATGCCGAGCAACGGCTTCGAAGCATCGTCACGGCGCGCTGCTTGCTCGGTGCGCAAGGCCTTGTAGCCGGCCAGATCCAGCGCTTTGTCGAGCGCGGGCTCGTAGTTGCCGCTGTCGTATTCGAGCGCCACCTGGGTGGGATAGGGAAACTGGTCGGGCTGCACGAAGTTGTGGCGACGGATCTCGGCAGGGTCGAGGCCACAGACATCTGCCGCCGCGTCGAGCAGACGCTCGACCACGAAGGTCGCTTCCGGCCGACCGGCGCCACGGTAGGCGTCCACCGGCGCGGTGTTGGTGAACGTGCCCAGCACGTGCACGTGGATCGCCGGGATGTCGTACTGACCGGAGAGGAGCGTGCCATACAGGTAGGTCGGCACCGCCGGCGCGAAGGTCGACAGGTAAGCCCCCATCGCGGCCCAGGTCTGCACCCGCAAGCCGATGATCTTGTGATCGTCGTCGAGCGCGATCTCGGCGATCGACACATGGTCGCGGCCATGCGCGTCCGTCTGGTTGGCTTCGGAGCGTGTGGCCACCCACTTCACCGGCCGCCCGAGCTGGATCGAGCACCACGATGCAATGGCCTCGTCTGGATAGTGGTGGATCTTCGAGCCAAAGCCACCGCCGACCTCCGGCGCCACCACCCGGATCTTGTGCTCGGGCATACCCATCGACGCCAGGGTCATCAGCAGGCGCTGGAGATGGGGGTTCTGGGTGGTCATGTGAAGCGTGAGGTTGCCGGTCGCCGCGTTGTAGTCAGCGAGGGCCGCGCGCGGCTCGATCGCGTGAGGGATCAACCGGTTGTTGCGCAGCTCGACGCGTGCCGTCCGTGCGGCGGCGGCAAAGGCGGCGTCCGTCTTGGACGAATCTCCGAGCTCCCAATCGAACGATGTGTTGCTCGGTGCGTCGTCGTGAAGCTGAGGCGCATCGGCGGCCGTGGCCGCGAGCGGATCGGTCACCGCGTCGAGGGGATCGAATTCGACGACGACGGCATCGGCTGCATCTCGCGCCAGGTAGCGGTCGGTCGCGACCACCACGGCGACACCGTCTCCGACATAGCGAACGGTCTCGGTCGCCAGCAGCGGATGCGCCGGGGTCTTGATATCCGGCAGAAGCCACCCCGTCGGCACGACGCCTCCGGCTTTGCCCTTGACCAAGTCCTTGCCGGTAAAGACGGCCAACACACCCGGCATCGCGCGCGCGGCTTCGGTATCGATCTCGGTCACGCGGGCGTGCGCATAGGGGCTGCGGACGATCGCGGCGTGGACCATGCCGGCGACCTTGAGGTCGTCGGTGTAGCTGCCTTTCCCCGTGATCAGCGCCGGATCCTCGCGGCGCTTGACGGACGAACCGATCACCCCGCTCATGACGCTGCTCCTGCCATGCGCTTGGCCGCCGACTGCACGGCCCGAACAATGTTGTGGTAGCCGGTACAGCGGCAGACGTTGCCTTTGAGCGCCGTGCGAATCTCGGCCTCGCTCGGATCCGCGTTCTGACCGAGCAAATCAGCGGCCGCCATGATCATTCCGGGCGTGCAGTATCCGCACTGCAAACCATGCTCATCCCAGAATCCCTGCTGCAGCGGATGCAGGTCGTGCTCGCTGCCCAGGCCCTCGATCGTGGTGATCGAGCAGCCGTCCGCTTGTACGGCAAGCTGGGTGCACGCGCGCACCGACTCGCCGTCGATGAGCACCGTGCAGGCGCCACAGAGGCTCGTCTCACAACCGACATTCGTGCCGGTCAGCTCGAGCTCCTCGCGCAGAAAATGAACGAGCAGCGTTCGCGGCTCGACTTCGCACTCGTGGGTCTTGCCATTGACCTCGACCCGAATCGTCCGGCCCATCGCGTCATCCTCACCCACTGATAGCGCACGCCACCAGCATCGTTGCGCCCGTCGAACACGCTCGGCATCCGGCTCGACGACGGCGTGGACAGGACTTCGTTGTAGCGAATCCACTACCCGGAAATCAGGTAACGGTGATCGAGAAACTGAGATCAGGCTACCACAGCGCTCGCGTCGGTTTCGCCACCCAGCAGGGAGCCCAGCGGCCGCCGTGCAACGCCCTGGCAGCCCGCCCGGCACCGTGGTGACGTGCCGGCCGTGGTAGGCTGAAGGTCTGCCCGTGTTGACTTCTGAAACACTGCTCCCCCGTCGCGCCTGGCTTCCGGCTGCTGTCACAGCGGCCAATATCGGTGTGGGCTTCGGCTCGATGCTCGCTGCCAACACCGGTCGATTCGAAACAGCTGTCTATTTGTTGTTGACCTCGATCATGCTCGACATGACCGACGGGCGACTGGCGCGCCGCTTGCGGGCCACCAGTATCTTCGGACAACAGCTCGACAGCTTGAGTGACGCGCTGAGCTTCGGCGCTGCTCCAGCCTTTCTGGCCTACGCGGCCATCCTCCACGAGCTCAGCTGGCTCGGAATCGCCGTCAGTCTGCTTTACCTCCTGGCCGGCATTTTCCGTCTGGCACGCTTCAATGTCATCGCCGACGCGCACGACAAGGCCGCGCGGACGACCGGAATCCCGATCCCGATCGGAGCCGGCTACGTCATGGCTGTGGTGCTGATGCGCGACGCGATCTCGCCGGTGTGGGCCGCGGTCGTAGTGTTGGCCATGGCTGCGGGCATGGCCTCGCGGTGGCGGCTGCCCGACCTGAAGGGCACCAACATCGTCAGCGCGCTGCTGCTGATCGGTCTGGTCAACTACTTTGCGGTGGTTTTGCGGCCGAGTTGGGCGACGGTCATCTGGTGGAATGTCTGGAACGTGGTCATCCTGATCGCTGCCAGTCTCCAGGACCGCAAGCTCTTGTCGCTCGATTCAGAGTCGGTCAGCGACAATGGTCTCGAGCACGCGCGGGAAGCGCTCGATCCTTGAGATGGCGCTGCCATCGCGTCAGCGCCGCTTTCCCGTGCTGCACCTTGCGCCTCGCATCTTGCACGAATCGATCCGCTAGGCACCAAAGGCACCATCCGCCTTTCTAAATACAAAAGTATCTTCATATTTGAAGCCATTGACCTAAACCATCCCCCTAGGCCTTGCCCCGAGCAGCCATCACCTATCGGGTGAACGTGTGGCATCTCAATTCCGAGGTGCCGGAGAGATCAAGGGGGATCTCATGAATCGTTCCACGAAAGCAGGTTTCGTCCTGCACCTGGCCATCCTGGTCACCGCGCTCAGCCTTATTGCCACGGCAGGGATCGCACAGGTTCCGAGTAAGCCCACGAACGCCCCACAGGCTCACAGCCTGATGTGGCCACTAGCGAGTGAAACGCCGGCGCGGGACCTCGCCATCGATGTCCGCGTAACCATCGACGGCACCGAAGTGGCCTCGGAGCGGCGAACCCTCGCGCTACCGACACCGACAACCCATCCACGCTTGACACGCCTGTTCCCCGAGCGAGACGACCTCGTCACCATGCTTCGCAGCCAGGCGGCAGCCGGCCAGGAAGTCACCGTGCACGTGACCTCGGCAGATGAAACGCGGAGCCTCGCCATTCAAGAGCTCGACGCGCTCGTTCGCCAGGCCGCCAAGGACCGCTTCGTACGCGTCGGCCAGGCCAGCCCGATCTTCGAGTCCGTTGGCGGTAGTGGACCTGGCTTCAAGATGGACTGCCGCTCCAACTGCTTCGACCAGTGGGAGGCCTGTATCTTCTCGACCTGCGGCCAGCCGCTCTTCGGCTGTGGTGACTGCGATGAGCGGCTCGACGCCTGCCTGGCAGGCTGCGGCTGCCCAGACAACGATGGTGACGGCGTTTGCAACAACGTCGACAACTGCCTGAACGCTGCCAACCCCAACCAGGCCGACTGCGACAACGACGGTATCGGCGACGTTTGCGACTCGCTGAACGGCACAGTTTCAACGACCTGTAGCGCCTGGACCGAGGTCGGCCGCACCACGTCGTTCAGCTTCTGTGAGCCTGGCTTGGCCCTGCGTTGCACGACGTACCGGGTCGAGCAGCGCAGGACCTGCTGGGTGACCACGACACTGTGCGGGCAGCAGCCCACCATGGTCGACACGCCCGAGACCCGCTTCATTCTGGAAGAAGACTGCTTCTTCGACCCGACTTGTGACAGCGGGTGCGAGCCGTTCCGCATCTGCGAAGACTGACACCGCGCGACCGGTGGCACGCCCTGAGTGCCACCGGTTTCCTCGACCCTCGCCCGCCACAGGCTGCCTCGGCAGAAGCACATTCTCTCGGTACGCTGCCCCCTGCTACGCTACGGGTGCTGTACGCGAAACCATCCTCTTTCCTTGCCGAGAGCACCATGCCGACCTTCGAATCTCTGGAATCCGTGCGTGCCGAGCTGCCACTGTTGATCTGGACCCCGCAGAGCTGGGCGGCTCTCGCAGCCGACAATCTGGGCACGTTCCTCGCCGACCACGCCATCTGCGAGCAGCAGGCCGCCGTCTTCGGCCTGTCGCTGATCGGCCACTACCCTGATGACGCGGACCTGGTGGTCGAGATGGGGAAGCTGGCAGCGGAAGAGGTGAGCCATCTGCGCCGGGTTGCGAGCTTGCTCCACCGCCGAGGGCTTGCGCCTTCGGGCAAACGCGGCAATCCATGGGTTCAGGCGCTACGCAAGAACATGGAGACGAATCGCTCACCCATGCTGAAAGTCGATCGCCTGCTGGTCGGCGCCCTGATCGAGGCGCGGAGCTGTGAGCGGTTCACCACGTTGCTCGAGGAGATCACCGATCGTGATCCCGAGGTCGCTAGCTTGCTCGCCGATCTCGGTCCAGCCGAGAAGCGGCACTGGCAGACTTTCCATCGCCTCGCCGCACGCGAGATCGACCCGGAGCGCTTCGCCGAGCGTTGGCAGCGCTGGCTCACGATCGAGCGCGACGCCTGCGCCCAAGGCGGTGTCCGGCCGACCGTCCACGGCTAGAGGTAGGCAGCTCGAATCGAGAATTGGGTCGGAGCGGGTTCACGAGCCGGTCCGGGTGTCCGATCCTCGAGCCAATCCCTGGCGCTCGATCGAGCCCCCGTCAGGAACCCGCCTCAGCCTTCTTGCTGCCGGCCTTGGGAAGTGGCACGCCGAGGTGTTTGATGCGGCGATAGAGCGTCGCCCGGCTGACTTCGAGCCGGCGGGCGGTGGCTGCAGTATCGCCACCACAGGCTTCCAGGGCGGCCACGATCTCCGCGCGCTCCGCGGACTCGACGATCGCTTCCAACGAGTTGCTGGATGAGGTGTTGGTGCCGCGTATGGCCGTGGACATGCGCTCGGTGTCGAGCAACTCGCCGTCTTCGAGGAAAAGCACGGCGCGGGCCACTTCATTGCGAAGCTGGCGAATGTTGCCCGGCCAGTGGTAGTTGGTCAGGAGCCGAAGTGCCGCGCGCGAGATACCGGAAGCACGAATGCCGAAGCGCCTCGCCTCCCGTGACAGAAAGTATGCCGAAAGGTTCGGGATGTCCGCCCGGCGACGGCGCAACGGCGGCAGCTCGACCTCCCAGGTCGCGATGCGGTGATAGAGGTCCGTTCGGAACGTACCGGCGCCCAGCATCTCCGGAATCGGGCGGTTGGTGGCGGCGATCACACGCGCGAGCGCCGGCCGTGGCGTGTGGCCGCCGAGCCGAAAGACGTGCTGTTCTTGGAGCACGCGCAAGATCTTGGCCTGCGTCTCGAGCGCCATGTCGCCGATCTCGTCGAGGAAGATGGTGCCGCCATCCGCCTGCTCGAAACGGCCTGCACGGGCTTCGACACCCGTCGCCACACCTCGCTCCACGCCGAACAGCTCGGCCTCGAGCAAGTCGCGAGGGAGTGAGGCGCAGTTGATCGCCACCATGGGCCCTTCGGCGCGCGGTGAGACTGCATGCAGATAGCGCGCGAGCACTTCCTTGCCAGTGCCCGACTCGCCGTAGATCAAGACACCGACATCACCGCGGGCAACGCGCTCTGCCTCGTCATAGATCCGCTGCACTTCTTCCACCACGCTCGCTGGCTGCGGGCGCTCACCGCGCGCCACCGCCGCGATCGAGGTCGGCTCTTCGGCCGTTCGCGCGCGCCCCGCGAGGGAGAGCAAGAGGGCCGCCGAGCGAACGATCGGCCGGTAGCTGAGCGCGGACGTGCGGGATGGGAAGAGCACACGCACCAGGCAGCTTCCCGCCTGCATGTCGAGCCAGTGGCCGTTCTCCGGCATCCCGGCTGAGTGCTCAGCCGAGAACAGCACTCCGCGCGAGGACCCGACTTCGACGACCTCGACCGCAGCAGCAGGCGCGAGCGCCTCGAAGAGCCCGGAACCGAGCTGCTGGGCGAAGCGGACACGGCCGACATCCGCGCGCAGGAGCTCGAGGAGCGGCGGCAGAAAATCGAGCACGAAGCGGTCGAGCGGGCTGAAGATCTGGGTCGTGTCACCCCCCGACCGCACGACCAGCGGCGCTTCGACCTCCTCGTCCTCGGGCAAGGCAATGCCCACCTCGAGGTCGTCTGCCGCGATCTCCTCGAGGCACAACACCACACGACCGATGACGAAGATGTCACCTGGCTCGACAGCGGCTTGATCGATTCGACGAGAGCGCAGGAGCGTACCGTTGCGCGAGCCGAGATCTTCGACCTGAAATCCGTCGGCTTGCTGCGTGATGGCAGCATGTCGGCGCGAGACCGTAGGGTGAGAAAGCCGGATGTCGCAGGAGGGATCCGAGCCAATTACGTTACGACCCGGGCGCAAAGCGACCCGGACAGTTTGGTCCTCGGACTTGGCACGAATGCGAAACGCCATGAGCCGGTTGTTCCTGAGCAGATTCTCTTGTCAGGTAGTGCTGGATTCCTCAGCGCTACGATCCCCAATAGTAGTTTCTCACATCTGAGAATAGACCGCGGGGCAAACTGCCAAGATCGCACGAGGAATTCTAAAATCGCACAGCCCCTGCTCTCCCACACGCGCTTCGACCAGATGGGCGTAGCCACCAATCCGGACGGGCAACGTCAGGTAGCCGCACCCACGAAACCGTGGCGACGGCACCACCGAATCGGCGCTCAAACCTCGTTGCCGTCGTAGAGGGACTCGACCTGGTCGACGTAGCCGTTGTAGAGCACGGTCTTGCGGCTCTTGCGGGTACCGATGTCGGTTTCGAAGCGCTGACTCCACCGCGGGTGGGGGCGGTAGGGATCGACATTCGAGAAGAAGCCGTACTCAGCGGGCTGCTGTTTGTTCCAGAAGGTTTCGGGCCGCTTCCTGGTGAATTCGATGCCGACGATCGACTTGGGGCTCTTGTAGCCGTACTTCCAAGGCACGATCACGCGCCACGGCGCACCGTGCTGCATCGGCAGCGCGTGACCATAGCTTCCAACCACGACCATCGCCAGCTCGTGGCGCGCCTCATCGAGGCGCAGCGCCTCGGTATAGGGCCAGTCGTACCAAGACGCGGCCTCGACCCCGGGCAGCTTCTTGTCGTGCATGGTCATGAAGCGCACGTAGCGCGCCGAGGGGGCGGGTTCGAGAAAGTCGATCAAGTGACGAAGCGGATAGCCCGTCCACGGAACCTGGGCGGACCAGCGCTCGACGCAGCGAAAGCGGTAGAGGCGTTCCTCCAGCGGGAACTGGGTCAAAATAGCGTCCAAATCGATCGTTCGGGGTCGCTTGACCTGTCCTCGGACCTCGACGGTCCAGGGATCAACGCGGTTGCCGGCGGCAATGTACTGCTGAGCGACTTCCCAGACACGCCCTTTGTCCGTGGTGAACTCGTAGTAATTGTTGTAGCGCGAGCCGATCACCTCGGGAGTCATCTGCCGATCGCTGCCGACGTCAAAAGCTTGATTGCGCTTTGCTGGAAAGCGGTCCGCGTAGCGCTCGCCGAGGGCTGGTGCGGCAAAACCATCCGGTGGCTGTTGGGCCTGCTGGGCGCTTGCGGCACGTGGAAACAGCGCGCCGGTCGCCAGACTGAGCGCGCCGAGGCCGAGAGATTGCACGACCTGGCGTCGGTTCAGATAGCGATCTTCCGGCGTGGCCGCGTGCTCGGGCAACTGCCAAGACGGTGGAATTCGAAATCGTGTCATCGATCGGCTCCGAGCGATGCAAATACCGTTGGCCCCGTTCAGACGCTCGGCTCGCAAGTCGCAGTGCTACCAGGTTAGGACGTCGGTGGGGGAGCGTCAAGCGATCGGACTGTCGTCACGTTCAACGGTCTCCCAGGTGCCAGCAGGTGCGGCACCATCTCGGTATCATCTGGCCACGCTCCCCCCCTGGCGCATTCAAGATGGGTATACGGACCGCTATACTCCGCAGATCGAAAGAGGGCTTCAGTGCCTTCCCAACCGCCATCCCGCGCTTCGGAGAACCGCCCAACATGCAAGCCTTGATTCTCGCCGGAGGAAGCGGCACGCGTTTCTGGCCGCTGAGCCGCCGCAGCCGCCCCAAGCAGTTGATCGCACTGGATCGCGAGGTGAGCCTCCTGCGCGCCACAGTTGACCGGCTGGCGCCGACCATCGACCCATCGCACGTCTGGGTTTGCACGACGACCGCGCTCGCCGACGCCATCCGCGAGGTGCTGCCCGACGTTCCGCCCGAGCAGATCTTGCTGGAGCCCGTGGGCCGCAACACCGCACCGGCGATCGGCTACGCCGTTCGCATGATGCCCGAAGCGGTCCGCAACGGCGTCATCGCGGTCTTGCCGGCGGATCATCGGGTCGAAGATGCTGCCGCATTTCGCGAAACCCTGACCGCAGCGGAGTCTGCGGCGCAGGACGGTCGTCGAATCTTGACCTTGGGCATCACGCCGCACCGGGTCGAGACGGGCTATGGCTACCTCGAGCTCGGTCCGCCGCTCGACGAGCCCTCCGCCGATGCCACTTCGCATTCAGGCACGCTCCGTCGTGTGGCCCGCTTTACCGAGAAACCCGACCACGCCACGGCAACCCGGTGGATCGACGCGGAGAGTCACCTGTGGAACGCGGGCATCTTCGTCTTTCGTGGCCAGACCTTGCTCGACGCCCTGGCGCGCTTCGAGCCAGAGATCGCCCGAGGACTGGAGTCGATCGCCGCGGACCCCGCCTGCGCCGACACGATCTACCCTCAGCTTCCCTCCGTGTCCATCGACTACGGTGTGATGGAGCGCCTCGACGACCTGGCAACGTTGCCACTCGACTGCGGCTGGAGCGATCTCGGCTCGTGGCACGCCTTGGCCGAAGTTCTGCCAGCGGATGAGAACGGCAACGCTGTGCGCGGCGATGTCACGGTGGTCGACAGCAAGGACTCGCTGGTCATCGCCGATGCTGGCCACGTCGCGGTCGTGGGGATCGAGGGCCTGGCGGTTGTGCGTACCGGAGACAGCGTGCTGATCATGCCCAAGGAACGGGCACAGGATGTCCGCCAGGTTGTCGACGCGCTGCGTGCCCAAGGCCGCGACGAGCTGCTCTGAGCCTGGATGACGGGCATCGAACGCGCAGAAGCATGAATCATCCTGCAACCATCTGGGGCGGCGGCGAGGAGCGTTCGATACTCGAGCTCTCGTCGCCGATCGACCTCGAGACGCTGCTGCTGCCACAGACTCCGGACGACGGGCCGGACGATCGCCCCTGGAACGTCGAGATCGGCTTCGGCAAGGGCCGCTACCTTCTGCAGCAAGCGATCGCGCGTCCAGACGAGCGCTTCCTCGGTATCGAGATGGTCGGCAAATACGCGCGCCTGCTAGCAGACCGCGCGGCAAGCCGTGGCCTCTCCAACCTGGCGGTCATTCGCGGCGAGGCGCTCTACTTGTTGGCTGCCGCGTTGCCAAGAGGCTTCGCGCGCAGCCTGCACGTTTATTTCCCCGACCCGTGGCCCAAGAGCAAGCATCATCGGCGCCGGCTGTTCGACCCCACGTCGGTCGACCTGGTGCTGGGCGTGCTCGCCCCAGGCGCCGCGCTGCAATTCGCCACGGACTACCTGGTCTATGGTGAAGACGTCGCCGCCCTGCTTGCCCACGCCCCGAGCATCGACGTTCTCGAGCGGATCGAAGCTCCTTGGCCCGACGGCGCCCGAACGAACTACGAAGCCAAATTCATCCGCGAAGGCCGGCCGATCATCCGCCTCGCCGCGACCGTCAAGCAACCCCTGCCCGCCTGTGTTCTTCACCCGGACGGCTGGCCGAGAATCGTCGCTGCGACTGCGCCCGAGCCGGAAACAGCGCCATCGGCCGACCCGCCGCCGGCCACGCCCGAGCTGCTTCGACGACGATGAAGATGCTCGCCCCGCTCCGGCCGCTGGTTCCGCTGATCCGCCCCTACCGTGGGCGCATGCTGGCCGGGCTGCTCTGTGTGGTCGGCACCTCCTGGATCGGCCTGGCCACGCCCCTGGTCATCGGCCGCGCCATCGACGCCATGCGGGCGAGCGTGACGCCGCGCACACTGATGCTCTACGGCCTCGTGCTGATCGCCGTCGCCGTGGTCAAGGGCCTGTTCCACTATGCCCAGCGCTGGATTCTCATCAGCGCGAGCCGCAGCATCGAACGCGACCTGCGGGGTCTCTACTTCGCGCATCTCACGCGGCTCGAAGCAGGCTTCTTCCAGCGTCAGCGGACGGGCGATCTGATGGCGCGCGCGACCAACGATCTCGAAGCGGTACGCCAGATCTGCGGGCCAGCGATCATGTACGCCGGCAACACCTTGCTGACCAGCGCGGGCGCGCTCGCCTTCATGGTGGCCATCGACGTCCGGATGACCCTACTGGTGCTGGTTACCCTGCCACTCGGCGCCGTGATCACGCGGGTCGTCGGACAACGCACCCACACGCTCTTCGGTGCCGTGCAAGAGAGCTTCTCGACCCTTTCGAGCCGCGTCCAGGAAAACGTGTCGGGCGTTCGGGTGGTGCGAGCCTACGCCCGCGAATCGGTCGAAGCCCGCGAGTTCGACGTCGCCAGCCGCGACTATGTCGAGCGCAATCGCCGCTTGATCCGCTGGAACGCGGCATTTAGCCCCTTGCTCGAGTTGGTACTCGGATTCGGCTTCGCCATCGTCATCTGGTGGGGCGGCAAGCTGATGATCGACGGCGTCATCACCATCGGTCAGTTTGTCGCATTCCACCTGTTCCTGAGTCGCCTATCGTGGCCGATGATCGCCATTGGTTGGGTGACCAATCTGGTGACCCGCGGCGCTGCTTCGCTCACCCGCATCCAGTCGATTCTCGATTCCGAGCCCGAGATCCGCGATGCCGAGGCCCCGGGCGCGCCGGCCGAGGGCAGCACCGTGCGCGGCCACATTCACTTCTGCGACCTTCGCTTCGCCTACCCTGGCAAGCGCGAAGGCGAAGAGGATGCATTCCAGGAGGGAGTCGACGTTCTGCACGGGATCGACCTCGAGATCGAGGCAGGCGAGACGATTGCCATCGTCGGCCGCACCGGCGCCGGCAAGTCGACGCTGCTGTCCCTCGTTCCCCGTCTCCTCGATCCACCCGCGGAGCAGCTCGAGATCGATGGCCAGGACGTCCGCGACC
>CALFAM010000066.1 GCA_937948815.1 uncultured bacterium
GAACCCACGCGAGGCACTTCGCGACGTCGCGCTCGACATCGACGAAGGTGCGGACATGGTGATGGTCAAGCCAGCCCTGCCCTACCTCGATATCGTGCGCCAGGTCCGCGACCGTTTCACCGTACCCGTGGCCGCCTACCAGGTCAGTGGCGAGTACGCCATGATGCACGCTGCGGCCGCCAACGACTGGGTCGACTACGACCGCTGCCTGATGGAATCCCTGGTCGCGATCAAGCGTGCCGGAGCCGATCTGATCATCACCTATGGCGCGCGCCACGCCGCCCGCCTACTCGCCCAAGGATGGACCCCATGAGCCCTGATTCGCCTGCCTCCGAGAGCCCGCCCGCCGCGCAAGATCGTGAGGCCGACACTGCGGCGTTGCTCGCACGGGCGGGCGCCGTCATGCCCGGCGGCGTCAGCTCACCGGTGCGCGCCTTTCGCGGCGTCGGTGGCGCACCGGTCTTCGTCCGCGGCGCCCACGGCGCGTATCTGGTCGGCGAGGACGGTCGCGAGTACGTCGACTACATCTGTTCCTATGGCCCGCACATCTTCGGCCACCGCCCGCCCGAGGTAATCGCCGCGATCGAGCAAGCCCTCGCCGCCACCACGACGTTCGGCGCGCCGACGATCGCCGAGATCGAGCTGGCGGAGATGATCGCGTCGGCGTTTCCGGCCATGGACATGGTCCGGCTGGTCAATTCCGGAACCGAGGCCACGATGTCGGCGCTGCGCCTGGCGCGCGCCGCCACGGGCCGCGACCGATTCATCAAGTTTGCCGGCTGCTACCACGGCCACGCCGACGCCTACCTGGTGGCAGCCGGCTCCGGCGCGGCCACCATCGGCGTACCGTCATCGCCTGGCGTACCCGCCGCCGTGGTCGCCGACACCCTGATCGCGGATTACAACGATCTCGACGCCGTCGAGCGCTTGTTCGCCGAGCAAGGCTCGTCGATCGCTGGCGTGATTGTCGAGCCGATCGCCGGCAACATGGGCCTGGTGCCGCCTGCACCCGGTTTCCTGAGCGGCCTGCGCGCGCTCACCGCCGAGCATGGCGCGCTGCTGATCTTCGACGAAGTGATGACCGGGTTTCGGGTCGACTGGGGAGGCGCCCAAACACTCTTCGACATTGAGCCCGATCTCACCACCCTCGGCAAGGTGATCGGCGGTGGCCTGCCCCTCGCCGCCTACGGTGGTCGCCGCGAGCTGATGAACCAGATCGCTCCTGCGGGTCCGGTTTACCAGGCCGGTACGCTTTCCGGCAATCCGCTCGCCGTCGCGGCAGGCCGCGCTCAGCTCGCCCTGCTCGCCGCCGATGATCGCGCCGCCTACGGCACCCTCGAAGCCTCTGGCGCCAAGCTCCAGGCCGGGCTCGAGGCCAGCGCCAGCCGGCATGGCATCCCGCTCACCGTCACCCGCCAGGGCTCGATGCTGGGCCTGTTCTTCACCGCAGGTCCGATGCGGGCCCAAGCCGATGTCGACGGCAGCGACCAGGAACGCTTCAAGCGCGTCTTCCATCGGCTGCTCGCGGGCGGCGTGCACCTGCCGCCGTCGGCCTACGAAACACTCTTCCTGACCACTGCCCACGGCGACGCCGAGCTCACACACACCCTCGACGTATTCGATCGCAGCCTGGCCGCAGAAGCGTCCGCGTAAAAAAGAAGGATAGGCCCGCCCGACCATGGACTCGCCCGCACGCCACCGTGCTTCCCGCCAGGGAGCTTCGAGCCTCCGCACTTCTGGCCCCCGTACTTCTCGTCACGGTGCCGACGTCATCGTCGTCGGTGCTGGAATCATCGGTCTCGCGTGCGCCCGCGAGCTCGCGGCACGGGGCCATTCGGTCATCGTGCTCGAGCGCAGCCGTCCGGGTAATGGCGCCTCGTACGCTGCCGCCGGCATGCTCGCGCCGCTGGCCGAGGTGCCGGAAGCTGGACCGTTCTTCGACGCCTGCCGGGACAGCCGTGACCAGTGGTGCACCTATGCGCCCGACCTCGCCGAAGAAACCGGCATGGCGCTCGACTACGACACGGAAGGCACCATCCTGGTCGACGATCCGGCCGTGCTGTCGTGCTTCCGGGCAGCCGCCACCGCACTGGGCGAAGCGTTCGAAGACCTCGATCGGAGCACCCTCACCGCGCATCTTCCCGGCCTCGCTCCGGAGCTCGAGTCGGGACTCCTGATGCCGGCGGAGCACCGGATCGACAACCGCGCGGTGTGTCGCGCCCTGGAAGCGTCGCTGGCGCGCCGTGGCGTGAGCGTGCTCGGTGGCTGCGCAGTTCGCGACATTCGCGCGACCCAGCACGGCAGCGTCCCGGGTGCAGTGGTGGAAGGCGACGGCTGGCGCTACGAGGCGGACCACGTGGTTGTCGCGGCCGGCGCCTGGAGTGGCGAGATCGCGCTCGCCGATCTCGTTGGCGGAGAGGGCAACGGGAGCGCCGAGGCACAACCTACACGGGTTCGCCCGGTGCGCGGCGAAATGCTCGCCTACGGAGCGGTTTCGTGGCCGTTCCAGGGCAGCGTCCGCTCGGCCCACTGCTATGCCGTGCGACGCGCTGGCGGTGGGCTGCTGGTCGGCGCCACCGTCGACGAGGCGGGTTTCGACGACCGCACCACGCCACAGGGTCAGCGCGAGCTCCTCGACGGCATCGCGCGTCTCTTCCCCGCGCTGGTGGACAAACCGGTGCTGGCCAGCTGGTCCGGCCTACGGCCAGGCACGCCGGACGGCCTGCCCCACGTCGGCCCCCTGGCCGGCCGGTCTGTGTGGGCTGCCACGGGTCACTATCGGAATGGCATCCTGCTGGCGCCGTGGACGGCCCATTGGCTGACGCGGGCACTCGAAGGTGATCTCGAGGCCCGACAGATGCTGATGCCCTTCACGCCGGAGCGGGCGAGCCGCACGAGCTTGGCCTGTTCCTGAACAGACCGGGTGCCGGATGCGTGCCTCGCTTGAGCATCTCGAATCCCTGCCGCTATACTTGGGAATCGTTTTCGGCCGCCCGCTTTCGGAGGCTGAAGCCTGGAGGAAGGCCTACATGACACACATCATCGCCGAGCCTTGCATTGACGTCAAAGACAAGGCGTGCGTAGACGTTTGCCCGGTTGATTGCATCTACGACAAAGACGAGTGGAAGCAACTCTACATCCAGCCTGAAGAGTGCATCGACTGCGGACTTTGTATCGATGCATGCCCGGTCGAGGCCATCTTCCCGGAGGAAGAGGTGCCCGAAAAGTGGGCTGCATTCACCGCCGAGAACTACACGATCTTCGACCTCGAGCCCCCCGAGTAGTCGACTCCTGGCGGCGATTCACAGCCGTCAGTGAGCTTCACGGGCCATGAAAGGGCGCGCGTCAGCGCGCCCTTTGTCGTTGTGCGCCGTCCCGCCAGGGTCGGGCATCCGAGGCGCCCCATCGGGGAAACCGCTCTCGGTCCGCGAGTGTCCGACGGCGCCTCTCAGCGCCAGACGCGCCACGCTCTGCGAAGCCCCCAGGCAAGCACCGCCAGCGACGCCACCGCAACCAGCAGCCCCCAGAACCAAGGAGGGCCGCCGAGGGCGAGCGCGATCTGCGCGACATCCGATGGCAGCGTGCCGCCGCCAGTCGTGGCTTCGGCTTCGAAGAGCTCGCGCCCCCGAGACAAGGCCGAGAGCGCCAGCTGGACCGCCAGCAACAGGGTCAGCAGGCGGGTTCCTTCCCAGCCCCGCGGCAGTGCAGCGAGGCCGCACAGCGCGATCATGCAGACCACCAAGAACGCGCCGAAAAAATTGCGGACGACCAAGAGCAATGCCAGGGCGAAGAGGATGCTGCAAACCGCCATCGCCACGCGTGCGCTAGCCCGTGACCGTCCGGCCAGGAAAAGGCCGGCCGCTGCCAAAGGCGGCCCCAACAAGCCTCCCGCCGCCGCAAACGCACGCGCGCCACGGGCATTCGGCAGGCTCAAGTCGGCAAGCCCCGAGCCATCGGGCCACACCCGCAGGCGATGAAACTCGCCACCGACGAGTATCGCAGCCACCCCGTGCCCCAACTCGTGGACGAGGGTCGCGAGCAGCTCGAGCGGATACGAGAGGGGACGCAGCCAAGGAATCGCGTAGAGCAGGAACGAGACGACGGCCACGGTCACCAACGCCAAGCGTGCGTCAATCTTGGTCATCGCCCTACCGCAAGAACACCGTCGTCAAGAAAGGCAGGTAGGTGATCAGCAGAACACCCACGGCGAGCAGCATCAGCGGTACCAAGACCGCGCGGTAGATCTCGGCAAGCGGACGCTTGAAGCGATACGAAGCGAGGAAGAGATTGAGGCCGACCGGCGGCGTCAGATACCCGAGCTCCAGATTGGCCACGAAGATGATGCCGAGATGCACGGGATCGATGCCGAATGCGAGCCCCAGCGGCGCGACCAGCGGAACCACCACCACGATGGCCGAAAAGATGTCCATCAGGCAGCCGACCAGCAGGAGCAAGACGTTCAGCGCCAGCAGAAAGACCAGGGGCGACGAGACGTGCGCTTCGACCCAGCCGAGCAGGTGCATGGGAACCTGCGCATCGACCAGGTAGCTGGTCAACCCCATGGCGACGCCGAGGATGATCAAGATGCCGCCGATCATCGAGCCGCAGCGGGTGAACACCTCCGCGAGCCGCGCCAGTGGGACCTCCCGATGCACGACCGTGACGATCAAGAAGGCTCCCCACGCGGCGAGGGCCGAAGACTCCACCAGGGTCGTCAGACCGCTGAAGATCCCCACCACGACCACCACGGGCAGCATTACTTCCCACTTGGCTTGCCAGAGTGCGCGTCGTAAGGCGGGCCATGAGAAAGGGACGCGCCCGGCGCCGCTGCGGCGGCCCTCGACGATCCCCCAGCCGGCGATCAGCGCCAACAAGAGCAGGCCCGGAAGCGCGCCCCCGATGAACAGATCCTTGATCGGGACCTGGGCCACGATGCCGTAGAGGATCAGTGGAACCGCCGGCGCCCACAGCAGCCCGAGCGATCCCGAAGCCGTGATCAAGCCTGTGGCGAAGCGCTCCCGATAACCGTCGCGCAGCAGCGCCGCATGAAGCAGGGCGCCGAGCGCCAGGATGGTGACGCCCGAGCCGCCGGTAAACACCGTGAAGAAAGCACAGAGCGCCGCGGTCATCACCGCCGCGCCGCCCGGCAACCAACCGACCAGCGCGCGAAACAGCGCCAGCAGGCGAGCCGATGCCTTCCCTTCGGCGAGCAGGAACCCAGCGAGTGTGAAGAGCGGGATCGCCGGCAGGGTCGGCGAGACCGAGAGACGGTAGGTCTCCGCCGGCACGGCAGCGATCGGTACGCCGTCGGCCAGGAAGAGGAAGATCGCGGCACCACCGAGCACGGTGAAGATCGGCGCACCGACCGCCATCGCGACGACGACCAGCAGCAGCCATGGCCAGGCGGGCGCTCCTTCCGTCCACGATGGAAACTGGCCGAGCCAGATGCCGGCACCCATCGCCGCCGCCGCCAGCAACCGACCCGGCAGCGAGCCTGCCTGCCAGAGCAAGCGCAAGGCGATGATCGTGAAGGACAGCGGCAAGACCAACTGCGCCGCCCACACGGGAATCTCGCCGAGGCCGAGCACCGACAGTGTGCCGGTGCCGTAGTCCCGTTCGCTGCGCACGAGCTCGATGCAGGCGCGCGCCAGGAGGGTCGAGACCAGCACCGCCACGGCATGGGCGAAGACCTTGGCGGCCGTCCGCCAGGCGCCCTTCGGCAGCATCGTGCCCGTGGCCAGCGACAGCATGTCGCCGCGTCGGGTGGCCAGCGCCGCGCCGAGAAAAGCGAGCCAGAGTGTCAGATGTTGGACCAGTGGCTGAACACCGGGAATGCCGCCGCCGCCCGCCGCGCGGAGAGCGGCCTGGACGATTGGCAACACCGCCATGGCAGCAAGGACCAAGGCGACGATCCCGCCTTCGGCCTGGCTGAATCGCCGCCCAATCGACGCGAACATGCCCCCCGTCCCGCGAGCGGGCACGCCGGAGCTGGGGTCAGCGGCCACCCGCGCCACCGCCCGAAGCGCGGGCATGGGCGCGGTAGGCATCCCGTGCCTGACCAATCGCCTCGATCAGGTCCTTGGCGGTCGCGTGCTTGCGCATGTCTTCGCCAAAGCGGGCGGCCAGCGCCTGCCATGCCGCCGTGTGCTCGTCGGGCACGGCGACGACTTTCAGCCCCCGCGACTTCATCGCGGTAACCGCTCGTGCGTCCTGATCCGGAACCTCGCGCCGTAACGTCGCCTCGGCGTCCTCGGCAGCAGCGCGCATGACGTCGCGTTCAGCGGGGCTCAGCTTGTCCCAGACCCGCCGATGGATGACGGTGGCGCCGATCAGGGGTGCCACGCCAAAGTCCTGCATGTACGGCGTGTGGCGGAACCACTGCAGTGAAAGGGCCGCCAGCGGCGTGGTTGGCAGCGCATTGATCATGCCGGTGTTGAGGCCGGTCAGGATGTCCGTCGCGGCCAGCGGCACCGGATTGAAGCCGTTTCGACGCCAGCGTTCGGCCATCTCTTCGTCGCCGCTCCAGGTGAAGATCTTGAGCCTCTCGAGATCGGCAACCGCGAGCACCGGCTCGGTGGAAAAAAGGTGGAGCCAGCCGCCATGCCCCCACGCAAGCAGCACGTAGCCGCGCTCCGCCAACCGCTGATCAATGGTCGGCCGCAAGGCCTCGAGGACGTGAAACAGCTCGTCGTAGGACTCGAACAGCAAGGGGAGCTGGAAGGCCCCCAAGGCCGGATCGATGGTCGCCAGCCCGCCGCTGGTCAACGCCGCGCCGTGGAGCTGCCCGATGTTCATCTTGCGCACGATGTCCGGCTCGTCACCGGCCACACCGCCTGGGTACAAGCGAAGGGTCACCTTGCCATCGGTCTCGCTCCGCCAGCGATCGCCCATGGTGCGCAAGGTCTTGTCCCACACCGAGCCGTCCGGCGCCAGGGTGGCGACCTTGACCGGCTTGGCAGCGACGGTTGACGCCGTGACGACGGCGAGCGTGGTCAGCAGCACGAGCATCGAAGCGAGGTACGCGCATCGGCCTTGGCGCACGGTGCGGGGCAACAAAGAGCTCCCAAGCGGAGCGAAGAATCGGGCGAGGGTCGAACGCATCATGGTGTGGTCCCGTCGTCGAAGAAATATTCGTCCACTCGCTCCAGCAACCACGCGGCACGCCGTTGGGCGAGGCGATTGGCCAGGCGCTCCTCCGGCAGCCGATCGAGATCGACGGCAAGTGCAGATTCGAGCATCGAAGTAAAGAGCGCGCGATCTTGCTGGGGGACAGCGACCTGTGTCGCCCAGGTGACGTAGGTTCCTGCCCGCTGTCCGCCTGTGAGGGTCTTGGAACGCTCGAAGTGCTCGCGCGCCCGCTCGACCGAGCCGCCGAGCTCTGCGGGCAGGGCTTCGAGGCCGATCATCGCTTCCAGCACCGTTCCGTGCTGCCACTGCGCATCTGCCGCCATCGCGGCTTCGAGCAAGCCACGGGCCGCCGGCAGGTCGACGACGATTTCCGGCTGGTCGAGGGCCAGGGCGATTGCCGATCCCCAGGCAGCACCCACCCAAAAGAGTGCCTCCACGTCGTCACGCAACCTTGGGCCGACCGCGGTCGCCGGATCGGCGAGCAGGCGCGCTTCGATGTCGGCTTGCTTCAGGGCAAGTGCGCGGAGACCGTAATCGCGGGCCCGGAGGTAGAGGCCGAGGGCGCGGCCACGAAGCACTTCGGCCCCCGCATAGTCTTCGAGCTCGACCCTTTCGGCCTCGAGCTCGAGCCACCCGTAGGCATATTGGGTAAATCCACTGGTCGCGGCGAGCAGTAGATTACGGTTGGTAGGCGACTCGTCGAGCAATCCCTCGATTGTCTTGAGGGCGAAGGGCAAGGCCTCTCCGACCAGCTCGGGATCGTCATCCTTGCCGAAGCTCGTGCCGAGATCGCCGAGCGCCCCGGCAACACTGTTGACCGCCAGCTTTCGAATCGAGCACGCACTGGTCGAGAGGACCAGCAGAAGGGCCAACCCGATGATGCGCCCCAGGTGCGTACATGAGCGGCCCGGCTCGTGACGGTCACGCGTGAACCGGTACGTGGCGCGGCATTCCATACGGCAACTGTAACGCCCTTCGGGGTGGCACGAAAGCCGGACGGTATGATCGCGTCGAGAACCATTCGCTCAGGGCACGGGATCACACTGTGCGATCTGCGTGATGCTCCTGTGAAACCTGGTTTCTAGGATTCCGCCTATCATGCGACGTGTACTGATCATCGAAGACGAAGAAGACATCGCCCAGCTGGTCGTGCTGCATCTGCGCGACAACGGCTACGAGGTCACCCATGCCAATGAAGGCCCGGCCGGTTTGGAGCTTGCCGAAACAGAGGCGTTCGACCTGGTCATCCTGGATTTGATGCTGCCTGGGATGGACGGCATCGAAATCTGCCAGCGGTTGCGGCGGGGCTCGCGCTACGTCCCCGTGCTGATGCTGACCGCCCGTTCGACCGAGCTGGATCGCGTGCTCGGGCTCGAGGTCGGCGCCGACGACTACCTGACCAAGCCGTTCAGCGTGCGGGAGTTGGTGGCTCGCGTCAAGGCGATGTTTCGTCGCGTCGACGCCCTCGGGCAATCTACATCGGACGCCACCGCCGCCGACGACGAGCGCCTGGTCAACGGCGACCTGACGATCGAGATCAGCAAGCGGCGGGTCACGGTCCGGGGCGAAGTCCTGCGCTTGACGGCGAAGGAGTTCGACCTTCTGCTGCAATTCGCGCGCAATCCCGGCCGCGTCTACACCCGAACCGACCTGCTCGATCAGGTCTGGGGCTACGGACACGACGGCTACGAGCACACGGTCAACTCGCACATCAACCGCTTGCGTGCCAAGATCGAGGCCGACCCAGCCAACCCGACCTTCGTCCAGACGGTGTGGGGCGTCGGCTACCGATTCAGCGACGCCGAAGAAGCGAGCTGATCGGCGTCCCGTTCGTCTTCTCCTCTCTCGACGACCCTTCGACATGCTGCGTTCACTTCATTCCCGGCTGGCCCTCGTCCTCTTCGGCCTTCTGACCGTTGCAGGCCTGGTGTTCGTGATCTCCACGATGCACACCACCCACCGCTACCAGCTCGAAGTCGACGAGGCCCTGCACCGCGATCTCGCCTGGAACATCGCGATCAGCGAGCACGGCGCGTTGCTCACCCGCACCGGTGCCGCCCGCCAGAAAGAGATCGACGAGCTCTTTCATTGGCTGATGGTGGTCAATCCGCGGGTCGAGGTCTACTTGCTCGACGCCGAAGGTCTGATCACGTCCTATTCGGCTCCGTCGACAGCCGTCAAGCTGACCGCGGTCGACCTCGAGCCGATCCACCGTGTCCTCGAGGCCGACGACGCAGCACCGATTCTCGGCGACGACCCACGGCGTCCCGAGCATCCGACCATCTTCTCGGTCGCCCCCTTGCCGGCCCAGGGCCCGGCGGTCGGCTACCTCTACATCGTTCTGACCAGCAGCGAGGCCGACGGCGCGGCCACGCGCTTGGGCAGCAGCTACACCTTGCGGCTGGCAGTGCTCACCGCGCTCGGATGCGTTGTTCTGGCCACCCTCGCCGGCCTGTTCTTCTTCCGTCGCCTGACCCTGCCGCTTCGCACCCTGGTGCGCAGCATCCGTCGCTTCGGTGGATTGCGCGAGCGTGGCCGGGAAATCGTTGCGGGCGACGAGGTCAGCGAGCTCGAGAACGCAGTCGACCGCATGCGCAAGCGAATCGAGGAGCAGATGGCGGAGCGCGAGCGCCTCGATCGCCACCGTCGCGAGCTGATCGCCAACGTCTCCCACGACCTGCGCACGCCACTCGCTTCGTTGCAGGGCTATCTCGAGACGTTGACCCTCAAGGGCGACGCGCTACGTGCCGACCAGCGCGACAGCTACCTGGCCACCGCGCTGCGCCAGGCCCAGCGTCTCGGCAGGCGGGTTCAGGAGCTGTTCGAATTCACACGTCTAGAAACCGCGGCAGCCATCGTCGAGCCCGAGACCTTCTCGATCGCCGAGCTGGTGCAGGACAACATCCAGCGCTTCGCCCTGCAAGCCAGTCAGGCGGGCGTCGAGCTCAATGCGGTGGTCGATGGCTCGGTGCCGTGGGTCGAAGCCGATCTCGGTCTCGTCGAGCGCGTGCTCGAGAACCTACTCGAGAACGCGCTGCGCTACACCGGCGCGGGCGGCAAGATCACCGTTGAGCTCGGAGTCGGGGACGCCGAGCCCACCCAGCCTCGAGTGCACCCGAGCGGCCGGCCCGGGGTCTCCATCCGCGTACGCGATACGGGATGCGGAATCGCCCCGGAGCACCTGCCTTTCATCTTCGACCGCTTCTATCGCCAGCGGGACGGCGGAGACTCCGCCGGCGCCGGACTCGGCCTGGCGATCAGCCAGCGCATCGTCGCCCTGCACCACGGCAACCTGGAAGTCACCAGCGAGCCTGACAAGGGAACGTGCTTCAGCTTTTCCCTTCCCCAGGCCCGCGCCCGTCGAGCCGTCGGCTGAGATCACCGCGGGACGGGCTGTTTCTTACAGCGAATGGGGACGCCGCACGCGGGGCATGCCGAGCTGATCACGCATCCGCTCGAGGGCCTGCGCCGTTGCGTGTACCGCTGTCGCGGGACGCCGGATCTCGTCCGCGGTCTGCGGCGCCGTAGGCAAGAACTCCGGTGCCTGGCGACCGCCGATCGCGGCCTCGAAGCCGGAGCCCAGCTTGATCAGGGTCGGTTCTGCCCACTGTCGCCCCATGAAGGTCAGGCCGACCGGCAGGCCGAATGACAGGCCCATGGGTACGGTGATCAGCGGATAGCCCGAGACCGCCGCGAAGCTTGAGCTGCCGCCGAGGAAGGCGTCGCCGTTGATCACGTCGATCGGCCAGGCCGGCGAGTTGGTCGGCGCGATCAACGCATCCAGACCGAGGCCGTCGAGCACCGCATCGAGCCCCTCGGGACCGGCAAGCCGTGGTCCGCGCTCCAGCGCCGCCAGGTAGTCCGCTTCCGAGAAGACCTCTCCTTCGGCCAGGTCGAAGAGCTGCTGACCGAAGAACGGCAGCTCGACGTCGGCATTGTCCAGGTTGAACTGGATCACATCAGCCACCGTGCTCACCGGTACGCCGGTTCGGGTCGCCAGGTAGGCGTTGAGATCGCGCTTGAACTCGAAGATCAGCACGATGAGCTCGGCGTTGTCATTGTTCAGCGCATCGAAGGTCGGAATGTCCGCCGGGTCGACCAGGATCGCGCCGGCGTCTGCCAGCACCTGCAGTGCCTCCTCGAAGACCACGTCCGTCTCTTCGGAGAAGCCGAGAAACTGCCGGCCGACACCGATCCGGGCACCAGAGAGCCCGTCGGGATCCAGGAATTGCGTGTAGTCGTTGAAGGAATTGCCGGCGCTGGCCGTCGTTGCCCCATCGCGCGGATCGACGCCGGTGAGGGCGCCGAGCACAGCCGCGGCATCCGCCACGGTGCGACCATGGGTGCCCACGGTGTCCTGGGTCGCCGAGATCGGCACGACACCGGCACGGCTGGTCAATCCCACGCTCGGCTTGATGCCGACGATGCCGCAGGCCGAGGACGGGCAGACCACCGAGCCGTCCGTCTCCGTACCGAGCGCGACGGTCGCCATGTTGCCGGACACCGCCGATGCCGAGCCCGAGCTCGAACCGCACGGATTGCGATCCAACACGTAGGGATTGCGCACCTGACCACCACGCCCGCTCCAGCCGCTCGACGAGCTGAAGCCGCGGAAGTTCGCCCACTCCGACAGGCCGGCCTTGCCGAGGATCACCGCGCCAGCCGCCCGCAGCCGCTCGGCGACGGTGGCATCTTGCAGCGGCGGCTGGCCGACCAGGGCCAGTGAACCGGCCGCAGTCTGCATCTGGTCGGCGGTATCGATGTTGTCCTTGAGCACGATCGGAATGCCGTGGAGCGGTCCACGGGGTCCATGGTCGCGCCGCTCGCGGTCCAGGTCGCGGGCAATGGCGATGGCATCCGGATTGGTCTCGATGACCGAGTTGAGCGACGCACCGCGCTGGTCGACACGGCGGATCCGCCGCAAGTACGAGCGCACGAGCTGGCGAGAGGTCAACTCACCATCGTCCATCGCCTCTTGAAGCTCGGCGATCGTGGCTTCGGCGAATTCGAAGCGGGTCGGGTCGTGGCTCTTGTCCTCGAGACCAGCGACCTCATCCAGCGGAGCCTGGGCCGCTACCGCGGACGCGCCCACGCCGGCCAGCGTCGCGCCGGCACCGGCAGCCGCGCCGAGCTGAAGGAACGAACGACGGCTGACCCGGGCGGCCTCTTCGGCCGATGCATCCGGGGATGCCTGCGTGGGTTCGGAAGGACGAGTAACATTCTTGGGATCGTTGGGAGACGCTGCCATGACCGGAACTCCTTGGCGTAACACGCGCTCGGAGTTTCCGGCCCGGCGGGCGCGGACGAGCCCCGAGCAATGGTGAGTGGAGTCGCCGACAGCCCGCCCCGAGTGGAAACGGCCCTCTCGCTGCCGACGCAGATCGAACCATGTCGATTCTAGCATGAGCAATGAACCGCACCCTTGTTCGAATATCGAGGGGCTCGCACCCATGCTCGGGGCCGGCCAAGGCGGACTTCGCTCACCGTCGCGACCCAGCCGTGCAGGGTTCGGAAGGGCGCGCGAAAAGTCTCCCAAATCCCTCACTTTTCGCCAGCAGCACCATCCAACGGCCGAACATCGGCGTAGGTTAGGGTACGTGGGCGCGACACGCCCGGAAGGAAGCCAGCCATGAAGCGAAGCCAAAGACTGATTCTCGCCATCGCCCTGCTCGTCGTGCTGCCGGCCGGCGTCGCAACCGCTGCGGAGATGGCGAACCATGACGATACGAACACCGCTGCCGAAGCGGATATCCAAACCGCCACGTTCTCGATGTACTGCTACTGGACCGGCGAAGCGACACTCGGTCGTGTCGACGGGGTGGTGGCATCACGCATCGGCCACTGGGGCGGCGACGAGATCGTTCAGGTGGACTACGATCCCAACCGCACCGACCTGGACGAGCTGACCCGCGCGCTCAAGCGCCAACGATCGTTCGACGCGGTCATCGTGCGAGACGACGCCGAGCGCGCAGCCGCCGAAGCCGTGATCGGTGCGCGGGAGATCGAGCTTCACCGCGGTGATCCCCACCTGATCGAGCCCAAGCACTCGCTGCGCACCCGCCATCCGGCCCTCAGTCAGCTCGAGCTGACCGAAGCACAGGCGATCGCGCTCAACAGCTGGAGCTACTTCGGCGGTACCATGCCAGCAGTCCTGACCCCAGAACAGAAAGAAGCCTTGGCTGGAGACGAGCGATGAGTGTGAGGAGTACGATGATGACGAGTCCGACCCGCTGGCGCCGTGCAAACGGCATCCTCTTGACCGCGGCTCTTGCTGCAGGCCTTGTCGTAAGCGCGCAACCGAGCCATGCGCAGAGCAAGCTGGTCGATGCCGCCGAGATCGTCAACCTGCTCTTTGCCGAGCCCAAAGAACGCAAGCAGACACTCAACAAGATCAACCGCAACTGGCATCCGGGCTACACCGTGATGCTGCTCGAGGTGCTGTACTTCAAGCGGGATCCCGAAGCGCGCGAAGAGATCGTCAAGGTCATGGCGCGCAACACCAAGCAGCGCCACGGCTACGACACCCAGGCCTGGTACGAATGGCTGTGGTCCGAGCCGGCTCAGCCGCACCCTGACTATCCGACCTTCAAGAGTCTGCTCTACCGCAACATCGACAAGCGATTCGCCGGCTATTTTTCGACCGATCGCGCGACGACCATTCGCATCGACGAGGTGCGCTGGGGTGGTGTCCGCCAGGACGGCATTCCGCCGCTGCGCTCGCCGAAGATGATCCGTGCTGACGAGGCGAGCTACCTCGAAGACAGCAACATTGTCTTCGCGCTCGAGATCAACGGCGATGCCCGCGCCTATCCCAAGCGGATCCTGGCCTGGCACGAGATGTTCGTCGACGACGTCGGCGGGATTCCGGTCGCCGGTGTGTATTGCACGCTGTGTGGCACCGTCATCCTGTTCGAAACCAATCACGAAGGCACCAACCATCAGCTTGGCACCAGCGGCTTCCTCTACCGCTCCAACAAACTGATGTATGACCAGGCGACCCAAACCTTGTGGAACACCATCTGGGGCCGCCCGGTGATCGGTCCGCTGGTCGACAAAGGCATCGAGCTCGCGCGCCGCGCGGTGGTCACCACCACCTGGGGCGAGTGGAAGCGTCGACACCCGGACACCCAGGTGCTGTCCCTCGATACCGGTCATGAGCGCGACTATGGCGAGGGCGTGGCCTACAAGGAGTACTTCGCCACGGACAACCTGATGTTCAACGTGCCGAAGCTCGACAGCCGCCTCGGCAACAAGGCCGAAGTCTTGACCATGATCGGTGGCCGCAACGCCTCCCTCGCCATCTCGGCGAAGTTCCTGATGGACAATCCGATCCATCACGACCAGATTGCTGACACCGACGTGGTCGTGCTGACCGACCGCTCCGGTGCCAACCGCGCCTACGCCACCGGCGGCCTGCGCTTCACCGACTGGGATCAGGACCGTCAGGTGACTGACGATCAGGGCAATGTGTGGACGCTTACCGAGGACCATCTGACCGCGGCCGATGGTCGCACCCTCGATCGCTACGCTGCTCAGCGCGCCTTCTGGTTTGGCTGGTACGCCGCCTACCCGGAGACCCGGCTCGTTCAGTAGCCTCCTCGCGCCTTCTCCACCGCGTCCTCCCATCGTGGCCCGGGTCGCTCCGACCCGTGCCGTATTGTTTCTGCCCTTATCGTCCCGTTCTTCCTGTCGCGTCCAGGCCTGTGTTGCCCCCAGGCGTGTCGGCCCCAGGCGTGTCGGCTATGATCGGTTAGCCGATGCCGACTTTCGAAAGCCGCCTGGATCCCGCCTCTGAGACGTTCGCCCGCAACCGCGAGGCGATGGTCACCAAGCTCGAAGCCGTTCGCGAGCTCGAAGCTGCGGTCCGCGACCACGGCACACGGGCCGCGGAGCGGTTTCGCGCACGTGGCCAGCTCTTGCCGCGCGAGCGTCTGGAAGGTCTCCTCGATCCAGGTGCTCCTTTTCTCGAGCTGTCTCCCCTCGCGGGCCTCGGCATGCACGGTGACGACGGTGCCGCCAAGGCGAGTGGCGGCGGGCAGATCACCGGCATCGGCCTGGTCGCTGGCGTACGCTGCGCGATCGCGGTCAACGACAGCGCGATCAAAGGGGGCACGATCTCGCCAGCAGGGTTGCGCAAGACCCTCCGGCTGCACGAGATCGCGCAGGAGAACAAGCTGCCGCTGCTCAACCTGGTCGAGTCGGGCGGCGCCGACCTTCGATATCAGAGCGAGATCTTCGTCGACGGCGGCCGGACGTTCGCCAACCTGGCCCGGCTCTCCGCTGCCGGCATACCCGTGATCACCGTCGTCCATGGCTCCTCGACCGCCGGTGGCGCCTACCTTCCCGGCCTCTCGGACGTGGTCATCGCGGTGCGCGGCAAGGCACGAATCTTCCTCGCCGGTCCGCCGCTGGTCAAGGCTGCGCTCGGCGAGGATGCCGACGAGGAAGCCCTGGGCGGCGCCAGCATGCACGCCCAGATCTCGGGCACGGTCGAGCATCTGGCCGAGAACGATTCCGAAGCCGTTCAGCTCGCGCGCGAAGTCGTCGGCCGGCTCGGCTGGCAGGATCATCAGCCACCCTTGCGCGCCCGACGCGCAGCGCCACCACGCTTCGATCCCGAAGAGTTGCTCGGCATCGTCCCGACCGACGCCAAGACGCCGTTCGACCTGCGCGAGGTGATCGCGCGGGTGGTCGACGATTCGGACTACTTTCCGTTCAAAGAGCGCTGGGGCATCCACACCCTCTGCGGCCAGGCAGCGATCGAGGGCCACGGCTGCGGCATCCTGGCCAACAACGGGCCGATCGACGCCGCCGGCGCGGCCAAGGCCACCCACTTCATTCAGCATTGCTGCCAGATCGGGACGCCGCTGATCTACCTTCAGAACACCACCGGCTACATGGTCGGCACGCATGCCGAGCAGGCGGGAATCGTCAAGCACGGCGCCAAGATGATCCAGGCGGTGGCCAATGCCTCCGTGCCGCAGATCACGGTGTTGATCGGCAATGCCTTCGGTGCGGGTTACTACGGCATGTGCGGCCGGCCGTACGATCCCCGCTTCCTCTTTGCCTGGCCGAGCACACGCATCGGGGTGATGGGCGGCGAACAAGCTGCGGGCGTCATGCGCACGATCGCCGAAGGCAAGGCCAAACGTGCCGGCCAGCCGCTCGACGCCGCCACCCTCGATGCCCAGACGAATGCCTTGCGTGCCCAGCTCGACGCTGAGTCGAGCGCGCTCTTCGGCACCGCGCGTCTGTGGGACGATGGCTTGATCGATCCGCGCGACACCCGGCGCGTTCTGGGCATCGCCCTCGCCACGTGTCGCGAAGCCGCGACCCGCGTCCTTCGACCCACGACGTTCGGCGTCGCGCGCCCGTAGTCGATGCACGATCGCACCGAACGGCGCCGGCAGTGGCTCGAGCCACTCCGCTTCATCCCCGTCCTGGGAATCCTGTTGCCGATCGCCTTGGCGGTCGGGTTCTGGAACCTGCTCGCTGCGACGATCTACCAGGCGATGGCACCGGACCAGGTGGTTCTCGACTTTCTCGACCCTGACCGGCAGGCCGCCCTTGGCAATCGCCTGGTGACCATTCGTGATGCCCACGCCCGAACCGTGCAGCCACTGCCGATCGGCGTCCTGATCGGCCAGTCGACCGTGCGCGAAGGGCTCGACATCGATCGTTTCGACGCGCACACGCCCAACCGCCTGCGCTGGCTCAACCTCGGTGCTTCGGGCGGCAGCTTCTTGCAGCTCCGGTACTACGCGCAGCCACTGCTCGCCAGCGGCTTCGAACCGGAGGTCGTCGTCGTCGGGCTGCACAGCCAATGGCTGGCCGAGCTAGCGCCACAAGCCGAGAGCCAGCGCGTACGGCTCGAGGCCGGCCGCGGGCTGGGTGCCGTGCTCGATCACCTTTGGGGCTGGCGAGAGCGCAACAGCGTGCGCAACCTGATGACCATCGGTCAGGGCACCGCGCGTGCCAAGCTGCTACGCGCTGCGGGGCTGCCACTCGAGAACCAGCTGCTCCCTGGCCGAGGCCTCGCCTTCGCAGCCGACGGCAAACCGCCAGACTCGCCGTGGCGGGCGCCGCGCAAGTACCTCGCTCCGCACGCTGACGAAGGCCATCTGGGGCGGATGCGCGACCTCGGTGAAAGCTACGGCTGGTTCCGGCCGGACTCCTATCGCGCTGACGGCAGCGAAGCGGGCGCCCTGCGCTCCCTGCTGCCACGCCTCGAAGCGCTGGCGAAGCGCGTCGTGGTGGTCCAAATGCCCGAGCACAGCTCCTTGCGTGAGGCCATTCCAGCGAATGCGACCGCCCTGCTGCGTACGATTGTCGACGAATCGACTCGGCCCGATCGCGTGCGCCTTCTCGATCACCGCGCTGCGGTCGACGATCAGTTGTTCTACGATGCGGCTCATCTCAACCGAGACGGCCGTGTCGTCTACTCGACGTACCTGGCGCAGGAGCTCGTCCGGCGACTCGAGCTCGACACTTCGGCAACGACACCGGCGCCGCGCTAGCCTGACGGCACCGTCCAATCACTGCGGAGGCCAACACGCATGACCACCCTGCAACGCCTGAACGAGATCTTCTGTGACGTCTTCGACGACGATCTCGAGATCGACCGGAGCACCACCGCGGCGGATGTCGACGGCTGGGATTCGGTCATGCACGTGAACTTGGTGCTGCACGTCGAACAGGCCTTCGGCGTCCGCTTTTCGAGTGCCGAGGTTGCGAGCTTGGAGAACGTCGGCCAGCTCGCCGACTTGGTCGAGGCCAAAGTGTGACGCGCCTCGAACGCTTGATGGCTGATGCGCAGGCTCGCCACCCGCGCAACCTCGCCGGCATCCGCGAGGCGCGAGCGGTCGCGCCGGACCGATTCGAGGAGATTGCCGAGCGCTTCTTGAGGTGGGCGCTGGCAACCCGGGGCGACGATGCCCTCCCCGCCATGCTCGACGCCTTCGCGCGCTTCTCGAGTGACGTGATTCTCGAACAAGCCCGATACGAAGCGAGCGGGCGCTATGCCAGCTCGAGCTTCGCCGAGTGTCAGGCAGCGGTGTACGACGAGCCGGCAGTCATGGACGAGTACCTGTGGGGAATCTACCTGACCAACTTCCTCTGGGCTCACCACTTCGAGCTCTGCCTGTTCTACGAGCGTGCCTTCTTGTCGAGACTGCGAGACCGAGTAGAGGCTGACGGAGACGATGAGGCGCGCATCGTCGAAATTGCACCCGGCCACGGCGGCTGGGGCGTCTGGGCACTCGACGAGATCCCGGCTTCGTCGCTGGCCGGATACGACATCAGCGCCTCGTCGGTACGCATTGCGGCGCGCATGGCCGACGCCGCCAACGTGGGCGAACGCGCAAAGTACCATCAGTGCAACGCCCTCGAGCTCGATCCAGAGACCACCCGCGGCAACGCCCTCATCTGCTGCTTCGTGGTCGAGCACCTCGAAGATCCAAACGGCCTCTTTGCCGCCTTCGAGCGCCTGCTCGCGCCCGGCGGACTCGGCTTCGTCACCGGCGCGCTCACCGCGGCGCAGATCGATCACATCTACGAGTTCCGCTATGAATCCGAGCTGGTGACCCTGTGCGAGCGCCACGGCCTGCGGGTCATCGAGACGTTTTCCGGCAGCCCGCGCCGCACGTTGCCCGGTGCGCGCTTCCTACCCCGCTCGATGGGCCTGGTGGTCGAGCGTCGACGGGGCGAGCTCTGGTAGCGCATGCTCTGGGACGAGACCAAGAAGCCGGCCCGGACGGTCCTCAAGACGAGCCGGGGACACCTGAAGGCGGGTGAGCCCGGCGTCGCCCTCGAGGGACTTCGCGATCTCGTCCGAGCAGAGAACCTCCCGCCCCTGGCCCGACAACGCGCCGGCTCACTGATCGCCGACTGCCTGGCCGCGAGCGACCAGCCCGTGCTCCGCGTGCATCTTCTCGGCCGCTGCACCACCACCTGGCTGGCACCGATGATCATCGCCGCAGCCTGGGCGGACGGCGCCCGGGTCGCCATCCGCGAGGGTGACTACGACACGGTGTTGCAAGACCTCGACGCCAGCCGCCGGAGCGGCGCCAGCAGCGACGTGGTCATGCTCGTTCCGTGGCACCAAGGTCTGCTGGCCGCCTCCGGCCGCACCGCCGAGCAGCGCCTCGATGACGAGCTTCATCTGTGGCAGACGGCATGGCGCTGGGCTCGCGAGGCCGGCAGCCGGGTCGTTCAGGTGGGCTACGACTGGATCGTGCCGGGCGAAGCCGGCTTTTTGTTGAGTGGTCGACGTGGGACCACCCCCGCAACCGAGGTAGACAAACGATCTGAAGGGCCGGTGCTTCCCCACGGCGGTGGCGATGTGGCACTCGTCCGCGCGCTCAATGATCGCCTCCGGATTGCCCTCGACGACGCACTGCCAGCCGCGAGCTGCTTTGTCGACCTGGCGCTGATCGCAGGCGACATCGGCCGCCGGCGGTTCTACGACTGTCGGCGCTACCACTGGACGAAGCAACCGTTCAGCGAGGCCGGCTGTGTCGTGCTCGGCGCGCATCTGTGGGCTGGCACGCGCGCGCTGGTGACCGGGCCCAAGAAAGTGCTCGTGCTCGACCTGGACAACACGGTTTGGGGCGGCGTGGTCGGCGAGCGCGGGCCGGTCGGTGTCGAGTTGGGCGAGAGCCCCGAAGGCGAGGCGTTTCGAAGCTTCCAACGCTATTGCAAGGCCCTGGGCGAACGGGGTGTGGTGCTCGCCGTCGCCTCGAAGAATAACCTCGCCGATGCCCAGGAACCGTTCACGTCTCACCCGGACATGGTGCTTCAGCTCGACGACTTCGCGGCGTTCGAGGCGAGCTGGGATCCCAAGGACGCCATGCTGAGGCGCATCGCGGCCGACCTGCGACTCAGCCTCGAGCATTTCGTCTTCTTCGATGACAACCCGGCCGAGCGTGAGCGCATCCGGCAATCCCTTCCCGAGGTCACGGTGGTCGAGGTGCCTCCGGACCCGGCCGAGTACGTGCGTGCGCTCACCGCATCTCTGGCCTTTGAAGCCGCGACGGTGACCGCGGAAGACCAGGCTCGCGGTGCTGACTACCGCGCCGAGCACCAGCGACGCCAATTGCGGGACGAGCGCGAACGGGCCGCCGAGGTAGCAGGTGGTGGGGCTTCGATCGAGTCGTACCTCGAATCGCTCGAGATGTTCGGCGACGTCCGCACGATTGACGAGCGCGACCTGCCTCGCGTCTTGCAGCTCCTCGCCAAGACCAATCAGTGGAATCTCACCACCCGTCGCCATGGTGAGGCCCAGATCCGCCCGTGGCTCGAGCAGCCTCGAGGCCTGGCGCTCTCCCTTCGCCTACGCGATCGCTTTGGTGCGAACGGCCTGGTCGCCGTCTTGCTCGCATCGCCACGCCACGACGACCCGTCATGCCTTCACATCGACAGCTGGCTGATGAGCTGTCGGGTGATCGGGCGAAGCGCCGAGCAATTCCTGTTCCGCGAGCTGATCCAGCGCGCCCACCGCCTCGGATTCCGACGCCTGCTCGGTGAGTACCGGCCAACCGCCAAGAATGCACCCGTGGCCGGGCTCTACGAAGAGCTCGGTTTCACGCATGCTGCGCCCGAGGGCGACGCGCCGGACCGGCCATCGCAGTGGTTCGAGCTCACATTGGCCGAGGATGCCCCAGCAGTCGCTTCCTTGCCCTGGACCGCGGTCCGCGCCGAGGTGCCGGCACAGGAATCCGTCGATGACCGCTGAGCTCGGCCAGCGGATCGACCTGATCGACCCGCGCTTCTGGAATCTCCTGCTGCTCGCGATCCTGATCCTGCTGCCGGTGACCCACGCCGGTACCCGCCGCTGGTTGCTCGCGCTCTTTTACCTGCTGGCGATCGGCGTTCTGCTCGGCATGGGCGCCCTGGTCGCCGCGTTCGGCCTGGTCACCCTAACCATGCTCGCCGCCCGGATCATCGGAAAGGGTGCCGCCACGCCGCATCTCGGAGCAAGGCTGGCGATCGCCGTCACATCTGCCGCCGTGTTGGCGCTGTTTCTGATCTACAAGCTTCCGGTCGACGCGCTCGACCGCATTCTCACCGGGGCGCCGTTCGACCTTGCACCCCACGCGACGGGCGGCAACGCGGGTACGATGGCCGAGACGTTGCGTGGCGTGCTCGCCGCGCTCGGCTTCTCGTATCTGGCCCTGCGCATGATCGATCTCCTGCGCACCGTTGCCGCCGGCCGCCAGCCGCCACCGAGCTGGCGCGACACGGCCTGCTACCTCTTGCCACTGCACATGCTCGCTGCCGGGCCGATCCAGGCCTATGAGGCGTTTGCCACCCAGCCGGGCGCGCCCCCACGCCTCGACGCACGCGGCACCCTGGATGCCTGCGAGCGCATCGTTCGTGGACTGTTCAAGAGCTACGTGCTCGCCAGCCTCGTCAAACAGGTGCTGCTGACCGGATTCACGGCCGACGGCGCCTACTTCTGGCTCGAGATCCAGCTTCACTACCTTTGGGTCTACCTCGATTTCAGCGCCTACAGCGACATCGCCGTCGGCGTCGGCATGCTGCTCGGTGTCGCCACGCCGGAGAACTTCGATCGTCCCCTTACCGCCCGCAATCTGACCGTCTTCTGGGAACGCTGGCACATCACGCTGTCCCAGTTCCTGCGCCGCAACGTCTTCCTGCCTTTGCAGCTCGCATGGACCCGCAAGGTGCCGCG
>CALFAM010000067.1 GCA_937948815.1 uncultured bacterium
CTTTCCGACAGCCCGCAACACGCTTGCTGACGGCATCTGCAATCTTCGCCACCTTGCTTGCGATCCCTTCCGCTCCTGCCGCAGCCTCTTCTGTGGGCGAGCGCCCGAAAGTCGAGCGCCTGGCGATCGTCGACCGAGCGATCGCTCACCACGGCGGCGATCACTATCGCGCTAGCTACACCACCCTCGATGTTTGCTCCAAGTCCGGCTGCTTCCAAGCCGAGGCCGAGGTCGATGGTGCTCGCTTTCGCTACGAAGCCCGGCGCGCCCGCGACGGCGTGACGCGGCGGGTCGAGATGACCAACGACGCGGTTTCGGCCTGGCAAAACGGTCGCGCCGACGTGATCGCTCGAGGCAACACGCAACGCCAGCGCGATTGGGTAATGCAGCGGATCTACTTCGCGTTCCTGCCCTACCGGCTCAATGACCCGAGTGTGTGGAAGCAAGATCTGGGCATCGAGATCTGGGGCGACCGGGAACTGCACAAGGTCAGGGTCTCCTTTACTCCGGGATCGAGCAGCGACGCCGACGACACCTACATGTACTGGTTCGATCCGGCGACCGGAGAGGTCGTCCAATTCGCCTACGACTACAAGGGCTCACCCGGCGGGCTGCGCTTCCGCAAGGCGGTCAACCCCCGTCGCGTCGGCGGCATTCTGTTCTTCGATCAGGAGAACTACGGTGCCGAGGGGGAGGGTCTCAGCGTCGACCAGATCACGCCTCGTTATGCCGCGACCCTGCGACTGGTGTCCACCGTCCGATTCGAGAACATCGAGGTCGAACCGCTCGACGATTGAATCGGCATCGTCCGGTGAACAGGCACGGGCGGGCACGCATCGATCACCGCGCGTGCCCGCGAGACATACGCACGATCGACAGCGCCTTCGGCCCGCTGATCGGCTTCGAGAATGCCCAGCGCCTCGTGCGCCAGCGAACCTGCCTCCTCGCAGCGCTGGCGATCCGCCAGGAGCCGCGCGAGGCCGGCCATGGCGCGCCCAAGATCAGGATGCGTGGCCGCGAGGGTCTGACGACGTACCTCGAGGGCGCGTCGCAGCAGGGGCTCGGCTTCGCTGAGCCGCGCGGCACTATGGAGAAGCTCACCGAGCGCGAAGCGCACCCCGGCCACGCCCGGATGTGCTTCACCCTGACGGGCAAGGCGAACGGCGAGCGCTTCGCGCAGCAGCCCTTCGGCTTCAGCAGCCCCACCGCGTTCACCGACCTGGTGCGCCAAAGCTGCGAGCGAGATCGCGACCTCCACATGCCCGGCGCCGAGCCGGGCGCGCTTGGCGGCCAGGACCCGGCGCTGTTCGGCCTCGATCTCGGGCCGAGCGTCGGTGCCGGCTCCGGAGCCAGCCCGAAGAAATCGCACGTAGGCCCGATCGCCCTCGGCACCCAGAACACTCAGGTGATCGTCGCCAAACGCGGGCCGCAGGATCGTGAGCGCCGACTCGAAGGCACGTTCCGCACCCTCGAGATCACCCAGCTCGCGTGCCGCCTGGGCCGCCAGCAAGTGCGTGCGCCCGGTCGACGGATGGTCCGGCGCCAGCACCTCAGCCTTGAGCGCCAGGGTCTCGGCGGCGCGCTTCGCGGCCTCCGCGTAGTCACCCTGGCGCAGCGCGATGAGGGTCAGGTTGTGCAGCGTCTGGGCGAGCGGATACTGCGCCTCCGGCGATCGGCGTCGAACCGCCAGCGCCGCGAGAAGCTGCGCTTCCGCAGCGGGATACGCCGCCTGTCGGATCAGAGCCAACGCATGGTTGTTGCGAACCTCGGCGACCTCGAGCGACGTCTCGCCGAAGCGCGCGAGCCGCCGGTCCAAGGCTTGCTCGTAGTGCGGCATCGACGCCTCCACCCGCCCGAGCACACGGAGGTTGTCGGCGAGATTCAGGTGGGCGGTCGCGACCTCTGACCCATGGTCTGCCTCCTGCTGCTGCCAGCGCGCGAGCGCACCTTGCAGGAGGGCGTCAGCCTCTTCGAACGAGCCACGCGTGTGGTAGAGCTGCCCCATGGTGCCCATCAACCTTGCCTGCACCAGCGGGCGATCGACCAGCTCTCGTTCGATGCGCGCAACGCCCAGATCGAGCATCTCGCGCGCGGTCACGACCTCGCGCGTCTTGTAGGGATCCGAGGCGCTCCACAAATCGACCAAGAAGGCGGTCACCTCGGCCGACGCTTCAGCTTCACGGTTGGCCCGCTCGGCTTCACGCATCTGGCCAACAAGGCCGACGGAGAGGGCGAGCAGCGCCGCGACCGTCGCCGCGACCACGGACAGCAGCGCGGTGCGGTGACGCGAAACGAATCGTCCGAGCTGGTAGCGGCGGTTCCCTTTCCGCGCGTCGATCGGCAAGCCTTCGAGATGCCGCTCGAGGTCCTCGGCCAGGCGCTCGACCGAGGCATACCGCTCCTTGGGCTCTTTGCGCAGCGCCTTGGCGAGAATGTGGTCGATGTCGCCGTCGAGCTGCCGGCTGAGCTGGCGAGGCGTGACGCCGCGGGCCGCGGCGTGTTCCATGGCACGCTGGTCGATCTCATCGGACACCACGCGGAGACTCGGACGAGCAGGCGCTTCCTCGCAGATGGCGCGCCGCAGCGCGTCGCCCGTTGCCATGTCGGACACCCGATAGGGCGATCGTCCGGTGAGCAGCCGATAGAGCAAGACACCGAGGCCGTAGACATCGACGGCCGTGGTCACGGGCTCGTCACGCAACTGCTCGGGGCTGGCATACGCTGGTGTCAGTACCCGCTGCCCCAGCGTTGTCAAACCGGGATGTTCCACCCCTTCATTGAGCAGTTTCGCAATGCCGAAGTCGAGCAACTTCGGCCGCCCTTCGGTGGTGACCATCACGTTTGCCGGCTTGATGTCCCGATGGACCACCAGATGACCGTGGGCGTATTCGACCGCCGCACAAACATCGCAAAAGAGAACCAGGCGCTCGCGCACCGACAAGCGGGCACGATCGCAGTAGGCATCGATCGTTTCGCCCTCGACGTACTCCATCACCAGGTAGGGTCGCCCATCGTCGGCGGTGCCACCGTCGAGCAAGCGTGCGATACCCGGGTGGTTGAGCTGCGCCAGGATCTGCCGCTCGGTTCGCATCCGGTGGCGCAGCGCGAGGCCGAGTCTCTCTTCCTTGACCACCTTGATCGCCACCTGCTGCTGATAGGCGCCATCATCCCGTTCGCCCAGGTAGACCATGCCCATCCCCCCCTCTCCGAGCACACGAACGATGCGGTAGGGACCAAGGCGCGCCAAGGGCGCATCACTGGAGGAAAGCTGCGGCGGAATTTCGGCGGCGGCCCGGCCGACGACCTGCTCGATCACATCCTCTTCGGCGCTGCTGGCCGCCAGCAGCGCATCAACACGACGGCGCAGGTCGAACCGCTCCCCACATGCATCCGTGAGAAATGCCGAACGCTCGTCGGCTGGAAGATCCAACGCAACGAAGAACAAACGCTCGATCTCTTGCCAGTCCGCAGCCTTGGTCATGCTCGTCTCATTGTCTGCCGGTGAAGTCTGCCGGTGATGTCTGCCGGTGATTCGCCACGATGCAACCGATGATGATGGCGCCCCATGATAGAGCCCCGAATCGGCTCGGATAGTCTAAGCCTCCGCGCAGCGCGCATTGTCTGGAGGCTTGGCACACGTGGAAGACCAGGAGCAAGAACGGACGGTCACCAAGCTCCTCAAGGATTGGCGCTCTGGCGACGAAGACGCGTTTGATGCGCTGGTGCCGCGGGTATACGCCGAGCTCCGGCGCTTGGCACAGGCGCAGGTGCGGCGCGAGCGCCCAGGCTTTTCACTGGCCGCCACGGACCTCGTTCACGAAGCTTTCCTGCGGCTCGTCGACGTCGACGTGCCGTGGCAAGACCGAGCTCACTTTCTGGCCCTGTGTGCGCGACTCATGCGCCGGATCCTGCTCAACCGCTGCCGCGACAAGGCCCGGCTCAAACGCGGAGCTGGCCAACCCATCTGGTCGCTTGATGGGCTCGACGTGGCCGCGGACGAAACACCCCTCGATTTTCTGGCATTGGACCTGGCGCTTCGTGAGCTCGCCGAGATCGACGCGCGCAAGGCGCAGGCCATCGAGCTGGTCTATTTCGCAGGCTTGACCTACGAGGAGCTCGCCGAGGCGCTCGGCGTTTCCCGGGCCACCGCCCACCGCGACCTCAAGCTGGCCAAAGCGTGGCTTCACGACCGCCTGACCGCACCGACGGGCGTCGAAACGAGACCGCCGATCGACTCATCCTGAATGTCATGGCACGCTCGCTGAGACTCCTCGCTGGGCAATGGGGCTACTCGATCAGAGCGGCGATCTCGCCGCGGTCCACCCGTCACCTTCGAGGAGCCGTCATGGCCAAGCCCATCAAGCGTCGCGCTGCCTTCTCTATCGGATACCTTGCTCTTGTCTCGCTGGCTGCCTCCCTGGTCGCTACCCCGGGCGACATCGATTGCACGTTCGGCTCTGGCGGCAGAGCTGCAATCGGCTTCCAGACCAGTGAATCCTTCCTCGGCATCGTGCTTCAGGCTCAGGGAGCCATCGTGGGCGCCGGTTCTCTGGACGGCAACGTCCAGGTCATGCGCTGGCTCGGCAGCGGCGAAGCGGATCCACTTTTCGGACTCGGTGGCCTGATCGCCCTGGATCTGGCGGTCGACGTGGTGACCGACGTCGCCGTCGACAGCAACGATCGCATCATTGTCGTCGGCTCTCGCATCGAAGACGCGGATATCCAAGCCTTCGTCGCGCGCCTGACAAGCGAAGGGGCACTCGATACGACGTTCGCCAACGGTGGCTGGACGTCCTTCAGATTTGCCGCACAGGGTGCTGAGGACCGTGCGCTCGGGGTCGCCATCGACGCATCAAACCGGATTCTCATCGGCGGGTTCAGCGATCTCGACGGGGCGATTCCTGGCCAACGTGACGTGGCCCTCGCCCGCTTCACGGAAGCCGGCGCACCCGACCCGAGCTTCGGCACCGACGGACGCGTCCTCACCAACTCCGGCAGCACGCGCGATGACACCGCGCAAGCGCTACGCTTGACCGAAGACTCGATCGTCCTACTCGGCTCCTCCCACGCGATCGGGGCACCACGCGACACCTTCGTCGCGCGCTACCGCGCCGCCGATGGCAGCCTCGACGCCAGCTTCGCGGGCGATGGCACGCAGATTCTCGACCTAAGCGGCGGCGGCGACGACTTCGGACATGACCTGGCCATCGACGGCGACGGTCGCATCATCGGGAGCGCGTTCGGACCCAACGGCAACCTTCTGGTCTTTCGCCTCGCCAACGATGGCGACCTGGATCCTGATTTTGGCGACCAGGGAGTCCGCGAGGTCCCTTTCGTGCAGAAGACCGCCGAGGTTCCCACGAGCGTCGCACTCCAGACGGACGGGAAGGCATTGATCGCCGGGTCGACCCAAGATGATTTCGCATTGCTACGCCTCACCACCTCCGGCGAGCTCGACCCGACATTCGGCGACAACGGCCAGGTCACGCTAGGTGTCGGCAACAACGCGAATCGCGGATTCGACCTTGCGATCCAACCGGATGGCAAGGTGCTCGTCGGCGGCACGACTGTGACCGGTAGTGTCGCAAATCCCATCGTTCTGCCGGTCGTGCTGCGATTCTTGAATGACGGTCATCCCAACCGCTCGACGGTTACACGGATCGAGAGCGACACGCCCGACCCGTCCGCAATCGGCCAACTGGTGACCGTTCACTATTCGGTGACCTCGGGCTCGGGAACCCCGACCGGCGACGTGGTCGTGAGCGACGGCACGGATAGCTGCCTGGGGACAGTCGAAGACGGCCGCTGCAGCCTGAGCTTGTCGACGCTCGGCCACCGGCTCCTGGCCGCGAGCTATGCAGGCAACGGCACGTTCTGCCCCAGCAGTCACGGCGAGCCTCACACGGTTCGGACCGCCACGTTGACCACGATCACCGCGGACTCGCCGGATCCGTCCTTGCCCGGTCAAGCCGTCACGGTGACCGTTCAGGTCACGGCGCAGCCACCGTCCGGCAGCATCCCGACCGGCGCGGTGACCGTCGACGACGGCGCCGGCGAAACATGCGTCATCTCGCTCACTGAAGGCCAAGGCGCGTGCGCCTTGCCTTCGTCGGTGACGGGCATCCGCGACTGGACGGCGTCCTATGCAGGCAACGCCGACTTTCTCGAGAGTGCTGGGACGGCCACTCATCACGTACTCGACGTCGAACCGCCCACCGTCCAGCGCGTCAACTCGCGGCCGGACACGGGCAACGGTATGGTCGAGCCTTGCGAATCGACCCGCGCTCGGATCGAAACGTTGGATCTCATCTTCTCCGAAGCGTTGCGAACCGGTGGCGGCGCGGACGCCGCGGACAACCCGAACAACTACCGCGTTTTCGCCACGGGTGACGATTTATCGCTGAGCACCCAGGCTTGCGGTCCGCCCGTCGGTGACGACCTCGCGGTCGCCCTCGCAGGTGTCACATACCTTCCTGCTACACCCCACGCATCCCGGTCGACCGGCCGCGTGATCCTCGAACGGAAACTGGGGGACGGTGCCTACCGCCTGATCGCCTGCGCGGCCATCGCCGACATGGCTGGCAACCCACTGGACGGTGACGGCAGCGGTATGGGCGGCAACGACTTCACGATCGACTTTCGTATCGATACCGCTAACCTGCTTACCAACAGCCACTTCGACTGCGATCTGGAGCCCTGGTGGCTCATACCGACCGGCACATCACAGATCACCCATTCACCGGTCGACGCGGACGGCGCGGAGCAATCGGGTAGCGGCCTTCTGAGCAATACGGGCGGTCTGATGCTGTCTCTCGGGCAGTGCGCCGCCCCAGCAGGTGGCCTCGCGGGCAACTTCCAGCTCAGCGCTCGTTTCCGTGTGGATGCAACGGCGGGAGTCGAAGCCGGAATCGGCCGCGCCTGCGAGCTCTTCGACAACGCGACGTGTGCGGGCGCGCCGATGGTCGTGGAGGCGGCAAGTGACTTGCTCCCCGACACGGCGAACGGCTTCGTCGAGCAAGCCCACACCTTTGACGCGCCAGCCGGTGCACAGTCTGTGTTCTGCGACGTCACCGCTGCTTCGGGAGACGGCAGTCCCTGGAATCTCTTCGTCGATCAGCTCGTCTTGCAGAGAACGCCGATCTTTGGCGATGGTTTCGAATCCGGCGACCTCTCGGCCTGGACGGGGAACGTACCCTGAACGCACCACCTGGCTGCTGATCGGACCGCGACGCTCCGGGTTATCGGGCCGACCGGGCCGCGATTCGCCGCCCCATCAACAGCAGGGCAAGCAAGAGGAGGCCTGCCGGGGCAAAAAAGGTTGGCGAGCGCCAGAACGCGCCGGATGACTCGGGGAACGGGACGTAGGAACCGTCGCCAAACACCTCGACGCTCGCCCAGTCCTCGGCCGGCACGCCGGCAGCAATCTGCTCCAGCTGTGCCGCGCGCAAGGCGTCTGCAACACTCGCACCTTGGGCAAGGTGACGGTAAAAGGCATCGAAGAGCTGCCGCGCGGGCTCGTCGGCCACGGGCCACAGGCTGCCAATCACTGCCGGAGCACCGGCGGCAAAAAAGGCGCGCGCGAGGCTCATCACGCCCTCGCCGCGCAGCACGGTGCCGCGGGCGCTGCTGCAAGCCGAGAGCACCACCATCCGGCCATCGAGGTCGAGATCGACGATCTCGCGCATCTGCAGCAGGCCGTCTTCGTCGTCGGCCCCGGGCGCCAGGAAGACGGCCGAGCGCTCCGGGTTCTCTTCCTCGACAATCGCATGCGCGGCAACGTGCAGGATTCGAAAGTCCGCCAGCTCAGCTTCCTTCAACGCGCGCTCGCTGGCCTCGATGCCGGCCAGGAGCCGACTGCCCCGGCCGAGGTGGCCGACCACGGCTTCGCCCTCGAGCCGCGCGGCAGGAAGCGGCGGCAGCTGACCGGCTTCGTCGTGAACCCCGCGAAGCACCGTGCCGATCGCCTCCGCGCCTTCCTCGGGGACCCCATCAGACCGGTCCGCACCGGTGCCGTCCGCTGGCGACTCGCCGGTTGCCGGATCCCGGAGAACCACGCCACCGGCCGCGGACGTCGATGTGTTCGGCGTCACCGGATCGGCCAACACCAGGGCCATAGCGTCGGCTTCCGGCCGCGGCATGCCGCGCCAGCGAAGCCACAGCGAAGCCGAAGGGGCTACGGACAAGACAAAGCGCTCGGCCAGGACCCGATCTTCGATGTCGCGCAAGGCCCCGAAAGGCAGAAGGTGCAACACGCCATCCGGTACCAGCACCAGCCGATCGACCGCCGGTGGCAGCACCGCGAGCGCAGGCGCCACCAACGCGTCAAACAGCTTGCGGTCGCCGCGAATCTCCCGACGCCGGCGTCCGGTTCGCTGTCCGAACTGAGCCAAGAAGTCCTCCGCCGCCCGCGCCAGCGGACGCCCATCCCCCAGGTCCACCACATGCGTTGCATCACGCGTGATCACCAGGATCCACGAGCCACCGGCAAAATCGCCATAGCTGTCTTCGGTGGGTGAAATCTGGTAAGAGAGTAGTGCCTCATTGGCGGACAGCGCGGCCGCAATTTCGTCGATCGACGCCCGCACTGCCGACACCTTGGCCAGCTCCGGTTGCTGCCGGATGATCTCTTCGTCCAAAGCGTCGCGTTC
>CALFAM010000068.1 GCA_937948815.1 uncultured bacterium
CGGAGAATCAGAAAGAGGTCGCTGCCATAGGCCTCGAGCTTTGGGCGCTGTGAGACGTTGACGACATCCTCGAGGGCGAGTGGATGAATGCCGAAGCGCCGCCCGAGGGCCTCGAGCAGCTTGGTCGAGGCCGTTCCGACAACGTCAACCCACAGCACGGAGGTCGAGGCGACAGCCGGCAAGTCTTCCAGCGAGACCGGTCCTGCACTGCGCAACCCCTCCGGGCCATAGACGTTGAAGTAGAGTTCGGTCGCCCGCGCACCTTCGCTTGGGTGAAGGGTGCCTGGCGCGGTACCAAGCCGCTCGCGGGCGCGGCGCCGCCGGGTGGTTAGCTTTTTGTGGGTCTTGGGCACGGACTCTCCTCCGACCTCGCGGGGTGCAGACAACCGAGATGACTGCGTGAGGGTGAAGTCTAGCGCCTCGAGACGCCAGCAAGGGGGGGGTAGGTCCGGTTCTGGTCGATCGCGAGGTGAACGGTAGATTGCCCTTGCGAGTCCCAGGATGCAGCCTGGAGTGCCAGCACCTCGGGCGTTTCGGGATCAACGTGTCAGGGCGACCGCTCGCCGACTTCTTTGCTGTTCTGAGCAGTATGCTGTTCGTTCGATAGAATGAAGTTCGAGTCTCCGTCAACATGCCGTACGGCATCAGAGGGAGCTCGGGGCATTCCCCTTTTCGGATCGGACCCGATTTGTCTGACTGCGCGACATCTTCATCACCGGCGCCAACCTCCACCTTGGTCGCCCGTATCCAGGGCGGCGACCGGCAGGCCGAGAATTCGTTCGTGGCAGAGTACAGCAAGGGCCTCCTTCTCTTGCTGCGCCGGCTCTCGAACGATCTCGCGCTGGCGGAAGATCTCCATCAGGAGACCTTTCGCATTGTGCTCGAGAAGATACGGGCGGGAGAGCTTCGAGATCCGGAAAAGCTCGGGGCGTATCTCCGTGGAACGGCCCGGAATCTGCTGCTGAACGAGCGCCGAAAGGGGGCGCGTGTTCGGCTCGATGGCGACGGTGCCTCACTGGTGGATCCGGATCGCGGGCAGTTGACCGCGGTCCCGTCGCAGCTTCGCAAAGTTCTGCGCAAGGAAGAGGCTCGGCTGGTGCGGGATCTGCTCGGCGAAATGCGGCACGAGCGTGACCGCCAGATTCTTGCTCACTTTTACTTGTCCGACCGCACGAAGCAAGAGATCTGCCAGGAGCTCGGGGTCGATCCGGTGGGCTTCAAGAAGGTGCTCTTCCGCGCGCGGGAGCGGTTGCGGGAGCTGTGGGATCGCGCACAGAAGCGGCAGCGTTTGGTGGAGGATTTACGGTGAAGCATCCCGAAATCGACGAGGAAGCCGTGGTCGATCGCTACGTTGCTGGGAAGCTCTCGGCCGCGGAGTGTGAACGATTCGAGGCGCACTTCCTCAACTGCCCGGCGTGCATCCAGGGTATTGAGGACGCCGAACGCTTGCAGCGCGGCCTGAGCCTGGCCGCGGCCGAGGATGTGGTGGCGCGTCAGACGATTCTGAGCGTCGCCTGGCACGCTGTGCGGTCGCGTACAGGGCTTGCAATGGCGGCAGCGATGCTTGTCATGGGGCTGATTCCCGCGAGCTTCCTGTGGCAGCGGGCCGGGCGTCTGGGCGCCGACCTCGATGCCGCGCGACGCGCGCTGGCCGAGGAGCGTCGTCCCCGCCTCAATACACCGATCCTCGCCCTGGTGGCCACCCGCGCCGGCGAGCAACCCTTGCAGCAGATCTCACTTCGCACCGAACCCGAGTGGATCGTGCTCGCGGTCGAGCTCGGCGACACTGCGCGGCCACGCTATGAAGTGAGCTTGACGGCAGCCGATGGAACGGTGATCACGGAATCACCCGATCTCGAGCCGAGCTTCCGGGGCACCGTGACGGTCAGTCTTCATTCTTCCCTCTTGCCTGCTGGTGACTACCGCCTGCGCGTGGCCAGCGACGGTCAACAGCTCGAGTTCCCGCTTCGTGTCGTGACGTTCTAGCCCGCCTCGCTCTCCGGTTCACTCGCGAGCTTCCGCTCTTCGCACCCATCCGCCCGCGACGCTTCTGCGCAACTCACCTTCCGATCGGCGCTGCAGCCGGCAGGTGCAGCCGAGTCCATCCATTGCCCAGGCGATCTCTCCGCGTTCGCCGGTCGGAACCGAGGCTGCGCGAATCTTCGAGATTTGTTGGAACCCTCCCGCTCCTGCTGAAACTAGATGGGTGAACGCGGCGAACGTCGCCGTGCTCATCCATCGTGAAGGTTGGCCAACCTCCCCGTTTCGTTCACCCGAACACCGCCGGACGGACCGGCCCGGGAGGTTCTCATGTTTCGCTCGACGTACCCCGCTTGTGTCACGGTTGCCTGGATTGCCAGCTTTCTTCTCACGATCACGGCGTCAGCCGCTTCGTGGTGCGATCACGCCATCGACCTGGAACCCGACATGGATTGGCGCGGCGATGCGCATCTCGAAGATCCCATTTTCCGCTGGCGTGTGCCCTCGTCTGGCGTCGCCACAGTCGAGCTACTGGGCGAAGGCTCACCATGGATCGACCTCGGCACCGAGACGTGCGACAGGCGTCCAGCCGACGCTACGCTCATCGAGCAGTCTTCTTCGCATCTGGTGCTGGCCGTGCGTTCGGCTGGGGAAGTGTTTCTTCGAGTGGGTGCTGCAGCATCCGGGTTCCGAATCGTCACCAGCTTTACCCAGGCCACGGTCGCGGAGAAGGTGATCGGTCGGCAGGAGGCTGGCGGGTCGATTGTTCAAACCGATTTTCTTGCGACGTCATTGCCGGAATCCAAGACGGAAGCCGAGATCGCCGACCCGGATCCGGATGGTCAGCATCAACGTCCGGGCCGTATGGCCGCAAGCATCGTGGCAGTTTCCTCATCACCGACGCCGAAGACGGAAGCCGAAATTGCCGACCCGGATCCAGACGGTGCTCTGGCGAGTAGCCGTGGCAGCATCAACGCGGAGCGTGTGCATGTTCTGTTGCTCGATGCTACGTGCCGACAGGCCGAGCTCGATGATCATGGGGATATGCGGGCGTGCGCGACGCCTCTGATCCCCGGTCGCAGCGTCATGGGCATGTTGGCGAACAATTGGGGCGACGACAGCGATCTATTCTCATTCCATGTCGATGCTGTCTCTCGGGTCGAGATCGCGCTCGCGGCAGACACACCGGACGTTCGCTATGCCCTGATGGGTCCGGGTGGGCAGCAGCTTGCCGTGGGTGCTCGACCCATGGGTCATGGTTCCGGGGCATTTGTCCGCGCCACCCTCGTGCCGGGGCGCTACTTCTTTCGCGTGGGCGGGGGTTCGGGTGCCTATGCGCTCGACCTGGTGACCTACGACTGACTATCTCTTGGGGCGAAGCAGCAAGCGTTCGCGGCATGGGTCGCATGGGTGGGGCAGGCGGTGCCTGCCTCACTGGATCTATCTAACGGTCCGGCTCACGGCGCTTGTTTCGGAAAAGCTGTGGCAAATGCCGCAGCTTCCGTTCTCTTGCCCCATGCCTCGTACAGCGCAACGATCCTGCCACGAGAGTTGATCGTGGCAATGTCTTCCTCCCCTTTGGCTGTGCGCAGGATCTCGTGCGCGGAAAGTAGAAAAGGCTCCGCTTCCCCATAGCGACCGACCCTGGTGAGATAGCTGCCCCACAGGCTCTCGGCATCCGCGAGGGCCCAGTTGCCCTTCGGCTTCTTCGCGCGCAACGTGTCGAGGGCCCGCTCGAGAAGCGTGCCGGCCTGCGCGACCTCGCCCTGGTCGAGCAAGAGCGCCGCGAGGTTCTTGCGGGTATTCGCAACGTGAACGTGATCTTCCCCGAGCAGTCGGAGTCGCAAATCGAGGGCCCGGTCGAATTGCTGACGCGATTCTGAATCGTTGCCTCTTGCGTGAAGGATGCGACCGAGACTGCTGAGCACCGCCGCAACCCGGGTATGCTCAGGGCCCACGGTTTCTTCGAAGATTTCCAGCGCCTCGCGCAAGAGCATCTCGGCTTCGGGCAGCATGCCGAGGTTGCGACGGAGCACGGCCAGGCTGTAAAGGCTCATACCGACCTCGAAGTCGCGGGGACCGAACAGCCGCTTCTGATCCTCGATGATTTGTTGGTGCAGGCCGAGCGCTTCCTCGGTGCGGCTGGAATGGCCCAGCAGCGTGGCAAGGTTTCGCGTGCCGGTCACGATTCGCTTGTCGTCACCGAGACGCTGCCACATGGCCAGGGCGTCGCGGTAGTGGCGCTCGGCGGCCGGATAGTCGCCGAGGTCATAGAGCAGGCGCCCCAGATTGTTCATCATGTCCGCAAGGTTTTGGCTGTCCGTCGGATCGGCGGTGAGACGGTTGCGGAGGGCTTCTTCCTTGAGCTCCCGCGCCTCGTCGTAGAGCGAAAGGTTGTTGTAGACCTCCCCGAGGGCTGAAAGTAGCTCAGCGCGAACTTCTGGGTCGTCCTCGAGCTCGTCCAACAGCCGCTCGCGTCCGCGATCGAGAACTTCTTGCACGCTCAGATCTCCGGCGTCCGGATCGGCCGACTTGAAGAGATCTTCAAGAAGATGAGAGATGCGTTCGGCGCGCAGCAAGGAGATCTGGGATTCGGCCTGCGCTGCCTCGGCGCGGCCACGAGCGAGCTCTGCGAGGTGTCCTCGGTGGACGGCCTGGCGCCAAAACACGGATGTGGAGACGGCAAAGCCGAGGATGATCATCGCGACTGCCAGCGGCACCTTGTGTCGACGTACTGCCTTGCGGGTTCGCTGTTGCCAGGAGCCTGGATGTGCACCGATCGGAAGATCAGCGAGATGGCGCTCAAGGTCAGCCGCCAGCCGCGCGGCCGAGTCGTAGCGGTCCATGGGCTGCTTGCTCAGCGCCTTGAGCACGATGGCATCAATATCGCCGACGATCCTGCGCCGAAATGAGGAGGGTGCGACTTCGCTCGGCGGCACGATGTCCGCGGTGCACACGACGTCGGATGCTTCCTCCGTGCCCAACCACTCGAGTGAGTAGGGCAGGTGGCCACTCACCAGGTGGTAGAGCAGCACGCCGAGGGCGTAGACATCGCTCGCCGTGGTGACTGGTTCACCGAGGAATTGCTCCGGGCTGGCGTAGCTCGGGGTCAGCGCGCGGAATGCGCCCGGCCGGCGCTTGACTGCGCTTTCGCCCTTGAGCAACTCGGCGATGCCGAAGTCGAGCAGCTTGGGAGAGCCGTTCGGGGTCACCAGAATGTTGCCTGGTTTCAGATCTTGATGGATCACCAGGTTCTGGTGGGAAAACTGAACGATCTGGCAGACCTCTTGGAAAAGCGCGAGGCGGTCGTGCAGGCTCAGCTCCCGTGTCTCGCAGTATCGGTCGATCGGCAGGCCGTCGACGAACTCCATGGCGAAGAAGTGCAGGCCTTCCGGTGTCGTGCCGCCATCGAG
>CALFAM010000069.1 GCA_937948815.1 uncultured bacterium
GCGAATCAGCCGCCACACGCCGACCGCCAGTACGACTGGGAGCGAACCGAGCGATTCGTCGTTGGTGATGGCGAGGTGGGCACGGACCCAGGATTCGACCGCGAAGTACGCCAGCGGCCACACCCACGACTCGGCCCAGCTCAGCTCTGGAAACGAAGCTGCGAAGCCAGGGATCAGGGACGCCAGGAGCCCGATCATCGCCGCCGGGGCGGTCAAGGCACCAACCGTGACCGCCGACCACAGCGTCATGCGTGACGCGGACAGGCCCACGTCGTGTTCGACTCCACGCTGATACGGCTCGGGCATGACACCGAGAAGCGGCATCAGGAACACCATTCGCTGGGCCTGTCGCTGACGCGCGATCGCCCTCCGACGGTCAGCGGACCAGGATCGACAGCACGAAGCGCTCAGCTCACTCGGCGCACGCATCACCTCACGGTCGTTCCACGGCTCCAACCGGAAACGAACCGCCTGCCCCCGTCCAAGGGCTTGCTCCTCCACGATCTCGAAGAACCGGCCGCCGTAGAGCACCGGTGTCCCCGGGAACGGTACGTGGACGAGGTCCCCCGCCATTCTCGGCGCCCACCCGGGCGGTGGATACGGGCCCTCGACGGTCAGCTCACCGCCTTCCTCACGGACCCGGAAGCCAGCCGCCAGCGTCATGGCTGAGCCGCCAGGGACTCCGCCATCGCGACGCCGAGGTCGTGAGTCTTCATTCAACCTTCAGGGTCCTCCTACCGTGGGCCAAGCTCCTGCACCTCACGGGCCGTAGCATGCTCCTTTTCTATGGTTTACGACCGCCGGCGCATGGACGTCCAGGCACGAGCAAGAGGCTTCGCCGAAGTCGTACAGTCATTTACATTTTAAAACCATAAATTACTTGTATAATAAAGTCGAACGCTGTCGAGAAGAGCCGAATGTTCCGACCCAGAGGAGAAATCTCAATGCTCAAACGAATCGCTTGCTGTGTTCTTGTTATCGCGATCCCGTTCGCATTTGCGCTCACCGCAACCGCCGAATCGGCGACCTGGACGGGGGAAGTGATCGATGTCGGGTGCTATGTCACCAGCGATGCCAAGGGCGCAGATCATGCCGGCTGCGCAAAGGCATGTGTCAAGAACGGCCAACCCATGGGCCTACTGACCGCGGAAGGCCGACTGGTCCTGCTCGCCGCTGACCACAAAGATGGCACAGCGTACGAAGCCCTCAAGGATCTTGCTGGCGCCCAGGCCGAAGTCACCGGTACGCTGGCTGAGAAAGATGGCGTGAAAGTCGTCACGGTCACTGGCTCGAAGGCCGCTGGCTGATCCCTGACAGCTCCCGCAACCTCACCATGCCCGGGGCCAAGGAGCGCAACACGACGCGACGGTCGCGATCTTGGCTGATCGTCGCGATCGGCCTGGTCGCCGTCTTCCTCGCGCTGCCGTGGCTCGTTCGCGCGCTGCTGTGGCGATGGGAGCAGAGTCCCGTTCTGCGCGGCCGCCAACTGGCGGCTGCGCAGGGTTGTTTCACCTGCCATCTCCCCGACGGCGGCACCGAGATTCCCAATCCAGGAAGCCGTTGGGGCACCGTACCTCGCTTTCGTGCCGGCAACGCGATGATGTATGCATCGAACCGGGACGAGGTCGAGCAATTCATTCGCTTCGGTGCCCCACGCGTCTGGCTCGACGACTCGGCCGCGCGTGCGCGCCTGGCGAGCCAGCCACTCCGCATGCCGGCCTATGGAGACCGCCTGAGCGACCAGCAGATCGCCGACCTGGTGGCCTATGCGACAGCCGCCGAAGGCGTCGACTTGCCGGCCGGCGATCCTGCCGATGCCGAACGCATTGCTGCGGGGCGATCCTTGGCCCGTGCCCGAGGCTGCACGTCGTGCCACGGCGTCGAAGGTTCTGGCGGTCTGCCCAATCCAGGATCCTTGGGCGGCTTCATCCCCGGCTTCCGCGGTCGGAACTTCCGAGACCTGGTGCGCGACCGAGCCGAATTCGACGAATGGGTGCGCACCGGCACGAGCAGCCGCCTGGCCAAGAATCCCCTCGTGCGCATGTTCTGGCGCCGCCAGACCATCGCCATGCCCGCCTACCGAGAAGCCCTCGAGGATCAGGAGCTCGATCAGCTGTGGGCCTGGATCACCGCGGTTCGCACGGAGTCCCCGGCTCCCTGACGTCTCGTCTCCGGGCACACGATCAGCGACTTTCGGCGGCTTCAGCCAGACGGCTTCGAGCAGCAAGCTGCTCCTCCGCGGGCGTTCGATCAAAGGCAACGACCTCATCGATCTGACGCTCCGCCAAACCGACCTTATCGAAGCGCATCAGGATCCGTCCCATCGACGGCACTCCAACGTCGATCGCACGCACCGGCGAAGCGCTCGCACCCTTCCGACGTCAGGCGAATCAGTAGGCGTGCGTGAAGCGTGTGGACATCGGCGCCCCATTGTCGACCCGGCCTTCGTGCCGCTCCACCACCGTGTCACCCCGTCGCACTTCGAGTTGAAACGGAACGTGATCTTGGGGCGCGGTTTCGAGCAGGGGCTGAAAGAGGTGTACCCAGAAAACATAGTCACCGCGCTGGGCGGTGCCGATGGGCCAGTACACATTCTCGATGGGGGCAGGGCAGATCCGGTGCTGGGAGCCATTGCAGTCGATGTCGAGAATCCCTTCGGGTGGGCCTGTCGCTTCCACGCCATCCTGCTCACGGGCAATCTGGGCAGCGAGCGCTGCGCGGGCGGCTTCGAGTTGCTCGGCAGGCGTGCCGCGCGCGGCAGCCAGCGCAACCCCTGTATGCCGACCGAGCGGATCGGTGACATGAAGGTCGAGGTCGGCGCTGCCCTCCCAGACCAAGCGGAAAGAGACGTCGCCCGTTCCGGGTCGGAGCTTCTGGCTCGCGCAGCCCAGGGTTAAGAGGCCGAGGGTCAGGCCGAGGCACAGAGCGAGCCTGCTCCAAACCCTGCTGCGGGGGCGACCGAGCTGGCCCCGGGGCGGCACGCGGCCGCCGTGATGAACCCAAGGCGAATAATCTGTCCGGCGCATGACGATCCCTCCGCGTCTTGACGTGTCATTTCTGGAGGCACCGCTCGAACCCAAGCGACCTCCCGCTCACTGACTTCGGGCAGTCGGACCTTCGATCGCGCCATTTGGTTCCCGGACGCCTTGGCAGACCTGGGCAGCTCGCCAGCGCCCCTCCTCGTATGCACCGCCCTTCCGGCACCCCCGGGCAAGCACCACAGATTGACAGGGCTCGGTGCAGTCTCTACACTTTGACCAAAATGACGATCTCGGTCAATTCGTCAAATTCCGATTACGGTGCCCCAGCCACCCCACGGAGCCGCGATGCCCAACAGCAAGCACGAAGCCCGAGAGCAGCGCATTCTCGACACCGCCGCGGGTCTGTTCGTCCACTACGGCTACGACAAGACAACCGTGGCCGACATCGCCCGCGACAGTGGCATCAGCAAGGGCGCGGTGTATCTGCACTTCGAGAGCAAGGACGCGCTCTTCGAAGCGCTGCTGCGGCGCGAGATGCTGGCGCACAACCATGCCTGGCTCGCTCGGGTCGACGCGGACCCAGAGGGTGGCACGATCGGCGCGCTCTTCAAGCACTCGCTCTATGCCCTGGAGGCGAGCCCATTCATGGCGGCCCTCTTCATGCAGGACGACCGGGTGTTGGGAAGCTATCTGCGCAAGCCCGGCGGCCTCTTCACGCACCGCAAACCCACCCGGCACCTCTTTGTCGAGCAGATGCAGCGGGTGGGCGCGATCCGGGCCGAGCTCGACCCGAAGGTTCACGGCCACATTCTCGACATGCTGGCGTTCAGCCTGGTCGCCATCGGGCAGATCAGGGCGGTCGAAGACATGCCGCCTTCGGAACCCTTGATCGAAGCCATCGGGGACATGCTCCAGCGCGCGCTCGCGCCGGAGGACGGCGGAGACTCGGATGCCGGCAAGGCCATCGTCCAGGCCCTGTCGGCAGCAGCGCGTGCAAAGAGCAGCGAGACCGACCATCCCGGCGAGGAATCCCACTCGTGAGCAAGACATCAGGCGCTGAGCCGACCCTGTTGCTCACCTTTCCCAGCAACCACGACGCGCCCCGATTGCCGACCGGCGACAGGACGCTGGTCGGTGGCAAGGCGCGGTCGCTGATCCGGTTGAGCCAGGCCGGGCTCCCGGTGCCCCCCGGTGCCGTGCTGACCACCTACTTCTTCGCGCCCTGGTTCGAGATCATTCGTGCTTCCGAGCCGTGGCAACGCGGGGTCGCTGCGCTGGCGCCGGCGAGCGCGCTGCAGGACGGAGCCGCGCCGCAGCCGGCGCCCGAATCCTGGCCGTCCGACGCCTTGGCGCACTCCTGTGCATCCTTGACCTGGACGGCTCGGCAGGTCGAAGCCCTCGACAGCCTGCGCGCTCAGCTTGCTGCCCGAAACGGGCACCACACCTACGCCGTACGCTCCTCGTCGCCCGACGAGGATCTCGCCACGGCATCCTTCGCCGGGCTCTACGAGACCTGCCTGGGCGTAACGATCACCGATCTCGAGCAAGCGATCCGCGCGTGCTTCGCTTCCAGCCTCGACGAGCGGGTCGTTGCCTACAAAGTCGCGCACGGCTTCGATCCGCTGAAACCGTCCCTGGCGGTCGTGGTGCAAGAACAGATCGACAGCGAGGTCGCGGGTGTCGGTTTCTCCCTCGATCCGGTGACCAATGACTACGACGAAGCGGTGATCAACGCGTGCTGGGGACTCGGGGAGTCCGTGGTCGGCGGCCTGGTGTCCCCTGATCACTTCGTGGTCGACAAGGTCGATCAGCGCATCGTCGCGCGGCGCATCGGGAGCAAGCGAACATCCGTTTGGCTGGCTCCCGGCGGCGGAACCGTGAACCGTGACGGCTACAGGTCTGCCGAGCCTTCCCTCGATGATGAACAGCTTCGCGAGCTAACGACTGCGATCAGTCGTATCGAGACGCTCTACAGCATGCCGGTCGACATCGAATGGGCGTACGCGAAAGGCCGTCTACAGATCCTCCAGGCACGGCCGATCACCACCTACGTACCCTTGCCACCGGAGCTCCTGACGCAACCCGGCGCGCGCCGCCGTCTCTACAGCGATGTCTCCCTCTCCAGTGGCTTGACGATCAACGCGCCCATCTCGCCCCTCGGCCTGGACTGGATGCAGTCGTTGATGGGCACCATGTTCCAGTCGTTGATCGGATCGTCCGGTGCCGGTGCCGGTGCCAGCGAGTCGAACGAATCGCTTTTCCGCTTTGCAGGCGGCCGGATGTATCACAGCCTCTCCGATCCGCTGTGGCTGATGAGCCCAGCCAAGATGGCGAAAGCCAGCGAAGACTCCGATGCGTTGATGTCCGCGATCCTCGCCAACATCGATCGCGACCGCTACCGCGCCGATCGTCGGCCTTCGTGGCTCGGCATGGGCTTGCTGTGGCGCGTACCGCGGGCCCTCTGGCACCTCCGTCGTGTGCTCACGAACATGGCCACGTCTTTCCTGAGGCCCGAACGCTCGCGGCAGCGCTACCAACAGTCCTGCGACGCCTTTGAAGAACGGTGGGCTGGAGAGGTCGACGACAGCGTCTCGCTGGCCGTGCTTCGTGATCGCGACGTCCGCGACGCGCTTCAACACATCGTTCGACACGACATGGCCGCCCTCGGCGCCGGTCTCGCTGCCCTCGCCCTGGCCCAACGTCTGGCCGGGAAGGGCACGGAAGCGCGTCGCGCACTGGCCGACAGGCTCACCCGTGGGTTCACGGGCAACGTCGTGGTGACCATGGGGCAGGAGTTGTTCGGCTTCGCCAAGCGTTTGGGGCGCGACGCCCTGAAGGATCCGTCCGCGCTCACCGGGCGCGTCGAGTCGCGCCAGCTTCCCAACGAGATCCTCGACACGTGGGACGATTTTCGGCGCCACTACGGTCGGCGAGGCCCACACGAGATGGACCTTGCCAGCCCCCGCTACGGTGATGACGACGAGCTGATTGCCTGGCAGATCTCCAGCATGCCGATCGATGATCCGGCATTCGATCCCGTGCAGGCGCACCAGCGTCACGTGGTGGAACGCCGCGAAGCCATCGACACCCTGATCGAGCAATCGGGCTGGCTGCGCGGCAAGCTCCTCCGCCACGCTGGACGGGTACTCGAGTGCTTTGCCGGAACCCGCGACACGCCCAAGCACCACACCCTCGCCTGCTTTCACGCCATGCGCAAGCGGGTCCTGGCCGAGGGTGAGGCACTGGTCCACGCAAGCCGCCTCGATCAGGCCGAAGACGTCTTTGGCCTGACCTTCGACGACCTCGAACGCGCCCGAGAAGACGTGACTCTCGACCTGCGAACTATCCGCCAGGGCCGTCTCGCCTTTCTGAACGAGCTGACCCAACGCGTGAAGCAATTTCCGCTTGTGATCGACTCCCGCGGCCGCATCCTGCGCGCCACGCAGCCCAGCGCCGAAAAGCCTGGCGAGCTGGTGGGGCTCGGGGTGTCAGATGGCGTCGTGACGGGCCCGATCAAGCTGCTCCACCACCCGCGGGAGAAACCGATCGAAAAGGGAGACATCCTGGTCGCCTACACCACCGATCCGGGATGGACACCCCTCTTCGTCAACGCGGGTGCCGTGGTGCTGGAGATCGGTGGCACCCTGCAGCATGGCGCCCTGGTGGCCCGTGAGTACGGCAAGCCCTGCGTCGTGGGCATCGAAGGCGTCATGGAACGCCTGCGGGATGGTCAGCAGGTCGAGGTCGACGGTGGCGCAGGTCGGATCCGCGTGCTCGGCTGAGCACGGCCGTGAGGGTGGTTCACAGCGACGCGACACCGAGCGCGGCGTCTGTCCCCGTCACTTCCGATTCCGGTGGATCAGAAGCTTGTAGGAAGATCGAAAACGTCGTGCCAGACGCGTCAGTCTCGATCGTGACATGGCCACCATGCTGCTCGACGATACCCTGCACCTGAACGAGGCCCAGCCCGGTTCCGACACCAGGCTTCTTGGTCGTGAAGAACGGATCGAACACACGATCGCGAACGGCGGGTGGAATTCCTGGCCCTTGATCGCTGACCTGAAGCTGAAGCCAGCACGCTTCCGTGGATGCAGCCGGCGGCAGCTCGCGCGCCGGCATACCGCGGAGCCTCACCTCGAGCGTGCCACCCTTCTTGCTCATGGCGTCGCGGGCATTGACCACGAGATTCTGAACGACTCGTTGGATCTGGGTGGCGTCCGCCTGGCACCACAGCGCCTGCTTCGGCAAGCTCAACGCGAGCCGAACCGATGCTGGCAACGTGCCGGCGATCATCAACACACCTTCCTCCGTCACCCGGCGCAGGTCCACGTTCGCCGGCCGATGTGGCGTATCCCGCGAGAAGTCGAGCAATCGACTGACCATGTCACCAGCGCGACGGCACTGATTGATGATCAGTTCAGTCTCCTTGCCTGGTGCCTTCACATGAAGCATCTGCACGGCCATCATGATCGCCTGAAGAATGTTGTTGAAATCGTGCGTGATCCCCGCGGCCGAGCGCCCGACCGTCGCCAATCGATCTTGTCGCTGTGCACGCGCCTGCGCGGCACGAACAGATGTCACATCACGCAACACCAGAATCGGCCCACCGGCGTCGGACTCTGTGGGAGCTGCCGATAGCCGACTGACAGCAATCGAGAACGCTCGGGCCGGTGGCCCATCGATCTCGATCTCGTTCCAGCGAACGCCGCCCGCACCGTCCGAGGCGGCCAGACCCGCGAGGGGGCGACCCGCAAGGGCATCGATGCGATCACTCCCCTCAGGAATACCGAGCGCGGTCACCAGATCACGGCCGAGTCGATTGGAGAGCAAGACTCGGTGATCCGAACCGAGCACCACGACACCGTGCGGTAGATCTTCGACCAATCTCGCCAGGCGCAGACGCTCCACCTCCAGCCGGGAACGTAAATCCAGGTGATCGAGGGCGAGGGCAAGATGATCGGTCAGTGCCCGAAGCCGCTCGCCATCCTGAGCATCAAACTGCTGTGGTGGCTGGCGCGTCGCGTGCAACCAACCCAAATCGGCCCGCTCCGTCCCAACCGGAATCACCAACTCGTGCACCGGCTCACCGACCGCGGCAACCGACTCACTCAGGGTTTCCTGCAAACCTCCGTCGCTCGTCTGGCGAAGCTCGCGCCATCCGCCTCCCGGCGCCCGCAGCACGATGCGCAGATCATCTGCTTGCACAACCGCCGGGAAGCATGCAAGGGCGACCGCCGCGACCCGTTCGACTCTCTCTTCGACGAGGGCGGCGCGATCGACCGCTGCCATGGCGCTGCTTTCCGCGAGCTGGCATCCAATTCGGTGCGACATGCGATTGAACGCGTCGGCCAAGTGCTCCAGCTCATCACCACTGGTCACCCGGACCGGCGTCGCAAAGTCACCCCCCGCAATGCGCACTGTGCCCTCACTCAGCGCAGATACCGGAACCAACAAGCGATGAATCAGTCGGCGACTGACCAATAACGCCGCGAGCAAGGTGATCGCGATCACCTGTGCGAACATTGCCCGGAACCTTGCGAGCGGTCCGAGAATGTCATTGCGGGGTCGGCTGATCGAAACGATCCAGGCGCCAGCAGCGTAGCGGGTCGCCATCGGGAGAACCCGGCGGCTGGCGAAGAAAACATCTCCGGTCTCTGCGGTCCAGCGTACGCCAATGTCGGTCGTGCTCTCTTCGCCCGCTCGCAAGCGGCTTGCTAAATCTGCGGGAACATCCGTCGAACGAACGAGAAAACCCTCCTCATCGAGCACCATCAACTCGGCCAACGGAGGCAGTGTGTTGTCCACCCCGATGCCCCAGAGATACGACTCGGAGACTCGAGCCCAGAGAACACCCTGTTCGAGCGCATCTGGCGAGATCGCGCGCCCGGCCCAGATTTGAGACATCGGCCCGGAGCCGTCGCGGCTGACGATCTGCGTCCGCCCTTCGGCCAAGTGCCGACGCATCGCCGGGTTCACCGCTGGAAGCGCGGGCGGCTGACCGAACAGAGTCGTGAACCGGCCATCACCTCGCACCACACACATCCAGTCGAATCGGCGCTGGATCGCGCGATCCAAGACGCTCTCCGATCGGCCATTCTCACTCCAACCACCGGCGAGCTTGGGAGCCAATAGGTCGAGACTCGCCTCGACGAAGAGCAAGCGTTCCAACACGCTCATCCCCATGGCTTTCGCCTGCTGCCTCAACTGACGCTGAGCCTCCTTGCGCAGGTGCCCACCGACAGCCCAATAGGCCACGGCGCCGAGCGACAAGATCGGAATCAGGGCGCTGCTCATCACCAGCAGCATCAATCGCCGTCCAAAGGGGCTCGAGCCCAACCGGACGGCTGGCGTGGTCCCCAGGGGCATCAATACTCGCTTGCCGGCCCGAAGTAGGCGCCATTGCCGGCGCGGATGAGGTCGTCTCGGCTGTGGCGAGCGGTCAGGGGCGGCCGGCTCCTGCCGTCCGGCCCCAAGCTGTAGAGATCGAAGTCACTGTTGATCGGCACCAAGAAGCGATCCTTCCGCCACTTCCCCCTCGGCTCGCTTCCACCTTCGATTCTCAGGTACTCGTACGGACGCCCCCAAGGATCCAGTGGCGCGCCGATCGAAAGCTGCTCGAGCGAGTCGGGAAGGGCATCATTGTCGAGCCAGTAGGCTGAGATCGCGGTGGCTATGGTGCGCATGTCGGAAAGACCGCGGGTGAGCTTCGCACGGGAAAGCGCGTTCAGCACGGCTGGAATGGCAATCGAAGCCACGAGACCGAGGATGGCAATGACCATCAGCAGCTCGAGCACAGAGAAGCCTCTGCGGAAACGGGTCGTCGAACCGAAGCGCCGGGCCAGCAAGCGCCGGGCCAGCAACCGTCGAAACTGCAAGGGTCTCGAGAACATGCATCGCCTCACGCTGCGAGCTCGGCACACCCCCAGTGCCTAGCCGCCTATCGAACCCCACCGTTCCGAATCCCAGAACCCTAGTCTAGCCGGCCTTCTGGTGGATTCCAACCGATTCGGCCGACTGGGTCCCCGTCTCACCTCGGCGCGAGGCACATCCTCGTCAGATCGCGTGCTCGTCGTGTCACGAGATGCGCACAGCCGTCCCGCGCACCACGATGCCACCCTGTGCCGGAATCTCCACCCGCAGCCGGCTCGGGCGTCCCATGACCTCGCCTTGGCGAAGGGTGAGCGTGGCGGGCGCGTCGACCAGGGCGGCGGCACGCAGGTAGCCTCCCAGGGCGGCTGCAGCGGCTCCGGTGGCCGGGTCTTCCACCACCCCGCCGACCGGGAATGGATTGCGGGCGTGGAACACATCGTCCGACTCCCGCCAGACGAGCTGCAGGGTCGTCAGGTCTTCCCGCAGCATCAGGGCTTTCAGCGCGTCAAAATCGTAGTTCAGGTCGGCCAGTCGCGCGGCGCTTCCCGCCGCCAGCACGAGGTGCCAGGCTCCGGCATAGGCACGCATCGGCGGAATCGTCGCGTCGAGCTCGTCACGCTGCCAACCGAGGGTCGTGAGCACCTCGTCGACCAGGGCGTCCGAGGCCTCGGCCTGTCGGGGCTCCACGGACGTGAGCGCGGCCTCACGTAGCCCATCGCGTGTCCGTACGTCGACCGGTACCTCACCGATCGACGTGCTCAGTCGGTAGGTATCGTCGCCGTCCATCTCACCGAGCAGCGCACCCGTGGCGATGGTCGCGTGGCCGCAGAAGGGCACCTCGGCTTCGGGGCTGAAGTAGCGTACCGTGCGCGCCGTGCCGGCGGCTGGCGCCACGAACGCCGTCTCCGAGTAGCCCACCTCCGCGGCGATGCGCTGCATGGTCGCGGCATCCGGGAGCGCATGGTCCACCCAGACGCCGGCCGGGTTGCCGCCTTGTGGTGAATCGGTGAAGGCACTGAGCCGGACCAGTCTCTTATCGTCCATGGGGAATCGTCCTTTCGCGCTGCTGGGGCAAGCTCTGGCCACCGCCAACCGCAGCGTCGATCGAGCGTTTCACAAGATCGACGTCAGCGCGAGCACCACACCGTCGTTCCACGGGCGGCGCTTGTCGCGGCGGCGCTTGTCGCGACGGCGCTTGTCGCGGCGGCGCTTGTCGCGGCGTTGCAACTGGGTCACACTCGGCGCCATGAATGGGAGCAGCCGTATGAAAGGAATCCGCCTCCTCGCCTTGGCCGCAGCCGCCCTGCTGCTCGCATCGTGTGCGCCAGACTCGCCGGAATCCTCATCGGTCGGATCCGCGTCGGCAGCCGCTGACGCACCGCCCGCCATGACGGCCTGCGAGGGTTGTCTCATCCTCCGCCAGGTCAACGTGGTCGACGTCGCGGCCGGCACGCTGCTCGCCGACCGCAACGTGGCCATCCGGGACGGTCGCATCGTGGCGATCGAAGCCTTCCAGGAGGCCGCGCCGCCTGCCACCGGGGCCGAGACCATCGACCTCGACGGCGCCTACGTGCTCCCGGGCCTGATCGACATGCACGCTCACGTGACGGTCATGCCCAGCGACGGCGAAGGTGGCCTGCTGTACGAAGTCGACGCGGAGCAGAGCGAGCAGGTGCTCCGAACCCTGCTCGCCTTCGGCATCACCACGGTGCGAAACCCGGCCGGGCTCACCGAGGAGGCCGTGGCATTGCGCGACGCCGTCGCGAGCGGCAAGCAGCTCGGGCCTCGCATTCTCACGGCGGGCCACGCCCTCAACCGTCGCAAGAACAAGTTCGGCCCCTTTGTCGCCGCGCCCGACGCTGCAGCCATCGAAACCGAAATCGCTCGCCAGGCTGCGCTCGGGGTCGACTACATCAAGATCTATGCGTGGATGCCGCCCAAGCTGGTGGCCGCGGCAATCGAAGCCGCGCACGGCCATGGGCTCGAAGTGATCGGGCATCTGCAACGCACGACGTGGACCGAAGCCGCCAACCTGGGAATCGATCACATTACCCACGGCGCGCCCTGGTCGGCCCGCTACCTACCCAAGAAGCACCGCGCCGGCTACCAGGGCAACTTCCGCGATCGCATGACCTGGCTCGAGCACGTCGAGCTCGACGGGCCCGAGATCACCGAGATGATCACCGCCCTCGCCGAGAACAACGTCACCGTCGACCCGACCCTCATCGCCTACGAAACCAAATTCCGCGGCGACCTGGCTGAGTCCTCACGCCGAAACGATCACGTCTTCGTTCCCCCAGCCATGCTCGCAGCCTGGCGCAAAGGCTCCTTCGTCGCCCTCTGGCAGCCCAAAGACTTCGCCCGCGGCCACCAGGTCTGGGACCGCGCGCTCGCCCTGATCAAAAAGCTCTACGACGGCGGCGTCCACCTCACCGCCGGCTCCGACCTTCCCAACCCCTGGGTCATCCCCGGCGCCAGTCTCCACGAAGAGCTTGAGCTCCTCGCCTCCACCGGCATCCCCCGAGACGCCGTCCTCCGCATGGCCACGATCGACGCCGCCCGCGCCCTCCGCCTCCAAGACGACCTCGGCACCATCGAAGTCGGCAAAGAAGCCGACCTCCTCATCCTCGACGGCAACCCCCTGAAAGACCTCGCCAGCACCCGCGCGATTCGGCACATTGTGGTCGACGGCAAGGTTTACGCGCCGAGCGATCTGTTGGAGATGTGACCTCGACTAGATTTCTTCTCGTTCAAATCAGCCCTTTCATCGAAAGATAGGCAAAGGCCGCTACAGCCAGAACAAGAATTGGGAGGAGGTAGGTCGCGATCGCATTCAGACCTCCGCCCCTTGCTCCGCCAGCGACTCCAGATGTTGTTTCGCTTTTCTTCGCGCAGCGACATCTTCCGCCCCGGCATCGACTCCCATTCGATGGTCAACAGAGTAG
>CALFAM010000070.1 GCA_937948815.1 uncultured bacterium
ACGGCCAGGACCAGCGCATCGGCGATGTCGTCCCGCGCGACGTCCTTGCGCCGGTACCGGTCGAGGGCTTCGGCTGCGATCGCCTTCGCGCTCGGGCAAACTGCTTCGAGCACTTCCATGCGCTCGGCATAGCCCTCGGCGGTCTTCTTCGAATGGGTCATCGCGCGCCCACCGGCCAGGGCCCAGAAACACAACTCGGGATGCGCCTCGCGCACGACACTGCGCGCCCGGCCATCCGCAGCCAGCAGATCATCGACCTCGCGGATCTTCGGCATGATCCCGAACGCTTGGCGGCTCAAGCCCTTGCCCGACAAGGCGCGGCTCTTCTCCAGCGCTGACGAGTAGGTCGGCTCCCGCAGCACTGCCCGCAGCGGCGCCGGAAACACACTCGAGGAACGCCCACGCCCCAACAGCTTGCGCGCCGCCCGATCACATCCCCGGACTTCGGGCGACGCATCGCGTAAACCAATCGGAATGTCGATCAGCACCGTCGCCGCATCGGGTACGGAAGCCATCAACGCATCCAGCGTCGGCACCACGCCGCAGGCGAACCGCTCCCCCTCGAGGGGTTCACCTCCGAAGCGAACGAAAAACCATCCCAACCGACAGCCATCAACGCCGACGTGCGCCATGCGGTGATCCTACTTCTGCTGCGATGATCGATCCACAGGCTCTTGCTCCGAAGGCAAGCAGGCTTCCTGCACCGATCCAGCTTTCGAAAGCACCCTCTTGAGGCCCAGAACATCGTCGGTGACGATGCCGTCCACGCCGATTTGCACATAGAACGAAGCGCGCGCAATGCTATTGATCGTCCAGACGTAGACATCCAGAGTCGCATTCTTTAGCGCCTGGATGTAGGCACGATCGAGGAAACGACGTCCCTTGAGGTTCACGGCGTCGAATCCGAACGCCGCAATGGTCTCCAAGAGATGCTCTGGTGAAGGCGGTCTAAGAAACGGCAAGCTTCTTTCGAGACGAAAGAGATAGACGTACCGACTGCCGGGCAAACGCTCGCGCAAGGCGGCGAGCACACGGGCGTCCTCATCCTGAAAGGCAATGTTCATTTCCGCGCCAGGAGCTCTCCTCACGGAATCGACGAGGGTGCCGACTGTCGACTGCGTGACATTCTTCAGATCGAGAAGAAACGTGCCCGCTCGGGCCTCGATTGCCAAGACTTCCGTCAGCGTCGGTACAGCAGCATCGCCAGCCATCTCGACCACCTCGGCATAGGAAAGATCGTCTACCAAACGACCTTGAAATCTCGCATCGTGAAAGAGGTAGACGATGCCATCCTTCGAGACTCGGACGTCCAATTCCACCATGGTCGCGCCGACCGACCACGCAGCCTCGACGGCCGCAAGCGAGTTCTCCATCGCTCCGCAAGCGTTAGCGCGATGCGCGATCCACTCGAGTGCTTCGCTTTGCGGCGCGAGGCCGAACACGAGAAAGAGAAGGATTGCTCGCATGACCGTGAAGTGTTCGTACAGACAGCGAGGAGGTTACCAGGCACGCTTCGACCCCAATAGGGCCGCCGTGCCCAGGGCAGGTTGACCCGTCATGTCTCGGGACGTATGCTCTCCGGGCGATGAACCGAGCCATGCTGACGGGCACCCTGATGACGCCGATGATGATTACGACGACTCCGACGAGCACGGGGGCGATCTAGCGCGCGCAGGGATACCGAAGCGAAGCGAAGAGCCCCCGGAAGATCCTCCGGGGGCTTTCTTGCTTCTGGGGGCAGTCTCTCGGAGCACCATTCCTTTCTCGAACCACAGGACAGTCGAGGCATTCATGACCATGCGCATTCTGAAGTTCGGCGGCTCGTCCGTCCGTGACGCCGACACCATCGGGCGGGTCCTGGCGATCGTCGCCGGGGCGCGGGCCGACGCTCTGGCCGGCGATCGCTCGGGCCAAGCGGCATCGCCGGAGGTGCCGGTCGGCATGCCCGTCGTCGTCGTTTCCGCCCTCGGTGGCGTCACCGACACCCTGGACGCCGCGGTCGCGTGTGCCGAGGCCCGCGACGACGAATTTCGTGCCCACCTGGCGAACGTCATCGCCCGCCACCGGGAGGCCGCGGACGCCTTGACCCACGGCGACGAGCGGGCCGCGATCGACGACACGCTGCAGCGCGCCGAGGCCGATCTCGGTGAGATGCTGCAAGGAATCTACTTGTTGCGCGAGGCCAGCGCGCGCGCCCGCGACGCCGTGACTGGCTATGGCGAGCGCCTGTCGAGCGAGCTGATCGCGGCCGCCCTGCGCTGCGCGGGCACGCCAGCGAGCACGATTCATGGAGAGAAGGACACGGACGGCAACAGCTGCCCAGGCGGAGGTGAGCTGATCGTGACCGATGCTTGCTTCGGCGCCGCGCGGGTCGACCATGAGGCGACCGAGCAACGAATTCGCGCACGCTTCGCGGACCTCGACCCCGCGGTCGTGCCGGTGGTCCCGGGCTTTGTTGCGACGACGCGCGATGGGCAACCCACCACCCTCGGCCGTGGCGGCAGCGACTACACGGCCTCGCTGCTCGGCGCCGCGCTCGGCGCCTCGGCGGTGGAGCTGTGGACGGATGTCGACGCGGTGATGACCGCCGACCCGAACCTGGTGCCAGACGCGCGACCGATTCGGCAGCTGCGCTACGTCGAGCTTCTCGAGCTCTGCCACTTCGGCGCCAAAGTGGTCTATCCCCCCGCCGTCCACCCGAGCCGGAAACGGGGCATTCCGCTGCTGATCCGCAACACCTTTCAACCCGAGGCGCCCTACACCACGGTGACCGCGAAGACGGGGCCTGCAGAAGCGGATGCTCCGTCCGACGCGCGGCCCGAGCGGGCGGTGCGCGGCATCTCGTCGATTCCGCGGATTGCCTTGGTCCGCCTCGAAGGCGATGGCATGGTCGGTGTACCGGGAATCGCCGGTCGCCTGTTTCAGGCGCTGAGCCGCGCTGAAGTCAACGTCGTCTTGATCAGCCAGGCGTCGAGTGAACATTCCATCTGCTTTGCGATCGTGCGCGAGAGCGTGGACGCCGCTGCCCAGGCCATCGATCAGGAATTCGCCCTCGAGCGCCGGGTCGGCATGATCGACCGCACGGTGATCGAAGACGACATGGCGGTGGTGGCCGTGGTCGGCGCCGGCATGCGCGAGCGACCGGGCATTGCCGGACGCCTGTTTCGTGCCCTCGGAGCGGCCGCGGTCAATGTGCGCGCCATTGCCCAGGGCTCGTCCGAGCTCAATGTCTCCTTGGTGGTCCGCGCCGAGGACCGAGAGCGTGCCGTGATCGCCCTCCACCAGGCCTTCCTGGAGGATGCGACGGCCCACGAGGGCAGCGCGGCGACCGCGGGTGTGGCCAGCCGGGATAGCGCTGGCCGAAGCGTGGTCCGCGTCGCAGTGGCCGGAGTCGGCGGCGTCGGCAGCGCGCTCTTCGAGCAGATCGCGAGCGTGCAAGGCGATCTCCGGTCGCAGGGCACCGACCTGCGACTGGTCGCGGTGGGTACACGTGCCGGCTGGCTGCACGATCCAGAAGGTATCGACCCCGGTACCGCTGTGACGCGCGCGCGGGCCGCTGCCGATCCGACAACCCCGGACACCATGCACGCGGATTTGTCGGCGATCCGGTCGTCCCCATCCGGAATCGACCTCTTCGTCGACGTCACGGCGAGTGCTCAGATCGCGAATCTCTACACCGAGCTGCTGGCCGCGGGCATCGCTGTGGTGGCGGCAAACAAGCTCCGGCTGGCAGGATCTCAAGCAGAATACGAGCACCTGATGGCCACGGCCCAGGGACGCCTGCTCCACGAGACGACCGTCGGCGCTGGGCTGCCCGTGATCGGCACCTTGAACGACCTGATCGCGAGCGGTGATCGCATCCGCCGGATCGAGGGCACGCTCTCCGGCACCTTGGGCTTTCTCGCCTCCGAGCTGGCCGAGGGCGCGCCCCTGAGCCAGGCGGTGCGCAAGGCCTACGACCTCGGCTATACCGAGCCCGACCCGCGCGAGGACCTGGCCGGGCGCGACGCCGCGCGCAAGATCCTGATCCTCGCCCGCCTCGCCGGCCACGCGCTCGAGCCGGAAGACATCGCCGTCGAGAGCCTCCTACCCGATGCGCTCGCCGAGGTCTCTCTCGATGTGCTGTGGGATGAGCTGCCCGCCCTCGACGCCGACATCGCCGCGCGCACCGAGGCTGCCCACGCGAAAGGGCATGCGCTGGCATTTCGCGCCGTCTTCGACGAGCAGGGCGCCCGCCTCGGTCTCGACGAGGTGCCTGCCGACCATCCGTGCGCGGCCGCCCGGGGCACGGACAACGTCATCGTCTTCACCACCGACCGCTACGCCGACACGCCGCTCGTCGTCCAGGGACCGGGCGCGGGCCGCGAAGTGACCGCTGCCGGCGTGCTCGCCGACATGATGCGCGTCGTGCGGGCCCGCGCGGCCCAGTCTCTGCACACAGCATTCGATCCCCTCCCAGCGCAAGGAGTCGCTCCATGACCCTCGAACGCAAGATCCCAGTTGCCGTGCTCGGCGCCACCGGCCAGGTCGGGCAGCGCTTTCTGACCCTGCTCGCCGACCATCCGTGGTTCACGGTGGCGGCGATCACCGCGTCCGAACGTTCGACCGGGCGACGCTACGGCGACACCGTTCGCTGGTCGATGACCACGCCGATTCCCCCGTCCGTGCGCGATCTGATGCTGGCACCCACCGCGCCCGACGCGGTCCGCGGCTGCCGGGTGGCCTTCTCGGCGCTCGACAGCAGCGCGGCCGGGCCGGCCGAGGTCGCCTTTGCCGAAGCCGGCTTTCTGGTGGTGTCGAATGCCAAGAACCACCGCATGGACCCCGACGTGCCCTTGGTCGTGCCCGAAGTCAACCCAGGCCACCTCGCCCTGGCCGCGGAGCAGTCCTACGGCACCGCCGGGGCACGCGGCGTCATTCTGACCAATCCGAACTGCTCGACCATCGGCCTGGTCTCGGCGCTCGCCCCCCTGGAAGCGGCCTTTGGCCTCGAGCAGGTCCACGCCGTGACCCTGCAAGCCGTCTCCGGCGCGGGCATTCCGGGCGTCCCCAGCCTGCTCGCCATCGACAACATCGTGCCGTTCATCCCAGACGAGGAGGACAAGCTCGAGGTCGAGCCGCACAAGATCCTCGGCACCCTCGAGAACGGTGCGATTCGCCCCCATCCGGTCCGCACCAGCGCAGCCTGCAACCGGGTGCCGGTGATCGATGGGCATACCCTCTGCTTGTCGGTGAAGCTGCGCGACCAACCCGATCTCGACGCGGTCCGTGCGGCATGGGAAGCCTTCCGAGGTGAGCCCCAACACCTGGGCTTGCCCTCCGCCCCCGCCCGGCCGATCGTCGTGCTCGACGGTGACGACGCCCCGCAGCCCCGACTGCACCGCGACCTCGGCGCCGGCATGACGACCAGCATCGGTCGCTTGCGCCCTTGTCCGCTGCTGGGCATTCGCTTCGTCGTGCTGTCGCACAACACCGTGCGGGGCGCGGCCGGCGGGGCGCTGCTGCTCGGCGAGCTCGCCGCGGCCAAAGGCATGGTGCCTGGCGTCGCCGCCGAAGACGTGATTGGCCCGCGTGCTGGGAGCGCAACGTGAGTGAACCCGCGATTCGTGCTGACGATTCGGGCAAGGCAGCCGCCCGGGTGCGCGCCTTCGCACCGGCATCGGTGGCCAACGTCGCCTGCGGCTTCGATGCCTTGGGCTTTGCCGTGGCAGGCATTGGTGATGTGGTCGAGGCCCGCCGGACATCACGCCCCGGCGTAAGCATCGAGCAGATCGTCGGCACGGACGACGGTGACACGGAGGGTGGTGACGCATCGCGCAACTTCGCCTCCTTGCCGACCGAGGCCCACCGCAATACCGCGGGTGTCGCCGCCCAAGCCATTTTCGGCGCCTGGTGGCACGCACGCGCGGCAACCACAGCGGCCGAGAGCCCTGTTCCCGGCGTCGCACTGCGCATCGAAAAAGGCATTCCCGCCGGCAGTGGCCTCGGATCGAGCGCGGCAAGCGCGGCAGCAGCCGCGGTCGCGGTCGACGCGCTTCTCGGCCTGGGCAGCACGCGCGAGGAGCTCTTCGACGCCGCCCTGGCCGGCGAAACGGTGGTGTCCCGTGCCCAGCATGGCGACAATGTGGCGCCGGCCCTCGATGGTGGGTTTCAGCTCGTCCGCCTGGACGCCGACCCGCGGCTGATTCGCTTGCCCGTGCCCACGGCCTGGCGGGTCGTGCTCATGCGCCCGCACCTGGTGATCGAAACCGCCGCCAGCCGCGGCACCATCGGTGTCCAGATTCCGTTCGCCGACGCGTGCTTTCATTGGGGCAATACCGCTGCCCTGGTCGCGGGCCTCTTCCGAGAAGACCCAGCGATGGTCGCCAGCGCCCTTCACGACCGCATTGCCGAACCCGCACGGGCTCTGACCGTTCCGTGTTTCGCGGCAATCCAAGCCGCGGCGCGGGACGCTGGCGCGCTGGGATGCAGCTTGTCGGGCTCGGGCCCGACCGTCTTCGCCCTGTGCGCCAGCGAGGACACCGCCCAACGGGTGGCGCGGGAGATGGTCGAAGCGTTCGCTCCCGCCGGCATCGACCACGACCTACTGATCTCCGCAGTCGGGACACGTGGCGCACACGTGATCGAGTCCGAAACGACCGAAGACACTGCTGTACATGCCGCGCCGCCGGTCGATGTCATCGGCGTTTGAGTCCCGATCCGAGCAACAAATCGCCGCCATCGATCGAAAGGCTGCTGACCTACAGGACCACGCGCCGATGCGATTCATCAGCACCGCTACAGCCTCCCCGCCGGACGTCGACCGTCCCTCTGCCGACAGCCCATCGGTCGACACTCCCGACAGCGACCTCGCGCATGCCGTGCTCACGGGTCTCGCCACGGATGGCGGCCTCTACCTGCCAGCCACCCTGCCCCGCCTGGCGCCGGAAATCTTCGACCGGCCCGCCACGGATGGCTCGTTGGTCGAGACGGCCTGCTGCCTGCTCGACCCGTTCCTCACCGCCATTCCCGCGCCAACCCGCCATTCGCTGATCGCCGACGCTTTCGACTTTCCCATTCCCCTGGTTTCGCTCGGCAACGGCACTCACGTACTCGAGCTCTTCCATGGCCCGACCCTGGCCTTCAAAGACGTCGGCGCGCGCATGCTGGCCCGCCTGATGGCTGCCTTGCTCGAGCCGGAAAGCGATCCCGTCACCGTGCTGGTCGCCACATCGGGCGATACCGGCAGTGCGGTGGCCCAGGCCTTCGCCGGTGTGGACGGTACCCGCGTCGCCGTGCTCTTTCCGCGCGGCCGGGTCAGCCCCTTGCAGGAAAAGCAGATGGCGACCCTCGGCGGCAATGTGCTGGCGCTCGAGGTCGACGGCAATTTCGACGACTGCCAGCGCTTGGTCAAGCAAGCTTTTCGGAATGTCGAGCTCACCGAGCGCTTCCGGCTGACTTCTGCCAACTCGATCAACATTGGCCGCCTGCTGCCGCAAATGGTCTACTACGCCCACGCTCACCGGCAGCTTCCATTCGATCAGCGACCGGCGACCTTTGCCGTGCCGAGCGGCAACTTCGGCAACCTCACGGCCGGCCTTCTCGCCGCCCGCCTCGGCCTGCCCACCACGGGTTTCATTGCCGCGACCAATGCCAACGACGTCGTACCGAGCTACTTCTCCTCGGGCACGCTCACCACGCGCCCGTCACTGCCGACCATGTCGAATGCCATGGACGTCGGCGACCCGAGCAACCTCGTGCGCATGCTGAAGCTCTTCGACCAAGATCTCGACACCCTGAAGCAGCAGGTCACCGCGGTCGCCTTCGATGACGACGCCACGGCGGACGCGATCCGGACGGTCTACGAGCAAACGGGCTATGTGCTCGATCCCCATACGGCTGTGGGCTATCTGGGTCTGCGCCAGGCAGGCCTGCAGCAAGCGGGCGGCCGCGGCGTCGTCCTCGCCACCGCCCATCCGATCAAGTTCCGCGAGCAGGTCGAGCCGCTCATCGGCCACACGCTGCCCGTGCCCGAGCGACTGGCAAGGTGCCTCGAACGGCCCAGCCGCTCCCAGCCACTCGTGCCGACCCTCAAAGATTTGCGCACGGCGCTTTCAGACTGGTCTCACTGACGGCAGTCACGGACGATTGGGAACGCCAACACACCCGCCCCAGACCCTGGAGACACCTGTGATGCCTCACACACAGCCACCATCCGCCGTCAGCGACTCACAGCATTCTCCCGCCGATGCGATCGATCGCCTGGCCGTGCTCGGCGCCGGCACCATGGCCGAAAGCCTGCTCACCGCACTGTTGGCGCCGCCCGATGCCGTGTCGGACTCTGGGGCCGATTCGGTGGTTGATTCGGTGGTTGATCCGGTGGTTGATTCAGGGGCCGACGGTGGCCATATCGCTCCGGGCGACGTCATCGTCACCGCCAAGCACGAGGCCACCCTCGAAAAGCGTGCGGAACGTTTCGGTGTCGCCACCAGCCTCGACAATGTCGAAGCAGCAGCCGATGCGCGGGTCATTCTCCTGTGCGTCAAGCCCCAGGTGGCGCCCAGCGTGCTCGAAAGTCTGCGTGGCACGTTGAGCGCCGACCAGATCGTCATCTCGATCGTCGCGGGCCTCACCACCCAGCGCATGGAAGCCCTGCTCGGCGACGGCGTGTCCGTGGTCCGGGCCATGCCCAACACCCCGAGCCGCATCGGCGTCGGCATGACCGCGGTCTGCGGTGGCCGGTGGGCGAAGCCTGAGCACCTCGAGCTGGCCCGCGCCATGTTTGCCCGCCTCGGCCGCTGCCTGGTGCTCGACGAAAAACACTTCGACGCCGTCACCGGCCTCTCCGCCTCCGGCCCCGCCTTCCTCTACGTGGTGATCGAAGCCCTCGCCGAAGGCGGCGTCAAAGTCGGCCTGCCCCGCGCCGTCGCCACCGAGCTCGCCGCCCAGACCTGTCTCGGCGCCGCCCAAATGGTCCTCGAAACCGGCCACCACCCGGCACTGCTCAAAGACGAAGTCACCACCCCCGCGGGATGCACCGTCGATGGCCTCCTGACCCTCGAAGAAGGCGGCCTCCGCGTCACCCTCATCAAAGCCATCGTCGAAGCCAGTCGCCGCGCCCACGAGCTCGTCGACGGCTGAGTCGATTCACACCGCCGATCCATCGAAACACCGCGAGCGCCGCGCGCAGGCACCAACCTGGCCACGATCGACGCCCACTACCCAAGACTCACACGAAGCCTGTCCCCTTCGCCCTGCCCGAAGGGACTACTCCGAGTGACGCTTGATCTGCTCGAAGCTGAGGTCATGCCGGAGCAGGTACTTGCGAAGACGGTCCGCGTCGTTGGCAGTCTTGCGACGACGACGCGAGGCAGCGAAAAGCCTTCTTCCCGCCTCCGACAAACTGGCGGCGCGCTGACAGACCGTGACCACATCGACGAGCTGGACGCGGTCGAAGCGATCCAGGGCGTCGAAGGCCTCCGTGCCGAGCAGGTCGCGTAGCAGGTTCTCGCCTGCCGACACGTCCCCGCCAGCGGGCTGGCTTCCTTCCGCACCCAGCCAGGCCCGCTCGAGGCAGGCGATCTCCTCCTCGACCGTGGGGAGGTCGATCCGACCACGGGGTGCCAGGGTGCTCATGCGCGTGACCGAGCCACCGAGGTCGCGAAAGTTGCCATTCCAGGTGGCTTCGGGCGCACAGGCAAACGTCAGGAACCGTTCGCGCGCCTCGCGATTCATGCTGATCTGCCTGCCCATGGTGGCGGCGCGCTGGGCGAGCTCGAAATCGAGATTGGGCTCGACATCCTCGACCCGATCACGCAGCCCCGGCAAGGTGAACGTCCAGAGATCGATGCGCGCCAGCAAGTCGGCACGAAACGCACCCTCCCGAACCCGCGCACGCAGATCTCGGTTCGAGCCAGCGAGAAGCTGAAAGTTGCTTTCCACCTCGCGATCGGCTCCGACCGGCAAGAAGCGCTTCTCCTCGATAGCACGCAGCAGCATGGCCTGCTCATCCGTACCCAGCTCGCCAATCTCGTCGAGAAACAGCACACCACCATCGGCCGCGCGCAAGAGCCCTTCGCGCGCCTTGACGGCGCCGGTAAACGCGCCGGCAACATGGCCGAAGAGAGCCGACATGGCGGCATCGCCGCGCAGGGTCGCGCAATTGACCTCGACAAAGCGGCCCGCGACCAGCTTACGACCGTGACGCAGCTCGTAAATCCGGCGTGCCAGCCGCGACTTGCCGGCCCCAGTCGGCCCGGCGAGCAAAATCGGATCGCGGGAGCGCGAGGCGACGAACTCAATGCGCTCGATCAGGCGATTGAAAGCACCGTTGCGCGTAGCGATACCGGCCTTCAGGAAGTCGAGCGCTTCGTCCGTCTCGCGTTCGAAGCGGGTGGCCATGCGGTCGTACCGCGACAAGTCGAGGTCGATGACGTTCCAGGAACCCAGCCTATCCTTGCGGCGCGGCGGCGCCTGCTGGAGCAACCGGCCCGGCAAGTAGCCAGCTTCCGTGAGCAAGAAGAGACAGATCTGGGCGACATGGGTTCCCGTGGTGATGTGCACCAGCAGATCGTCCGACTCGGGCTGGAAATCGAGACCGAGCACCAGGTCGAGCAGGGCGGTGAAGACCTCCTCGAAGTCCCACGGATCGCGAAGGTCGAGAACGTGACAGCGCACCGTCGTCTCCGGTGATACCGCCTCCAGATCCTCGATCAACTGCGACAGCCAGGCATCATCCGACGACGGCACGATCAGCTCGAGCCGATCGACCCGCAAGTCCTCGTGCATGCCGAGGGCAACCGTCGGCCGCCAGCGTTCCCAGCGCTGCGGACCTTCCGCCCGGTCGAGCTGCGTTCCCACGAAGCCGAACGCCACCACCTCGCGCGCTGGCGCCTCCGAATCGTCCCGCTGTCGATCTTTCGCCATTTCGCTAGGATCTTATCCTCTTGGCTAATTCTAAGATACGACATCTGCCCTTCTCACTTCGCCTAGACCGCGGAATCCGCGCCGACGCGAGAACATAAGTCTCACTAAAAAAACACCTTACGGACCCCGAGACCCAGACCCTTCGGAGATCCTCCGTAGCTGGCACGGTTCTGGAAATAGAGGAGAGGCAAGAAAGACCGAGAAGACCGGAAACGGACACGGGAAAGACGGAAATGGAAACCAACGCCATGCGCCAGCCTCGAGACAGTCGTCTGATCAAGCCCACCCAACGAGCTCACACGCCGCCCCAATTCCTTCTCATGGAACATCTCGCAAGCCGAGTCGATGACGAAATGCTCTGTCACATCGCCGAAGCCGACTACGGCCTGGACTACAGGGAGCACCTCGACGCGCTCATAAGGCTTCGCGCCGCGCCCGCGCTACAAGATCCGCTCGACTGGCATCCGAAGGAAGTCTTCGAGCTGACGCGCTGGGAAGAACTTGGCGACACCGTATGGCAGAGCCGCGCGGCGCGGACCCGAGGACATCTCATGCGCGCCTTTTCGTGCATGGCCCTCATGCTGAGCGCGGACCGTGAGGAGGGTGGAACCGCTGAGCATGGCGAAGTGGAAACCCTCGGGCGACTGGTCGACAGCGTGATGCAGCTCGGCGCGGACGCGGAGCGCCTACTGCTCACGTTTCTCGACTGGCGAGTCCGTAGACTGCCGAGCGAAAACGTCGAGCCCCCCTTCTTTCACTTCGCACGGCTGCTGCTGGTACTCCGCACCGCGCCTTCACCCGATCCCGAGGTCGTCGTCGACCAGGTCCGTGAGCTGCTGTTCACGGAATACCTCGTGCGCACCTCGAGCTGGGCGGTACTGCCCCCAGGTGACACGCCTTGGTTGCTCGGGCTGACGTTCTTCGATCAGAGCCACCACGCCTGGCAGGCGTTCGCCCACGAGCTCGCGGAGCTGGCGGAGCAGAAGCTGAGTGGTCAAGCTCGCGAGGAAGTCCGGCACGTTGCGCTGCGAGTGGGAACATACGCAGACGAGGCCACCGACCGCTCACGCCGCGAACCAGCGCCGAGGACGACAACGTTTTCGAAGGCAACAGCACTTCCGAGGGCTACACGATGAACGACATGATCACAATCGATGGCGCGCACGGAGAGGGTGGTGGGCAAGTGCTCCGCTCGGCCCTGGCCGCGTCGCTCATCACCGGTCGCCCGTTGCGAATCGAGAACGTGCGCGGGCAGCGGTCCAAGCCGGGCCTCCTGCGCCAGCACCTGACCGGGCTGCGTGCTGCTGCCGAGATTGGCGATGCACGCCTCGAGGGCGCCGAGATGGGCTCCAAGTTCGTCACCTTCGCACCGCGGACGATTCGCCCCGGGGATTACCGATTCCAGGTGGGCTCTGCCGGGAGCGCTGTGCTGGTGATTCAGACCGTCCTGCCAGCGCTCTTCCGTGCGGACGGGCCGTCAACCCTCGTGGTGACCGGCGGCACGCACGCGAGCTGGGCACCGTCTTTCGACTTCCTGGACCGCACCTACCTACCTTGCCTGCGGTCCATGGGCCTCGAAGCCTCGGCCACCCTCGAGCGCTACGGCTTCTATCCAGCAGGCGGCGGACAGATCACCGTTCGCGTCGAGCCAATAGGCGAACCCGCCTTGCTGAAGCCGTTCGAGCTGCTCGAACGCGGGGCCGACCAGGGTCGCTCCGCCGAAGCCCTGGTCGCCAGAATTCCGCGGAACATTGCCGAACGGCAGCTGCGTACGGTCACGAGCCGGCTCGGCTGGACCGCGGAGGAGGATGACCTGCGGGTAGCCGAGACCGACCGCAGCGTCGGACCGGGCAACGCCATCACCCTGGCCGTGCAATCCGAGCGGGTCACCGAGGTCTTCGTCGCCTACGGCAAGCTCGGCGTGCCGGCCGAACGAATCGCCCGGGAAGCGGTCAAGCAAGCGCGCGCCTACCTGGTCACCGATGCACCAGTCGGCGAGTTTCTGGCCGATCAGCTGCTGCTTCCCATGACCCTAGTCGGCGGTGGTTCCTTCCGAACCACCAAGATCACGCGCCACACCCAAACGAATCTCGACGTGCTGGCGCGCTTCTTCGCCTTCGACGCCGAGGTCACGCGCGAGTCGGGTAGCTGCCGCCTGACGATGAAGATGGGTCACGAAGAAAAGGCTGGCTCCGAGAGCGAAGCCGACCAGCGACCGAATCCCCTCCAGCAATCATGACGAGCGCAACCTGCGACACCAGAAAAGTGAGAATGCGATGACGACACCAACCACCGAAGCCGCTGCCCCAAAGAA
>CALFAM010000071.1 GCA_937948815.1 uncultured bacterium
ACGCCTGGGGTCCCTGGTCGGCAGCTTCGACCCGATCGTGCAGGCGCGCCTCTACAAACAGAACGGTGCCACGGCACTTTCGGTGGTGGTGGAGCCGGACTTCTTCCATGGCGGCTACGAGTTGCTCTCGGCCTGTCGCGAAGCATCCGGCTTGCCGACCATCGCCAAGGACTTCCTGGTCGACCCTGTCCAGCTCGTCTGGGCGCGCCGTGCGGGTGCGCGAGCCGTTCTGCTGATCGCGGCGCTCTACAGTGCGGAAGAGCTGCGAATGTATGCCGAGGAGGCTCGCAAGCTCGGTCTGGTGCCGCTGGTCGAAACCCACGACTTGTCGGATTTGATGAAGCTCGAAGGTGGCATCTGGGAGCTGATCGGGGTCAACAACCGCAACCTGCGGACCTTCGAAGTCGAGCTGTCGACGTCCATGGCCCTGCTGCCCATGCTGCCGACCGGTGCGCTCAAGGTGGCGGAGTCGGGAATCGCCAGCGGTGCCGACATTGCCACCCTGCGCGGCGCTGGCTTCGATGCGTTCTTGATCGGCGAATCCCTGGTCACCGCCGAAGATCCGGCGACCGTTCTGCGAGGATTCTGTGACGCCTGAACAGCGCCAGCCGCGCGCCGACCGACCGCGGATCAAGGTCTGTGGGGTGACCCGCATCGAGGACGCGCTGCTCGCGGTACGCCTCGGTGCCGACATGATCGGCCTCAACTTTTATCCGCCGAGCCCGCGCTACCTCACGATCGAATCCGCCAGCCGGATCGCTGCCGCCGTGCGCGGCGCGCGATCGGCAGCCGGTGCACCCCTCCTCGTGGGGGTGTTCGTCAACGAGGATCCAGCCACCGTTGCCGCGATCGACCAGGCCGTCGGCCTCGATCTGTTGCAGATGCACGGTGACGAGCAGCCGGCGGATCTCCGGCCCGTCCGTGCGCGGGCGATCAAGGCACTGCGGGTCGAGGGGACCTTCGACCCCTCCCTGGCCGAGCCCTTTCTCGCCGCCGAGACCGACGAAGATCCCGGCGACAGCCTCTGGGGCTTGCTGATCGATACCAAGCATCCGGACCTCTATGGTGGCAGTGGTCAGTCATGGTCGTTCGCATCGCTCGCCGGCGTCGAGCTGGCCCGCCCGGTCTTGGTCGCGGGTGGGCTCGGTCCCGAGAATGTCCAGGGCGTGGTCGAAGCCGTGCGGCCCTGGGGTGTCGACGTCTGTTCCGGTGTCGAATCGGCACCAGGCATCAAAGACCCGAACCTCCTGACTCGATTCTTCGAGGAGACGTTCCATGTCACGAGTGCAGCTGCGTCCTGATCCCACGGGCCATTTCGGCGCGTATGGTGGGCGCTTTGTTCCCGAAACGTTGATGGCGCCGCTCGACGAGCTGGCGCGGGCCTATGATCGGTTCAGCCGCAAGCGGCCGTTCCGCAACCGCCTGCGCGCGCTGTTGTCCGATTACGCGGGTCGACCGACACCGGTCTACTTTGCCGAGCGCCTGACCGAGCATCTCGGCGGTGCGCGCATCTTTCTCAAGCGAGAGGATCTGCTGCACACCGGCGCCCACAAGCTGAACAACGCAATCGGCCAGGCCTTGCTCGCCCAGGCGATGGGCAAGCAGCGGGTGATCGCCGAAACCGGCGCTGGCCAGCATGGTGTGGCGAGCGCCACCGCAGCCGCCCTGCTCGGTCTCGAGTGCTGTATCTACATGGGCAAAGAGGACACCGTTCGGCAGCACCTCAATGTGCAGCGAATGAAGCTTCTCGGCGCCGAGGTGGTGGCGGTGGAGACGGGCAGCCAGACGCTCAAGGATGCGGTCAACGAATCCTTGCGCGATTGGGTCACCAACGTGCGCGATACCCACTACATCCTCGGCTCGGTGCTCGGCCCCGATCCCTATCCGCGGATGGTGCGCGATTTTCATCGGGTGATCGGCGACGAGGCAAAACGTCAGCTCAAGCGCGCTGCCAAGACGCCGTTGCCGGACATTGCGATCGCATGTGTCGGCGGTGGCTCCAACGCCATCGGCCTGTTCACGGCCTTCCTGGATGACCGCAAAGTACGCCTGATCGGTGTCGAAGCGGGCGGACGTGGCGATGGTCTCGGCGAGCATGCCGCGCGCTTCTCCGGCGGTTCCCTGGGCGTGCTGCACGGCACGCGCACGTACATCCTGCAAGACGACGACGGGCAGATTGCTTCCACCCACTCGGTGTCGGCGGGTCTCGACTATCCGGCCATTGGGCCGGAGCATGCCCTGCTGCGCGACGAGAAGCGGATCGAGTACGTGAAAGCCACGGATGCCGAGGCTATTGCGGCTTTCCACATGCTGGCGGCGACCGAAGGCATCCTGCCGGCGCTCGAAAGCTCGCACGCGCTGGCGCACGTCAGCAAGATCGCCCCCCAGCTGCCCCGCAAGCACGTGATCTTGGTCAACCTCTCCGGACGAGGCGACAAGGACGTCGAGTCGGTGTTGAAGTGGGATCAGGAGCATGGGGACGACAGCTCCGGAACTGGGGGCGGCGGTGCGGAGCCGGCCGCCGCAGCGGTCGCCGAGCACCCAGCGGCACGCAAATGGCGCAGCCGAGCGCCCCAGTCCGAGTCGTCGGAAAGCAGCCGTGACCAACCGAAGACCACCAAGGGAGCAGAGGCGTGAGCGCCATCGCCAATGTCTTTACCACCTGCCGGGCGGGCAAACGTTCGGCGTTCATCCCGTTTCTGATGGCCGGGGATCCTGACTTGCGCACCAGCGGTACCTTGCTGCAGGCGCTGGCGGACGGTGGGGCCGACCTGATCGAAATCGGTGTGCCGTTCTCGGATCCGATTGCCGATGGCCCCGCCAACCAGGCCGCGGCCATGCGCGCGCTCGAGGCGGGCACGACCCTTTCCGGCGTGCTGCGCCTGGTCGCGATGCACCGTGAAAAGCTGAACGTTCCCGTTGTGCTTTTCACGTACTACAACCCGATTCATGCTCGCGGCGTCGAGACCTTTGCCGAGCAGGCAGCGTCGTCTGGTGTCGATGGTGTGCTCTGTGTCGACTTGCCTCCGGACGAAACCCGCGAGGGTCTGCGCGAGGCGCTCGCGGCGCAAGGGCTGGACGCCATCCAGCTGCTGGCGCCGACCAGCACCCGCGACCGAGTACGCAAGGTAAGCGCGGCCGCTTCTGGCTTCATCTACTACGTCTCACGCACGGGCGTCACCGGCTCGGTCGAGCCGCTTCCCAAGCCGCTGGCGCGCGAGGTCAAGCGATTGCGTCGGCGCGTTTCGGTGCCCCTGGCCGTCGGATTTGGTATCGCCACGCCAGAGCAGGTGCGGGCCGTGGCCAAGGTCGCGGATGGCGTGGTCGTCGGCAGCGCGCTCGTCCGCCTGGTCGAAGAGAAGGGGCGTGACGCGGATCTGCCGCAGGTGCTCGAGGAACGCGTCCGGCTGCTGTCCGCCGCCGCCGGACGTTGAGGGCGTGACGATGCGGCTTGCCATGGCTCAGCTCGTCTCGACCCCGGACCGTGACGCGAATCTCGCGCGCTGCCTGCGGGCAGTGGACGAGGCAGCCGCGGCCGGTGCCGATCTGGTCACCTTTCCCGAAGTCGTGCTCGACCGCTTCTTTCCCTACCAACGCTGCACGGACGACGCCACGCGCGCAGCGACCCGGGCACTGGCCGAGAGTGTTCCTGGACCGATCACCGATCAGCTTGCCGCCAAGGCGAAAGCCCATGGTGTGGTGATCGTGTTCAACCTCTACGAGGTGGACGCGGAAGGGCGGTTGTTCGACTCGTCACCCGTGATCGATGCCGATGGCAGCCTCCTGGGGACGACGCGGATGGTTCACATTACCGACTACGAAGGCTTCCACGAGCAGGACTACTACGACCCGGGCGACCGTGGCGCGCCGGTGTTCGACACCCAGGCCGGCAAGATTGGCGTCGCCATTTGCTATGACCGCCACTATCCCGAGTACATGCGAGCACTGGCGCTCGGTGGAGCCGAGCTCGTGGTCATTCCACAAGCCGGTGCCAGCGGCGAATGGCCGGAGGGTCTCTTCGAAGCCGAGGTGCGCACGGCCGCGTTTCAGAACGGTTACTTCGCCGCCCTGAGCAATCGTGTCGGCGTCGAGCAGACGCTGACGTTCGCGGGGGAGTCGTTTGCGGTCGACCCTGATGGACGCGTGCTCGCCCGCGGCAAGGAGCTCGAAGAAGACCTCGTGCTCGTCGATCTCGACCTCGGGCAGGCTCACACGAGCACGGGCCGGCGGCTATTCCTTCGTGACCGCCGACCCGAGCTCTACGCGGACTGGCTGGGCGCCAAGAGTTCCTCCTAGCCTCGACCGGCCGACACGAGAACTGCGCTACCAAGGACGGCCGCACATGAAAGACGCCATCGGATGAGCCAACCTCGGCAGCCTATCGAGCAGATCGTGCCCGCGCGTGTCCACGGCCGCGTCCTGGTCGCTGGCCATACCGAACCCGGGGCGCCGCTGTTGGTCGGTTGCCACGGCTATGGCGAGCACGCCGGGCATCTACTGGACGCACTCGAACGATTGCCCGACGCCGATCGGTGGCTGCTGGCCTCGGTCGAGGCATTGCATCCTTTCTACAATCGCAAGACGCGTGAGGTCGTGGGCTCGTGGATGACCAGTCGACTGCGTGAGCAGGCGATTCGTGACAATACGGCCTATGTGTTGGATGCGGTCGCGTCGGTGCGCGCCCGGTTCCGCACGGCGCCGCAACTCGTGCTTGCCGGCTTCTCTCAGGGCGTGGCCATGGCCTATCGCGCGGCTGCGGCGCTCGGTGCCGAGGCTCGAGGCCTGGTCGTCCTGGCAGGCGACGTACCGCCCGACGTGGCGTCGGGTTGGGGGCGCGGCGGGGCGATGCCGCCTATTTTGATCGGTCGCGGAACCCGCGACGAGTGGTACACCGAGCGCAAGATGACGCAAGATCTGAGTATCCTCGCGGACCTCGGTGCTGACGTCGAAACGTGCGTTTTTCGCGGTGGCCACGAGTGGTCCTCAGCTTTCCTCACCGCCATGAGCGCGTTTCTCGCGCGCTCGATCTCCTCGCAGGGACCTCCAGAAGAAGCACGGTAGAGGTTGCCAGAGGTGCCTGACCAGTGCCGTCATGGCGAGTGTAAGGATGCTCCGCTATCGTAACGATGGTGAGCAACCCGTTCGTCTAACGACCACCCTACGTATCGGGCTCCGTCTCGCAACCAAGGCGCCGATACGGGTTACCTGGAGGATTCCCCGATGAGCTACCCGATCGAAGACGTTGAAGGCATTGGCCCCAGCTACGGCGAGAAGCTGCGTGCGGCCGGCATCAAGAGCACCAAGCAGCTTCTCGATCGCTGCTGTGACCGCAAGGGCCGAAAGGCCATGGCAGAGGCCACCGGCCTTTCGGACAAACTGATTCTGAACTGGACGAACAAGGCTGACCTGATGCGCATCTCGGGCGTCGGCCCACAGTTCAGCGAGCTTCTGGAAGCCGCAGGTGTCGACACGGTCAAGGAGCTGCGGACGCGTAACGCGGCCAACCTCGCCGCCAAAATGCGCGAGGTAAACGACGAGAAGAAGCTCACGCGCCGCTCCCCCCCGGCGGATACCGTGAGCCGCTGGGTCGAGGACGCCAAGGTTCTCGGTCCGGTCATGACCTACTGAGCCAGTCTACCCGTAGAGTCACAGTTTGCCGGCCTTCGTGGTCGGTTCTTCAGAGCCGCACCGGCTGTCTTGGCCGGTGCGCAGTCTCGCGTCGGAAATCCGCTGCGCGGATGATTTGTGGACGGAAACAGAGGGAGAGAGTTGATGAATTTCGAACGTGAATATTGGATCCAGCTCGGTACAGAGTATGGCATCCCCGCACTCAAGGCCTTGGCCATATTGGTCGTTGGCTGGCTGCTCGCCAAGTCGGTCGCAGCCGGTGTACGCAAGCTTCTTACCAAAACCGATTGGGACAATCGTCTGGCCGCTTACCTAACCGGGAAAAAGGGCAAAGATCTGGCGGTCGAGGATGCTGCCGGCAAGGCCGTCTACTGGCTCTTGATGCTTTTCGTCCTGGTGATGGTCCTGCAGACCCTGAGCCTGACCATCGTCACCGAGCCGTTGACGGCGTTCTTGCGGCAGATCACCGAGTTCCTGCCACGCATGCTGGCCGCAGCCGCGCTTGCCTTCATCGCCTGGATGGTGGCCTCGGCCGCGCGCATCGTGGTCGGCAACCTGCTCGAAGCTTTCCAACTGGATCGCAAGGTCGGCGAATCGACCGGTGATTTGGCCGCCTCGGGCTCGGAGCCTGCCGCCGTCAAGGCGACGTCGGCGGACAAGCCGGTCTCCTTGGCCAAGACCCTCGCCGACGCGGTCTTTTACCTGGTACTCCTGCTCTTCCTACCGCAGATCCTCGATGCGCTGCGCATGGAAGGACTCTCGCCGGTCCGCGACATGGTGGGCGAGATCCTCGGCTTCCTGCCCAACCTGCTCGGCGCCGTGGTGGTGTTCTTCATCTTCTACCTGGTGGCGCGCGTGGTGCAGCGTCTGGTGGCCAATCTGCTGGCTTCGCTCGGCTTTGACAAGCTCCCCAGCTGGCTGGGCCTGAGTGTCGACGCTGACGCGCCGCGAGCGTCGACCATCGCCGGCTGGATCGTGCTGGCTGTCCTCCTGGCCCTGGGTACGGTCCAATCGCTGGGCACGCTGCAGCTCGACGTCGTCTCGGGGCTGGCCAACGAGCTCCTGCAAGGCCTCTTCAATGTCCTGGTTGCCTGCTTGATCTTCGGTGTCGGTTTGCTGTTGAGCCAGATCGCCTACCGGGCGATTTCAGCGAGCGGTCGTTCGCAAACCCTCGCTTGGGTTTGCCGAGCCGCCATCCTCGTCTTCACCGGCGCGATGGCGCTCAACAAGACCGATCTCGCGCCGGAGATCGTCAGCCTCGCATTCGGTGCGCTGATCGTCGGCCTGGCTGCAGCGGCAGCGATCGCCTTCGGGCTGGGCGGTCGAGATGCCGCTGCGCGCGCCATCGAGCAGTGGCGCGGCGACCAAGCGTCGGGCGGCGAGTAACGGTCGGGGCGCCGCGCCGCGGCGTGCCCGATGCCTTGCCACGATCCGAACGAGCCCTGCCGCGACCCATCGGTCTCGGCAGGGCAGTCG
>CALFAM010000072.1 GCA_937948815.1 uncultured bacterium
TCAGCGTGGCCTGACCGACGAGCAGATCGAACAGCGCCTCGATCGCATGCGTGGCCGTCAGTCCGGTGCCTCGACCGCATCGGCCGAGGCAAGCCCGAATCCGGCTGGACCTGGCGGTGCCGACCGAGAGAGCGGTGGCGGCAATGGCGGGGGCCCAGGCGGCCCCGGTCGTTTTCCGCAGATCGACTTCGACGACCCCGAGGCGGTCGAGCGCGCCAAGGGCTTCATGCGTCAGCGTGGCATGACCGACGAGCAAATCGAGCAGCGCCTCGACCGCATGCGCGCGCGCCAGCAGCGCGGTGCGGACGGCGCGTGACGCTGACCGGTCTGTGAAGGCTCAGCCATGAAACTCGTCGACGGTTCCATCCGCCGGCCGGTGACGGTGACGATCTTCGCGATCGCTGCCATCGTCTTCGGCATCGTTGCGTTCCGGCAGCTCGCCACCGATCTGCTGCCGGACATCACCTATCCTTCGCTCACCATCCGCACGGAGCTCGAAGGTGCCGCGCCGGTCGAGATCGAGACCCTGCTCACCCGCCCGATCGAGAATGCGGTCGGCGTGGTCGATGGCCTGGTGCGCGTGTCGTCGAGCTCACGGACCGGCACCAGCGAAGTGACCCTGGAGTTCGCCTGGGACACGGTGATGGACTTCGCCGCGCTCGACGTGCGCGAGCGCATGGACGTCGTGCGGTTGCCGCTGGCCGCGACACCGCCCGTGTTGCTGCGCTACGACCCGTCGCTCGACCCGATCGTGCGGATCGGCGTCACGGCCGAGGAAGGTGCCGATTTGATCCGCCTGCGTCGGGTGGCGGAGGAGCGCATCAAGCGTCCGCTCGAGCGCCTCGATGGCGTCGCGGCCGTGGTCGTTCAGGGCGGTCTCGAAGAGGAGCTCCAGGTCGAAGTCGACGAGCGGCAGCTTGCCAATCTCGGCTTGTCGATCGATCTCGTTGCCCAACGCCTCGGACAGGAGAACGTCAATCTCACCGGTGGTCGCTTGCGCGACGGCACGACCGAATACCTGGTCCGAACGGTCGGTGAGCTGCTGACCCCGGACGATCTCCGTTCCGTGGTGGTCAGCGCCCAAGGCGGTGCGCTGGTACGGGTCGAAGATCTGGCGGTGGTTCGCCGCGGTTTCCGCGAGCGCGAGATCATCACCCGCATCAACGGTCGCGAAAGTGTCGAGGTGTCGATTTTCAAGGCCGGCGGCACGAATACGGTGACGGTCGCGGGTCGCGTGCGCGAGGGGCTCGAGGCGGTACGCGAGCAGCTCGCCAAGGTCGACCCCAGCCTCGAGCTGACCATTGCCAGCGACCAGGCGCGCTACATCGAACAGTCGGTGCGCGAAGTGCTGGAGACCGCGCTGATCGGCGGCCTGCTCGCCGTGGTCGTGCTCTTTCTCTTCCTGCGGAGCTGGAAGACCACCCTGATCATCGCGGCTGCGATCCCGGTCTCGGTCGTCGCGACATTCTTCTTGATGTTCGTCGGCGGAATTTCCTTGAACATCATGTCGCTCGGCGGCCTAACGCTGGGCATCGGCCTGCTGGTCGACAACGCGATCGTCGTGCTCGAGGCGATTCAGCGTCGCCGAGACCGCGGCGCGGATGACCGTACGGCCGCGCGCGAAGGGGCAGGAGAGGTGGCGTCGGCGATCATCGCGTCGACGCTGACCAGCATCTGCGTCTTTCTGCCGATCGTCTTCGTCGAAGGCGTGGCTGCGCAGTTCTTCGCAGATCAGGCGTTGACCGTCACGTTTTCGCTCACCATCTCGCTGGTCGTCGCACTGACCTTGATTCCGATGCTGGCATCGCGCGGGCGGTTCCAGCCTGCCAAGCAGGGTGATGCCAGCCAAGGTGAAGCCAGCCAGGGTGAAGCCAGCCAGGGTGAGGCCGGCGCGGGTGATGCGGAGCTCGACGGGATGGAGCTCAAGGATGCTCCTCCCGGCCGGTTGGCTCGCTTTCTGGAGCGTCCCGCCGTGGCGGTGGTCCACGCGATCCGCACGGTCGTTGGCTGGATTCTGCGGCCGATCGGGTGGCTGGTGGCGCTGCCGGCGACTGCCTTCCAGGCGCTGCTCGAGCAGGTCCGAGGCGTCTACGGCGGCCTGCTCGATGCGGCCCTCCGGCGTCCCATCGTGACCGTTGGCCTGGCGTTGATCCTATTCGGTGCCAGCCTGCCGATCTTCCCCCGCCTCGGACAGGAGCTGATTCCCGAGCTGATCCAGGGGGAGTTCTTCGTCGATGCCGAGCTCGAGCCCGGGACGCATCTCGACGTCACCCAACGGCGCCTGGCTGCCCTCGAACGTTCGGCGCAGGCGCTCCCCGGCGTCGGCACCGTATTCGCGATCGCTGGCAGTGCGGGGCAGCAGGGCGGCGTTGCCGGAGAAAACCGCGAGAACATTGGGCGGGTCACGGTCACGCTGGAGGCGCCCTTCTCACGTCAACGCGAGGCGGAGGTCATGGCCGCCCTGCGCGACGAGGTGTCGGCTGCGACGGCGGACGGTGAGCTCCAGGCGCGCTTCGGACGCCCGTCCTTCTTCAGCTTCAAGACTCCGGTCGAAGTCGAGATCCGTGGCTACAACCTCAAGCTGCTCGAACGCCTCGCCGCGAACGCCGCCGGGCGCATGCGTGCCTTGCCCGGTCTGCGAGATGTCGAATCGTCCACCGAAGGCGGTAGCCCTGAGCTGGTCGTCACCTTCGACCGCGATCGCCTGGCGCAATACGACCTGAGCCTGCAGGAAGCCGCGGAAATCCTGCAGACCAAGGTCCAGGGGCGGGTCGCCACGGAGATCCAGCGCGACGATCTGACCATCGACATTCGCCTGCGCAGTGCTGAGCGCTATCGGTCGAGCGCGCGCGCGATCCGCAACCTGACCATCCTCGAGCGGGGCCAGACGGCCATCCCGCTTTCCGCGGTCGCAGAGGTCGTCGAAGACATCGGGCCGGCCGAAATTCGTCGTGCCGATGGTGAGCGTGTCGCGGTGATCACGGCCAACCTCGAAGGCCGTGACCTGGCCTCGGCCTCGACCGCGATTACCGAGATCTTCGACACGATGGAGATGCCCGTGGGCTTTTCCTGGCGCATGGGTGGTCAGCGTCAGGAAATGGAGACGTCCTTCGAGAGCATGAAGCTGGCGATCGGTCTGGCGATCTTTCTCGTCTACCTGGTCATGGCCTCGCAGTTCGAATCGCTGGTGCAGCCGCTGGTGATTCTGTTCAGCGTTCCGCTCTCGCTGATCGGCGTGCTGGTCACCCTCTACCTTTTCGATGTCCGCATCTCGGTCGTGGTGTTGATCGGTGTCGTCATGTTGGCCGGCATCGTGGTCAACAACGCCATCATCCTGATCGACACCACCAACCGTCAGCGGCGGGAGAAGGGCCTATCGCGCGATGATGCCCTGCGCAAGGCCGGCCGGGTGCGTCTGCGCCCGATCCTGATGACCACTGCCACCACCATCCTCGGCCTGCTACCCATGGCGATCGGGCTCGGAGAGGGTAGCGAGCTGCGCACGCCGATGGCCATTGCCGTGATCGGCGGTCTGATCAGCTCGACCCTCCTCACCCTCGTGGTCATCCCCGCCGTCTATCGATTGGTGGCCTGGCGAGACTGAGGTCGACCGATCAGGTAATCGACCCGCAGTGTCTTCATCGGCCACCTGCGGCGACCAATGCTCGGTGACGCGTCAATCGGGCCGATGAGTGTGCCCGCCGTGCGTATCTGCGTGACGGCTCGCGCGTACGAATACGATGTCATCGACGATCATCTGCTTGCGAAACGTCGCGCCGAGTGCCTCGGTTCGTAAGGAAAACACGCCACGGTAGGCGTGCACATTGCCGTGACCGTCGCGCTGGTGGAGCTCCTCGTAGCCGAGACCGATGCTGACGACACCACTCGAGGAGAGCGCACTCATCTCGTGTGGCTGGGAGACGGCATCGTGGTTGCGATCTTTCCAGAGTCGAAGATCGTTCCAGATGACATCTGCGTCGGAGATGCGTCCGTCGGCATTGCCACCGGAATCAAGCCGGTCGTAGATGGCCAGCGCCTCGAAGCCGTTCCGTGCGAACTCCCCCTTGGGATTCCTCGTCGACGTGCCGAAAAGTTCTGCTCCATTGTCGACCAGGTCATTCCGGTTGAGATCGAGCCACAAGAAGGCGTCTTCGCCTTCCTCGAACAGCCATCCGATACGATTTTCGAATCCATCTCCGTTGATGTCGAAGCGCACGGCTCGTTCCAGGCCAGTGGTCGCGACGCCATCGCCGTCGAGGTCGAGCACCAAAGGGCTCGTGCACGGGTGTTCACTGAATCCCGGGGAGGCGGTGAGCAACCCGGCCAAGACGACAAGAACAACCCGTGACAGACAGTTGGCTCGATCGCCTTTCGAGGCGGGACGGTCAGATGAGGTTCTATCATTCATTTTCATGCCGCTGGATTCCTGCAAGGGTGGTTGTCGGGGTCGTTGGGGAATCGCTCGTCGAGGGTCAAGAAGTTGCCGTCGATACGGTCACACTCTTGGCTCCGAATGGCGGCGCTTCCGGTAGCGTTGCCCATGATGCGGTTTTGGCACGCCGGAGCATCTTTCAGGCCTTGGACGTGGCCCAACTCGTGGGTGATGATGCCTTGATAGCTGGACGAGCAATTGGTCTGACCTGCTGCAGCAGACTCCCAGACGATCACGCGTGCACTCGAGATTCTTCCTCCTGTGATGCCGAGCTTCGTACAGCCACACTTCGACGACGAGCATCCAGGCTCCGAACCATCGTTGTTTCCGCCGCGGTACTCGACATCGACGGTCAAGTCGGCGCCGGAGCCAGCGGTCTGAAATTCTGGATTGGCTCGCCCAGCGCAGGCTGAGTTCCAGGCGTTGCCGGCATTGGCCGTGCACGAGTGGCATGCAGAGGCGCCGGCCGAGACGCTTCGGAGTCGAATGTTGGTTACGTTTGCCGGCCCAGAGATCTGAGAGAAGTTGGCAGCGCAGCCGTAGGCCGCATCTCCGGCAAAAACCAGTAGGCAGCAGGTCGCGAGCGCAGAACCGAAAGCCCTACGCCGTGCATTTTCTTTAGCGATCATTACTCGCTCCCAGACGGTGGGGCGTCGTGCATATGATTCGTTTGAAGCGCTTCGAGCCAATTCTCGACGAGATGCCATGATGGTTTGGGTTCGAGTTGCCCGAGCCTTGCCGGGACCGAAAGCTCGCCTCCGTAGGCAAGCTCGAAGAACACCTCTTCGTCGAGCGGGCTCACGACCAAGGGCTGCTGCGACGGAATTCCGTGCGCGAAGACCAGCACCCTTGCTCCCCGGGTGAGCGGTGCGGAGCCGCGGAGGGTTTGGCGACAGACGTCGAGTCCATCAATGTGCAGGCGGGCTCGTCCCCACAGGATCAAGGCTTGATTGCCCACAAGTGCGTCGCGATCGATCGTGCCAGGCGCCTTGAGCACCGTTTCGACGTCGATCGCGCCGAGGGTGGAAACCGACCCGCGGAAGAAGCCGGGTTTCGAGTCCGAGAGCCTGCCGACCAGCGCAATCGTCGACGCTTCGAGTAGATTGTCGAAGGCAAGCTCTTCGACGACCGCATGCTCGGCAGTCATCGTCCAGACCAAACATTCATCCGGGGCTACTGTCGTACCCTTGCTGCGCTCGGCGACAACGGTCTGCCGCAGACTTTCGAGCTCGCGCTGCAGATTGCTGTACTCGTGCGGTAGGAAGACGTCGGCCTTCAGCGTGGAATCGGGGCCGAGCGCATGATCGCTGCTCACCCAAATGGGGGCTTGGCGTCGTTGATCAGC
>CALFAM010000073.1 GCA_937948815.1 uncultured bacterium
GATGTCGAGCCCGCAGACGACCGGCCGTGACCGGTGCCCCATGCCGCGGGGGAGATGCCGAGCGCAGGTGACAAAGAATTCACGTTCAGAACAGACCACGAAGAGAATCGACGTGGGAGGATATCCGCACCTCGAAACCCAAACGGTCTGCTCTCGGTCGCCCTATGCGCATCCTCATCATCGAAGACGACGCCAGCCTCGCCAGCTACCTGGCACAAGGGCTGCGCGAAGATGGCCACACCCCGGAGGTCTGCCCCGACGGGCGGCAAGGTGTGAGTCGCGCGGTGACCGAATCGTTCGACATGCTGATCGTCGACCGCATGTTGCCGGATCTCGACGGGCTCGCGGTGGTTCAAGCTGTGCGCGCGACCGGCAACGCAGTCCCGGCGCTCTTTCTCACCGCACTCGGTGATGTCGAGCACCGCGTAGAAGGACTCGAAGCCGGCGCCGATGACTACCTGACCAAGCCCTTTCACTTCTCCGAGCTTCTCGCGCGCATCCATGCCCTCGACCGCCGCCGGCAGCAGCAAGCGCCGACGTCCGTGCTACACGTCGCCGATCTCGAGCTCGACCTGCTGAGCCGGGAGGCTCGCCGCGGCGGCAAGGCCATCCCGCTGCAGACGCGGGAGTTCCAGCTGCTCGAATTCCTGATTCGTCACGCCGGACAGGTGGTCACCCGCACGATGCTTCTCGAGCGCGTCTGGGAAATCCACTTCGACCCCCAGACCAATGTCATCGACGTCCACATTTCACGTCTGCGCAGCAAGATCGACCGTGGCTTCGATGTGCCGCTGATCCACACGGTACGCGGCGCTGGCTACGTGCTGCGCGAGCCGAGTGGAGACCACTGAGTGGGATCCCTCGCGCGGCTCCGCAGCTCCACATTTCAGCGCGGAGCCTTGATCGCGTTGATCGCCTGGGCACCTGGCGCCGCCATGCTCTGGATCGCAGATCGTGCGACCCATCATGCCCAACTCGAACGAGGCGTCGACGCGCTCCACGATGTCGAGGAAGAGATCGTCTCCCTGTTGCGGGCGGGTGGCCACGATGAGGAAGCGGAAGATGAAGGCGAAGCGGCCGATGCGCTGTTCGAGTCGTTCGGCCCCCCGGTTGCTTTGGGCACGCGGCCGGGCGAGGCCTTCTCCACTTTTCTCGATCGCTACGTCGCGCGCACAAATGCCGCGCTCGAAACGGTCGCTGCGGACTCCCCCAGCGTCTCGGGCCTTCGCCTGCGATTGGCGTTCCTGGGTGAGGCCAAGCTCCCGCGTCATCCGCCGGAGCTGCTGTACGAGCTCGTCGAGAGGATGAGTGAAGAGATTCCCGAAGACTTCCACGACGGATTCTTCGCCATAGCCGAAGCCGAGATCGAAGAGCAAGCCGAGCATGACGAAGCGATCGTGCGGCTGCGCAGCTCCGAGCTCATCCAACTCTTGGCACGTCCACGGCTTCTGGCCGAGAGCGAGGCCTGTCTTCGCGTGTGGGAGCCCGATTCGGTGGCACGCTTGTCCGCCCCAGCGACCGCACCGCAGCTCTACCGTGTCGGCAAGGGCGAGACGCCGGACCTTGGCGAACCCGCGGTCTTCGACGGCGACGACGACGCGCGCGGCTGGTGTCTCGCACGTGAAGCGGAGCTCGCGGATGGCGGACGCGTGCGCGTGGGCATGCGTTTCGACGACACGGGAATGCTCCTCCAACGCAGCCGATGGAGGCGGGATCTCCTCGTCGTCAGCGGAATCCCGCTCGTGCTGTTGCTCGGATGGCTGTTCGCGCGGCCGGTGGAACGGTTTCTGCGCACGGTCGAGGTCACGGCCGAGCGGCAGGCCCGCGGCCAGGTCGGCACGCGCCTCCGGCTGAGCGAGATCGATCGCGACCTGGCCACCGCGGCCCGCGCGGTCAACCACACCTTCGATCATCTCGAGCGGGCGGTCCAAGCGCTGTCCCAGGTTGGCGACAGCATCGCTCACGATCTTCGCACCCCCTTGTCGCGGCTTCAGGGTCAGCTCGACCTGCTTCGTCGGTATCCGGAGTCGAGCCCCGAGCTGATCGATGCGGTGCAGGCCGAAGCCGATCAGATTCTCGAAACCTTCAACGCGCTGCTGCGCATTGCGCAGGTCGAGAGCGGTCAGAAGCGCCAGGGCTTCCGGCGATTCGACCTCGTCCAGACCGTCGCGGACGTGGCTGAGCTCTACGGGCCGGTCTTCGCCGAGAAGAACATCACCTTCATCTGGCGACGGCCTGAAGGCACACACCCCGCCGTCGGCGACCGCGAGCTGTGGATGCAAGCCCTGAGCACCCTGGTCGAGAACGCGCTCAAGTACACACCCGCGGGCGGGCGGGTCTCGCTCGCCCTCGATGTTCAGTCGATCAATCCAAGGCTCGTCCTGCGCGACTCTGGCCCGGGCATCCCCGAAGTCGAGCGCGAGAACGTCTTCCGTCGCTTCTACCGCCTCGAGCGCCATCGCGGCGAGCGCGGCAGCGGCCTCGGCCTCAGCCTGGTCGCCGCGGTCTGCGACCTCCACGGCGCCGCCATCGTCCTGGCCGGCGACCCGGGCCTCGAAGTCGAAATCACCTTCTGATCGCTTGCCCCGCATGCCGTCGGCAAGGACCCCGAGCCCCGCGCGCCTCAGCGGTCGTCCATGGGTCGGCGGGCACAACGCGCTTCCATGAAGGCCTTCGAGATTGCGCCGATCACGCGATCCTTGTCGCGCAGCCGCTGTTCGAGCCCAGCAATGCCTCCTCGAGGCCGAGCAGGGTGGCTTCCAGCTCGAGCAGGAATGCGTCTTCCGATGGGCGGACTGCTTTGCGACCTGCACGCTCAACTTGCCGGCCCAGCTCATCCGCGGTATGTGCGCCAAGACCCGGTTCGCGATCACCGCAACCGCACCGGCTCACATACCGACCGCTGCTGAGCAGTAGCCTGACCCATTCGTCCGCGAGAGACGCTCCCGAACCTTGAGAATTGCTGAAAGTTGATTGAAACTCGCGATCAAGCTCGCCCGGATCGGCGGAATCCGCGCTGGCAGCCCGCGCAGTGGCAAGGCGCGACCGCGCGCGGGCGAGCGGATCCGTGGCTCGGCGTCGTCGAAATGCCCGGGGTCGACCGTCTGCCGAGCGAGCGCCGAGGCGGACGCTCGACGCGAATGGCGCGCGGCCTACGGGTCGTCGGCCGATGCCGGAAAGAGCGTTTCGAGCAGTACATCCGTCTGCGCGCGCCAGCTTCCCCAGCCGGGCGCGCCAACGACGAGGTTGGTCGTCAGCCGATGCCCGGCCGCTTCGAGCGCTGAGAGCAGACGTTCGTTGTCGGCGCGCGCGTCGATCCCCAACCGCTCGCTGACCAGGTCGTTGCGGCTCCATTCGAGGTAGATGTCGCGGCGGTGCGCGTCTGCCCGGGCGATGGCAGCGAGTAGCGCCTCGCCGATCTGTGGGGTCGGCATGTAGAGGGACTGCGCGGCCAGCTTGCCAAACGCTCCCGTGCCGTCGAAGGCCGCGTACGCCGCGGCGAAGCCACCACTACCCACGCCGGTGATCGCCCGGTCTTCAGAGCCCGTGCGCAGACGGTAACGGGCCTCCAGCCACGGCAGCAGCTCCTCGGCCAGCATGCGCGCAAAGTCGCCGGTGGCGGGACCGCCGAGCTCGGCGCGCTGGCGTGGGATGAAGACCGCGATCAGGGGTTCCACGGTATCGCCGATCAGGTGGTCGAGCGCCCGGTCCATCCGTCCCTCCTCGAGGGCGAGCATGCCGTTGTTGACCACGAGGACCGGGTAGTGGCGCTGGCTGGCCGGGTACCCGGCCGGCAGATAGACCGCCAGCGTGCGGCTGTCGCCACGGATGCGGCTCTCGAAGGGCAGGCGCTCGACCGTGCCACGAAGGCCCGTTGGCAGCGCGAGGTAGGGCGGTACCCGCCACGCCGGCATGCGCAGTTCCGAGACCTCGCCAAACAACGAGCGCACCCGATGCGGGTTTCGTGGATCGGGCACCGCATTGCCGTAGTCGACATCGAAGCGGTACTCGTAGTGCCCCGCCGGATCGAGCGCGAGGGTGGCTACGAAGAGATCGGTCCCGGGCACCCGGGCGAGCGGTCGGTCGCGTTCGTCGAAGGCGTCGAATCCGAGCACGTTGCCTTTGAGTGCAACATCTTCGGCCGCGCCGCGAAAGACGAAGTGGACGCGGCCATCCGACGTGATGAGCGGGAAGTCACGCTGATCGGCCAGGAAACGATCGACCGCGGTCTTCGGGTCGTCGTGCCGGCGCAGCAGCGCCGCCAGCGGGGCGAGCTTGCCGACCAGCAAGCGCTCGCCGTCCGCGGCCGGCGGCACCGCGACGGAATCACCGGCAAGAGAGACGGCGGGAAGCCCGACGCCGGGAAGCGCGGCGCTCGCCACCAAGCGGAGACGGGCCATCTCGCTGCCACTGCGGACGAAGAAGTGGCCGTCGGCGAAGCTCGGTGCCGTCTGGCTTCCCGACGTGAGGACGGGCGTTCGAGCGGTTTCGCGGTAGCCCGCGGGCGAGGCGACCACCGCCACCAGATGGCCGTCATTCGCGACCATCACGAGCTGACCATCGACGAGGCTGAGGTTGCGCGCACCGGGCGGACGCGACTTCCAGACGGCGCGACCGTCCGCGGCATCGAGACAAGTCAGGAAACGCCCGTTGAAGCCGTAGACGTACCCGCCGACCGCCACGGGCACGGCGTAGGCGCGCTTGAACTCGGTCGACTGCCAAAGCGCTTCGACCGCGAATGCTCCCGTCTCGCCTTGGGTCACGCGATAGGCCGCGGCACCGTCGAAGGAGGCGATCAAGATCCTCCCGGCCCCGAGGTCCACGGGTTGTGCCAGCCCGAGACCGGGCTGGAGGCTGAGCGCATGTTTCTGCTGCCAGAGCACCGCGCCATCCGCGGGATCGATGCCGAACAACAGTCGTTGGCCAGCGGCGACGATCTGACGCCGGCCGGCCAGCTCGACCAGGATCGGTGATTCATAGGCCACGGCATCGTCGCCAGCCGACCAGCGTGGCATGCCGGTCTGACGATCGAAGGCTGTGACGGCACCGCCGTCCGGCGCCCCCGTCATCACGACGACGATGTCGTCGAGCAAGAGCGGTGCGGTGGCGAAGCCGTATTCGGGCGCCGGTGCGGTGAGCTGGCGTTGCCAGATGGGCGACCCGTCGGCCAGGCGCAGGGCGAAGAAATGGCCACGTGGTCCGAGCCCGTAGACAAGAGGGCCTGCGACCGTTGGCGTGCTCAGCGGCCCGTCATCCGAGCCATGGTGCCCACGATAGGTCTCTGCGATGTCATAGACCCAGCGGGTCTCGCCACGCGCGGCGTCGAACGCAACCACCACATCGCGGCCGCGATCGCTGGCCATGGTCAGCCCGATGTCACCCACCACCACGATACCCGAGTACCCCGCACCCAGGGGTCGTTTCCACGCGGTTTCGAAACGGTGCGGCACGGGAATCGCCGCCCCATCACGCTTACCTTCGCGGCCACCTTCGCGCTCCGTGTCGACCACGCCGCTCCGCGCGGGACCACGAAGCTGGGGCCAGTCGCTCGGCCGCGCAGCACCCGTGACGAGGACGAGGACGGCCAACAGGCGGGGCGCGGTCGCAGCGAGCCGGATCACTCGGTCGCCCCGGCGTTGGCGTCGCCGCCAGCGCATTCCCCGTCAGCGTACATGCGGATCTTGCGCTCGATCGCTTCGAGGTGCGTCGTGAGCGCGTCGATCTTGGCCCGAACGTCGTCACGATGCGCTTCGAGCACGGCCATTCGCTGGTCGCGGGTCTCGTCGCCCGCGCGCACCAGCACGGCATAGCGACGCAACGTGGCAATCGGCATGTCGGCGGCACGCAGACGGGTCAGAAATGCGACCCAACGTACGTGCCAGGCGCGGTAGCGGCGATGACCGTTGGCCAGACGGGCAACGTCGAAGAGCAACCCGGCGCGCTCGTAGTAGCGCAGCGTATCGATGCTGATGCCGGTCCGTTGGGCAACCATTCCAATGGTGAGTTCGTGGTCCATGAGGACATCGTAGAGCCTGGAGCGCGCTCCAGGTCAAGCCCCAATCCGCTGAGCTCGCTTCCCGCCGTCCGCGTCGATCGGTTGAGGAAAGCCAGCGACCGCGACATGAGCAATTGTTCATGTTCGGTCCAGGGACCGGTCACGCCGGCGCTCTATCGTGCGCCCAGCTCATGGGATGGGGCACCGCCCATCCGCTCCGAGCCACTACAACACGGGACGCCGACGAGCGCTATGCACACGTTTTCGAGCCTTTCGATCTTGACCATGATGACCCTGGCCCTCCTGTGCGCGGCGGGCTTGGAGTATCGAAGGCATCAGCGGCGCGTGATGACCATTCCGCATCGCATCCATGTCAACGGAACACGCGGCAAGTCGAGCGTCACACGGCTGATCGGTGCAGGGCTGCGGGCTGGCCGTATCGCCACGATCACCAAGGTGACGGGCACCTTCCCCCGCCTGATTCTCCCCGACGGTTCTGACGTCCCGATCCACCGCAAGGCCGCGCCGAGCATTCTCGAACAGCTCGCCATCATCGACTACGCCCGACGCCGGAAGGCCCGTGCACTGGTGATCGAGTGCATGGCCCTGGACCCGCACTACCAACGCATCACCGAGGAGCAGATGGTCCACGCCACCCTGACGGTCTTCACCAACATTCGCCTCGACCATACCGACGTCATGGGTCGCACATTGGAAGAGATCGGTACCTCCATGGCCAACACCATCCCACGCGGCGGGAGCATGCTGGCTGCCCACGACGACAACATCGCCTTGGTGAGACGGCTGGCCCGAGCACGCGGCACGCGGGTGATCGAAGCGCATGCCGACACCGTCAGCGAGGCCGAGATGAATGGGTTTCGCTACATCGAGCATCGCGACAATGTCGCACTCGCACTCGCGGCCTGTGACACGTTGGGCGTCGCCCGTGAGACCGCGCTGCGCGGCATGTGGCAAGCCGAGCCCGATGCCGGCGTGCTGTCGCGGTCCGAGGTGCGCGAGGGCGACCATTCGACAACGTTCTTCAACGCCTTTGCAGCCAACGACCCCGACTCCACCCGCCTGGTCTGGAAGAAGCTGCGCGACGAGGGACACCTCGCGTCTCAACGATTCGTGCTGCTCAATACACGCCCGGATCGGCAGGATCGCGCCGATCAGCTCGCCCACCTGGTCGCCACGGAGCTGGCTCCCGAGCTCGATGCCGTCTTTGCCATGGGCGAGCCGACGGACGTCGTAGTGCGGTCGCTGCGCGGCTACGGCATGACCGCAGAGAAGGTGATCGATCTCGATCGCGCGGAACCCGCCGCCATTCACCGCGCCATCGCCGACCGCACGACGAAGCGCAGCAGCGTCGTGGCGATCGGCAACATGGGAGGGCTCGGCGCGGCCACGGCGGCCTGGTTCGCGGACCGGAGCATCAACCATGGTTGAGATTGCGGTCACGGCCGGTCTGGTGCTCAGCCTGCTCGCCTACGAGGGGTTCGGCCTGGCCGCGGGCGGGCTCGTGGTGCCTGGCTACATTGCCCTGCAGCTCGGCGCACCGTCTCGGCTGGCGGGCGTCTTTCTGGTCGCCCTCGTCACCAGCGGCATCTTGCGGCTGATCGGGCGCCATGCCTTCGTCTTCGGCCGCCGGCAGCTCGTACTCAGCGTCCTGATCGGCTGCTTGCTGTCGATCGCTTCGCGCAATTTGCTGCACTTCGAGATCGGTCTCTCCGCGGTTCAGCTCGCGGCGGTCGGCTGGGTCGTCCCCGGCCTGGTCGCCAATTGGTTTCTCAAGCAAGGAATCGTGCCCACCGTGTGCGCGATCATCGTCACCGCGACCCTCGTACGCTTCCTGGTCCTTCTGTGCTTCGGCGGCCAGGTCCTTCCGGTCTGATGACATGGATTTTCGCCGACTCTCCCCGCGTTCGAACCGTGTTCTCGTTCCGCTCGCTCTCCTCGCCCTCCTCGCTCTGCTTCGCGTCGAGCAGGGCAAGCGAGTCGTCAAGAGTCCTTGGCATGACCAGATGCTCAGCGCGGCAGCGACCTCGGCGCGCGCAGCACGCGCGCTCAAGGAACATCGTTTGAATCGAGGCGCCTTCGTCGACCGCGTGAACGACCCGGCCGGGACCGCGTTGATCGGGCAGGAGTACAGCCAGATCACCACCGAGCACGGCAATCTCGAGGCCAAGCTCGCCAGCACGGACCCCAACTTCGCGGCCGCCGTGGTGGCCATGGTGCACGAGCTGAGACTCGCGCGCGGTGCCTGTGTCGCGGTCGCCATGACCGGCTCGTTTCCAGCGCTCAATCTCTCGACCCTGGCCGCGCTCGAGACCGTGGGACTCCGCCCCGTGCTGATCTCCTCGGTCGGCGCGTCGAGCTTCGGCGCCACGGACCCCTACTTCACCTGGCTCGACATGGAGCGCGAAGTTGCCGAGCAGGGCA
>CALFAM010000074.1 GCA_937948815.1 uncultured bacterium
ACTACGCGTCGTCGCGAACGGACTGGAAGGAATGATTTCGCTTCGAGAGAAATATCACGCCACGCAGCTCCGAGCGATCGCGCAACATGCCTCGTGCCAAGACGCCAAAGGCGCTGTCGTCGAGCCTCCACTCTCGACGGCGCAGAAGCCACGGATGAATGCTCCAGCGTGTCATCTTGACCAGCGCCTCGGCTGGGGGAACTCAGCGCATCGTACGCATGGCAACTCCTCCTACCGATTCTGACGCCTATCGAGACTCCGATATTGGATCGCCTCTGCAATGTGCGAAGCATTGATGTCATCCACACCGGCCAGATCTGCGATCGTTCGCGCGACTCGGAGCACCCGGGTCGTGGCTCGCGCCGAAACCTTGAGCCTCTCGAAGGCGGCGTCCAGCAGGTGCTGCGCCTCCGGCTTCAGGGGACAATGCCGACGCAGCTCGTCCCCATCGAGGATCGTGTTCGTCGGCGTCGCACAGTCAGCGGCAAAGCGTCGGGCCTGACGGGTTCGGGCCTCTGCCACCCGCGGCGCAACCTGCGCTGAGCTCTCGCCCGGCTCACTACGAAGCTCTTTCAGCGTCAAAGCAGGAACTTCGACATGGAGATCGATTCGGTCGAGAAGAGGGCCAGAGATTCGTCCTCGATACTGCTGAACGCTCGTAGGCGAACAATCGCAATGGTTGCGCGGATCACCGAGATGACCACACTTACAAGGATTCATCGACGCAAGGAGAGCGAAGCGAGCTGGAAACTGAAAGGAGGCTCTAGTCCGAACCACGGTCAAACAACCCTCTTCCAGAGGTTGACGCAAGGCCTCGATCGCGTCTCGCCGAAACTCCGGTAGCTCGTCGAGAAAGAGGACGCCTGCATGAGCAAGGCTGGCCTCGCCAGGTCGCGGAATCGATCCACCACCGACCATGCCTGCCGTACTGATGCCGGGGTGCGGGCTACGAAAGGGCCGCTCGCGAATCAACTGCGACGGCGGCGTTTCAGCAACCGCCGAGTGAATTTTCGTGACCGCGATTGACTCTGCCAACTTCAGCGGCGGCAGGATGCCTGGTAGACGGCGCGCCAGCATGGTCTTTCCACTGCCCGGTGGACCAATGAAGAGCACGTTGTGGGCCCCCGCTGCCGCAACTTCGAGAGCGCGCTTGGCGACGTCTTGGCCACGAACATCCGCGAGATCGGCGTGGGTCGGATGAGGATCGCCGGGCGATGCCCGTGCAGCGGGAGCAACCACGACCTCACCAAGCAGGTGCTGAATGACCTGCCCCAGGGTGGCGGTTCCCACGACTGGCAAGGCACCGAGCGCTGCCGCCTCACCAGCATTGGCCGCTGGCAGGATCAGCTCGCGCATCTTCTCGCGCGCTGCGACATCGGCGATCGCGATGCCACCGCGGACCCCATGGATACGGCCATCGAGACCGAGCTCGCCGCATACGAGGCGACCATCCACTGCTTCTTGCGGCACGTCTTCGAGCGCAACCAACAGGGCCAGAGCGATTGCCAGGTCGATGTGATTCCCTTCTTTCTTGATGTCGGCCGGAGCCAGGTTGATGATGATGGAACGAGGAGGTAGTTCGAATCCGCTGTTCTTGATCGCCGAGCGCACTCGCTCACGGCTCTCGCGGATCGCTGCGTCGGGTAAGCCGACGATCTGCATGCTGGGAATTCCCAGGCGGACATCAGCCTCGACCAGTACTGGCCTGGCATCGACGCCCCAAGGTGTGGCTGTGGTGACTTTCGCTAGCATCTCACCCACATAGAACGCGAAGACTCTGGCCATCTAACAAAACTCGTCCAAGAAAACTGCGGACGATCGCGCCGAAGAATGAGGCGCCACCCCTATCGCCGCAGCGGTGTCAGGGGAGGATGTTCGTGACGTCCGCTGGTGCTGCCGTTCTCTGGTACCAGGTGAATCTCCAGCGCTCTCTCGCGGGCCTTTCCGATTGCGACGGCAGCTGGCGTGTCTGCTCTGGCATGTCGAATCCCAGAATCGGACAGTCGAGGGTTGTCACGGACCGCCACGGGGGTACAGAGACCCCTGTGGGGGAGCGCACTCTCGGGCAGCTGCCTCGGTGTCGCGGCTGGTCCGATGCTTGCAATCCCGGTCAGTCCTGGAGGACCTATGACCGACCCACGCACAGCATTTGTCATCGCCTGGCGATCCCTCTTGCGGGATCGACGGTTCACGATCCTGGCAGTGGCCACCTTGGCCCTCGGGATCAGCATCACGACGGCCTTCTTCAGCGTCTTCGACACCATCCTGCTTCGCCCCCTGGCCTACACGGAGTCGGAGCGCCTGATCACGATGCTCGAGCCGGGTCGGTCGCCGACGTCTCCCGCCAATTTCGTCGACATCAAGGCTGGTGCTTCCTCCCTCGAACACCTCACCGCTGCATCGCCTTGGTGGCCCGTCTTCCGCGAGAACGGAGAGGCAGAACAGCTCTCAGGCCTCCACTCTTCCGAAGACCTCTTTGCCCTCCTTGGCGTAGCGCCCATGCTCGGCCGGGCCTACTCGCCCGAGGACGAGTCCGAGCGTGTTGTCGTGCTGGGATTCGAGCTTTGGCAACGCCGCTTTGGTGCCGACAGCTCGATTCTGGGGCGCACCCTCGAGCTCGATGGACTTCCTCATACCGTCATCGGCGTGATGCCTTCTGGGTTTCAGTTTCCACCTTTTTGGGCGACGGGAGCGGAGTTTTGGGCGCCCTTCACGAATCGGGAGATGTGGAGCCGTCGAGGCGCCAACTCGCTCCGGGTCTTTGGCCGCCTCAAGACTGGGGTCGATCTCACAGCTGCTCAGCACGAGGTCGACCGGCTCGTCGCCGGCCTCGCCCAGAGCTATCCCGATGACAACTCCGACCTGAGCTATCTCCTGGAGCCGATGTCCGAACCGGTGGTCGAAGGAATACGGCCTGCCCTCAAGACCATTCTCTTCGGCGTGGGATTGGTACTGGTGGTCGCTTGCGCCAACGTTGCCAGCCTCTGGCTCACCCGTACGTTCGGTCGAACCCAAGAGCTCGCCGTTCGACGGGCGCTGGGTGCTCGCAGTTGGACACTCTGGCGGCAGGGTCTCGCGGAGAGTTTCTGGATCGTCGCAGTGGCTGTCGTGCTCGGATGGCAGCTCGCGCTCTGGGGCCTCGAAGCCATCCAGGTGATGGCGCCACCGAGCGTTCCGCGGCTCGCCGAGGCCACACTCGACGGGCGCATCTTTGCTTTCACGGCAGCTCTTGGAGCCTTGCTGAGCCTGGCCTTCTCATGCCTTCTGCCATTCTTTGGCCAGGCCTACCTCGCACGAAGCATCACCGACGGCAGCGGTCGCTCCGGGGCGCAGAAGCAGTCTCGAAACCACGTTCTGTTGGCGACCGCAGGCATTGCCATGGCGCTGATGTTGCTTCTCACTTCTGGGCTCATGGCCCGTAGCCTTGTCAATCTCTGGCGCATCGACTCGGGCCTGCGCTCCGAAGGCGTCTTGACGGCGCAGCTTCCATTCGGCGGATCGAGTGTCGAGGCACCCGAGGCGCAAAACCCATTCTTCGATCGCCTCCTGGCGCACATCAACGCGCTGCCGGGTGTCGAGTCAGCCGCATTGATCAACCACCTCCACCTCGGGGGCGACATCTGGAGCCGTCGCATTGCAATTGAAGGGCGCCCGGTCGAAAACTCGGCGGACGCCCCCCTCGCCAGCTTCAAAGTGGTCAGCGAGGGATTGTTCGATACGTTCGGCATCCCGCTCATCGAGGGAAGGCACTTCCGGCAAAGCGACGACGCCAATAGCCAGCCCGTTGTCATCGTCAATCACAAGCTGGCATCGCGCCACTGGCCTGGCGAGTCCGCCGTCGGCAAGCGCATTCGAGGATTCTCGAGCGACGAGCCTTGGCTCGAAATCATCGGCGTGGTCGGCGACGTCCGGCAGTGGTCCCTGACCGATGAGACACGCCCCGAGATGTATCACCCGTACCGCCAGAACCCTGTCGACAATTGGACCCAGACCAGCCTGGTCGCAACCACATCTGGCGACGCAGCCACCCTGGTACCGGTTGTCGCCGAGGGTCTTCGTACGATCAACCCTGTGCTGCCTTTTGCACACCCGCGAAGCTTGCCTCAGATCTACGGCGAGCTCCTCTGGCAGCCCCAATTCAGCGCTTCGCTCCTGGCCCTTTTCGCTCTTACGGCAGTGATGCTGGCCGCGATCGGGGTCTACGGTGCGATGTCCTTTGCAGCCGCAACCAGGCGACGCGAGCTCGGCATCCGTACCGCGCTCGGTGCCAACAGGCGGCACCTCGTCCACCTTCTGATCGGCCAGGGCATGGTGAGCACGCTTGGCGGCCTCGGGCTGGGCCTTTGCGGATCCCTGGCACTGGTCCGATGGCTCGAGAGCCAGCTTCATGGTGTAAGCCCCAACGATCCCCTGACACTCGCGACAACCGCTGCCGGCCTCGCCATCGTCGCCACGATCGCGGCCTATCTTCCTGCCCGCCGCGCCAGCCGCGAGGACCCGATCGAGAGCCTACGAAGCGACGGCTAGCCTGGAAGCTCTCAGCCGTGCCCCGCGGGTGCCAGGTGATTCGCGAGGGCACTGGCTCTGGGGTGCGTCGCCCAAAGCACGTCGCAGCTGCTCAAATGCATCCTTCTGCCGGCGCGCGAGAACCTCAAGAGCATTCCCGACCGCCCAAGTGCCCGCTCATACCCGACGAAATCCCATTCGCTCATCGCGCCTGACTCTGCGGCTTCGAGCGCGGCCTGGATCCTGCGCTGGTCTCGTTTTGACTCGAACTCGGTTGTCATTTCGGCATGTCGACTTAGTTTGAAAGGTCGATCGTCCCGCCCCAGCGGGCCAGCGTTTAAAGCGCCATCTCTCTTGCCAACGCAAATGATGGCCGGCCTGTGCCACAGTGAACACGCATCACCGTACCAATCGGTCCTTCTACTCGACCAGTTGGCTCATTGCTCTCAAGGTCGGCCTTCTCGACTGAAGCGTGCAAGCCAGGCCAACGTTCTGCATCTCAACTCCTCTTGAGTCTCATTCGGTGACTCGTCTCAAGTCGTCTGGGTTCCGCATGTGGACGAAGAAGAGCAGATTCAAGCCCTCGACCGCACGCAACCCATGCTCCTGCTTCGCTCTTGGCATGTAGAGCGAAAACCGCCACCGACCCGCGTCAGTTGGTCGAACGCAGTAGAGAAACGGTTTACTCAACCCGAGCGACGCGTGCTCTACGTGGTTCTCGGGCCGCGCGGCCAGACCGCGGAAGGCGGCTCGAAAGGCGCAGCACGACTGGCCCCGGCCGGAACCACAGCCGATGAAACGAAACCACTGTTTCTCCAATCCGCGATAGGTTATCTGACGAAAGCTCGACCGCGGCATACCGAGCGATGTGGCACCTGGAGAGCGGATGGTCGATCGTCAGCCAACAGTGGGCTTGGAGGGTCCGGAGACTTCTTCGCGAGCGAAGTCGGACCGTCGCCAGCCGAATCGAGAGGAGATCGACCTCTCCAGGGCATCGGAATTGCGGATTGGCGAATGGATCGTCGAGCCCGATCGCCTCCGCCTGATCGGCCCGAAGGGAAGCATTCCCCTTCGGGCCAAGGTGATGGCACTGCTGGTCTACTTCGCCACCCGGCCCCAGGTCACCATCAGTCGCGACGAGCTCTTGGGCGCCATCTGGGGCGGACGCGCGGTCAGCGACGACGTCCTCAAGGTGTCGATCTACGCGCTTCGGAAGGCGTTGGGGGATCGAACGCAGAATCCTCGCTATCTGAAAACGGTGCGTGGGCGCGGCTACATCTGGCTGATCACGCCGACCTTTCTCGACCATCAAGGCTTGGCCGAGACGGGAGCAACCGAGGAGCCGGTGCGATCCATGGGAACGCCCGCGCTCCTTGCGACGCCTCAGCGATGGATTGCCATCGGTGGCCTGGCCGCAGTCGCCACGTTGATCGTATTCGTCCTCGGCCAAGGAGCGCCCACCGATCCCTCTTTGCCGCTGCGAAGCATCGCAGTCCTACCACTCACCGTTTCTGAGCCGCGTACGGGCTCTTGCGACATCCAGGAACTGCTCGCACAGAACGAGACCGGAACGGTGACGCGACCGCTTCCCGACCCCTCCGAGCTGATCGCCGACAGCTTGACGGACACCCTGACCGACATGCTGGGCCGACAGGGTTCGTTGCGTGTGACGGCCCCCACCTCGAGCCGCCGTATTGCTGCTCGATCTCGAGGAGCGACCAAGGCCGAGACCGCGCGCGTGCTCAACGTGGAGGCCATCCTCACAGGGTCCGTTACGCGGTGCAAACCGAACATTCAAGTGCAGCTTCGCCTGGTCGACACCTCGACGAGTGGCCGCTTGTGGAACGAGACTTTCGACGCTGCCCCCAACAACCTGGCTCAGCTACCGAGGCAGATCGCACAGGCCCTGACGCGCGCCCTTGGCCAACAACCGGTCGCGCCTCGTGGAGGGGATCAAACGTCCGCAATCTCTCCGGCAGCGCTGGGCGACTTCCTTCACGCCCGACGCACACTTCTCGACGAATCGCCGGGCGCCACCGACGAAGCCCGTAGGCTGATAGCCCGCGCGGTGGAGCAGTCGCCAGGTTTCGCCCAGGCTTACACGGCGATGGCTGGGCTCGAGCTGCGCCACTACGAGCAGACCGCCCAGATGGCGTCTCTGGATCGCGCGCGGGATGCTGTCCGCCGCGCCGTGGCGCTCGACCCTACGGATGCAGAGGCCTACGCGACGCGAGGGGCCCTCGGCATGATCCGTTGGGATTGGGACGCGGCCGAGCACGATCTGCAGCTTGCGATCCGCCTCAATCCGAGCCTCGCCCCGGCCCATGTGACCTATGCGTGGCTGCTCAGTGCACAGGGGCGTCATGTTGCCGCGAAGGCGCGCGCGCGTGCTGCCGTGGCGCTCGATCCCCTTCGCATCGCCCCCTACGTCGACGCCGCCATGCTGCATCATTTTGCCGGCGAGCCGGCGGGCGCGATCGAAGCCATCGCGGCGGCACGCGATCTCGGGCTATCGCTCGACGTCAACGCCTGGCAAGCGCTCGCACGGGCCCACGAAGCGCTCGGAGAAGCGCCCCAGGCCGTTGCCAGCTACCTATCGTCCCTCGAACAAATGGGCCTCACCGGCGCTGACCTTGCTCGCCTGCGCGAGACGGCGCGGCAAGGCGGTCTGGTCGCCCTCGATCGTGCATGTGCCGAAGCAGGCGAGCAGGTTCCGGCCCGTTACCGGGTTCAATGTCTGGCGCGGATCGGCGAAGCCGAGGCAGCGCTCGACCTTCTCGAGCAACTGGTGGCAGCACGCGACAGTACGTGTCTGATGCTCGCTGTCGATCCAGGCTTTGCTGCACTCCGCTCCGAGGCTCGGTTCCGCGAGCTGACGGCACGCGTTGGGCTCGATTTCTGACCCAACTCGCGCGTCGCAGCCGATTTCACCCAAATTTCACCTCCGTTTCCGGCCCGCGATCCCGGGCTGAACCAGCCTGGACGGGCCGCAGCGCCTTGCCGTGAGGCGCCGCGGTACCCAAGGACCCTCGCCCCGGGCTGACCCGATCAGCCCATGGGCGAAGCTACTTTCATCTCCAGGAGCATTCATGATCGTTCATCAAGGAATCGAAAGGAAGCCGACAACACGAAACAACTGGCGCTCTACATGGCCACTGCTCACACTCATCACGGTTGCCCTTCCGAGCCTCGCCCAACCGGTCTCGGCTGCCTGCGTACCCGCCAATGACATTCAATTCAGATCCAAAGTCGAGATCGCGACGTCGATCGGAGAGGCCCACAGCGTCTTCGCCCTTCTCAACACCACCAACTGTCCTGACAAGCAGTTGACAGGGTCGGTCTTCCAGAAAGACGACGGCCTTCGGATTCAGGGGAGACCGGTATTCGGCGGTGCCTTCCAGTTCGAGGTCGAGATCCTTGCCCAGGCAACAACCAGCGAATCGGCGACCTTCTGCGCGCAAATTCTGGAGACCACCGTCGGCGCCCCGATCTGCCACCGCGTGACGTTTCTCGTTCAAGATGGTGTCGACCCTGACGACTTGATCGTCCAGGATCTTGCAGCGCGTCTCGGCCTGCCCGGCGAGCCTGGCAACGTCTACCTCGGCGGCCTGGCCGTCAATACGGGAGGAGACGGCGGTGTCGACACCACCACCTCGGTCGACTTGTCCATCGATGGCGCTGCCGCACAGACTGTTGCATCCTGCGATGGTCCAGCCTGGTCCGCCGCGGGCGGCTGCCCGATCGATCTGTGGCTCAACCTGTCGCCCGGTCTTCGACGCTTCACCGCCTGCGTCGACCCGGATCAAGCATTTTCCGAAGCGAACGAAGACAACAACTGCACGACGACTACGATCTCGCTCCCAGGCTTCGCACCGGACCTCATCATCGAAACACTCGGCCTTCAGATTCCTGGACCCACCGTTGGCCAAGCCAACTTCATCCAGGCGACGCTTGCCAACGCCGGCAATGCCCAGGCAGCGGCTTCGGTCGTGACCATCGATCGCGGCAGCACAATGGTGGCTGAAGCCGTGCCGGCTCTCGGCCCGGGCGCACGCCACACGATCAACATGCCTTGGACGCCAGACCAAACTGGGTTGTTGGAAGTTGCCGCTTGGGCGGATTCCGGCCACGCGATCGACGAGCTCGACGAGAACAACAACCACGCGACGAAACTGGTGTCGGTCACGGCCCACCAGCTGCTCCCCGATCTGCTGATCCCCGTCAATGGAATCGCCCTGTCCGACGACACGCCCGAGGCAGGCCAGGCGATCACGTTCACCTTCTCGATTCACAACGTCGGTGACGTAGCGGCAGACGCGGGCATTCACGGCATCGAGCTCGACATTGCTGGCGCGACGCTGGTCAGCAACAGCTGTGGGCCAAGCATTCCGGCCCAAGGAAGCTGTGCGGCTACGGCCAGGACCGTCGCGGTGGCGGGCACCCAGTCGATCTGGATCGCGGCCGACCCGAACGGACGCATCGCGGAGTCGCGCGAAGACAACAACAGCCGTTTTCACAGCTACTTCGTCAGCGACAGCCATTCGGGCAGCGTCAGCTGCGCCGGGACTTGGACGCTCACCGACACGACCAGCTTCGAAAGCGTGTCCGCACCCGGCCATGTGGCCGACAACTGCGGGGTCTACTGGGGCCAGAACACCCCGGCCGGACCCTGCTGGGCCACCGTTGGCGCTGAGGGCATGACCGCCAGCTGGCATCGCGATGGCGGCAGCCTCTGCCCGAACCGGGTCACGGTCGATGCCGGAGGCTTTGGCACCTTCGAGTACTGGATCTCGATCATTCCACAGTAAATCCAAGCCTTACCCTCGCTGCATGCTGTCGAAGGTAAGACCGAAAAGGCTTCACGACCTGCCCGCACCACACCGCGGGTAGGTCGTGCCTGTTCGAGCGGCCAGGCGCGTCTGTGTGGCTCGGCAACGAAGCGCACGTGCGTGCAGGGGAGGCCAGATCGGCCTTGTTGCTCGCAACGTGTGGAGCGAACACGAGAACGCTCCCACGCGAGCCGAGGAATGGCCCCCATTCTCGCTGTTCGTCGAAGGGTAGGAAGGAATCCGGATTCTGGCGCGTGACGTGACGCAGGACACTGAGGGCGCCGCTCGTGTGATTGGGAACAGCACAGGCAACGCCGGATCCTCGCTCGAAATATCACTTCATCTTTCGTCGATTTAGGGTCTTCGTCTCGTAAGGAGCACAGCATGCGTATCAAGAGTCTGCTTTGGGTGTCCGTGATCGTGCTCGGTGTAGCAGGGTCACTACCGGCCGCTACGTTCACGGTCAACGATCTCGGCAATGGAAGCGATTTCAACCAGGGAGACATGATCTGTGAGGTGACCAACGGGGGTGGCGACTGCACGTTTCGCGCAGCCATCCAAGAGGCCAATGCGGCAGCCGGCGCCGACACCATCGCGTTTGCGATCGGAGGCTGTGGCGGCGCATGTACGATTGTCAATGCTCAGCTTCCAACGATCACTGAGCAGTTGACGATCGACGGCTACACCCAGCCCGGCGCGCTGATCAACTCTTCGCCATTGGCACGGATCACCAACGCCACCGTTTTGATCGAGCTGCAGAACAGCAGTGGGTGTATCAACATCAACCACTTGGGGACGCCGCCGACCGATCTCAGCGAAGGAACGGTGGTGCGGGGGCTGGCGATTGCCGGATGCAGTAGCTCCGCGATCTCGATGTCCTCGCCCTACAACACGATCCAGGGCAACTTCATCGGAACCACCGCCGACGGGACGGCAATCGCAGCCAACGACAATGGTGGCGACGGCATCAGCATCTCCGCACCGGCTGGAGATCCCACCTGCAACAACCTGATTGGTGGTTTCTTGCCGTCGGAGCTCAACCTGATCTCCGGGAATGGTGGCGACGGAATCGACATCGGGTGCGACGGCAATCTGGTGCTGGGAAACATCGTCGGTGCTGACGCATTGGGCTTGAATGATCTGAGCAATCCATCCGGTGACGAGGGGATTCGCGTTCGCGGTGACGACAACGAGATCGGGGTCGACCTTCCACTCGTCGGCGGCGTCGACCTCGGCGTGATTCCGGTGCCACAAGGCAACCTCGTGGTGGGCCACCGATTCAATGGGCTCCGCATCCTGGGTGACGACAATTGGATCGCGAGCAATGTCATCGGCGTCGACCGCTTCCACACCGGAGCGCTCGGAAACGATGACAGTGGAATCCGTGTCGAAGGGCAGGACAACCATATCGGTGTCGAGGCCATCGGCTTCGATCAGATCGTCGCCGGCAACGGCGAGCACGGCATCTTTATCAGCGGTAGCCCCGGCGCGACTGGTAACACGGTGGCCGGTAACCTCGTCGGCATCACATTCGACGCGACGAATCTGACGTTCTATCAGACGATTCCCAACGGTTGCGATGGCATCCGCGTGGCGGACGACAACAACACCATCGGTGGCTCCTTGCTGCCTGGCATGGGTAATTTCATCGGCGGCAATGCCGGTTGTGGTCTCGGGAACGGACCAGGCCACGGCATCGTCTTCATCTCCAACGCGGCGGATAACAAGGTTCTGGGGAACGCGATCGGGCTCGATCCCAATGGCTTGCCGCGACCCAACGCAGCCGACGGGATCGCCTTGATCAACAATGCTCAGCGGATCCAGATCGGCGACGGCAGCGCCCTCGGCGCCAACCGCTTCGGCCCGAACGGAGCCGGGAGTGGGGACATCGCCATCGATCTCGACAACGACGGCCGAACGCCCAACGACCCAGGTGACGGCGACACCGGCGATCCGAACGAGGGCCAGAATTTTCCGATCATCACTTCGGCCGTGACCAGCGGCGGGGTGACGACGATCAACGGCACGCTCAACAGCAACCCCGGCCAGACCTTTCTGATTCAGGTCTTCTCGAGCCCCGCGGGTGAGACCGGGCAGGCCCGCGCTTACCAAGGCACCGTGACCACAGCGATGACCAATGCCAGTGGCGACGTGGCTTGGTCGCTGACACCGTCTTCGTCGCTTCCCGCGGGCACGTTGATCACCGCTACAGCGACACCAGAGCCCGCCATGGCCGGGGACGCGACCCCGACGTCGGAGCTCTCGGACGCGGTCGCGGTCACCGAGCCAGGACAGCTTCAGTTCGTGATGATGGGTTACAGCACGGCAGAGGCCGGCATGGCCACCATCGCCGTCGAACGTGTCAATGGCTCGGGAGGCATGGTCAGCGTACAGTTCGCAACCGCGGACGGCAGCGCCGTCGCCCCTGACGACTACACCGGTGTCACGGGCATGCTGATGTGGGCAGACGGCGACCAGGCGAACAAGAGTTTCGACGTGCCGATCGCTGGCGATGCCATCAACGAGCTGAACGAGACGGTGGCCCTGGCACTGACCAGTCCGACCGGTGGTGCCACGCTGGGCGCACCCAACATGGCGACCCTGACCATCTTGGACGACGACGCGCCTCCCAGTATCTCGATCGGCGATGTCGTGCAGGTCGAAGGCAATACAGGGACTCCGACCTTCGACTTTGCGGTGACGCTCGACAATCCGTCGGGGCTACCTGTCAGTGTCAGTTTTGCGACCGCTGACGGATCGGCGACCCTCGGCGATACGGACTATCAGATGACTGCCGGCTCGCTCACGTTCATGCCGTCCGAAACCACGATGCAGGTAAGTGTTCCGGTGGTCGGAGATACCTTCGCGGAGTCGGACGAGAGCTTCTTCGTCAATCTGACGGCTCCCGTGAACGCCACGCTCGCCGACAGCCAGGGCGAAGGCACCATTCTCGACGACGACACCACGCCGGAGTTCTCGGTCGACGATCCGGTCGTGGTCGAGGGAGACACGGGGACCACCACGATCAGCTTCACGATCACCCTTTCGCCTGTCGTCGGAGTAGCGACCAGCGTCGACGTGGCCACGGCCGACGGTACTGCGCTCGCGCCGGCGGACTACATTGCGCTGCCGCTCACCACGATTGCGTTCCCGGCGAACACCGCCAGCCAAGCGGTGGTGGTTACCGTGAACAACGACTTTTTGAACGAGATCGACGAGGCCTTCTTCCTCAACCTCTCGAATCCCCAGGGCGGCACCGGAATCGGGGATGCGCAAGGCGAGGGGACGATCCAGGACAACGACCCCACACCTTCCATCGACATCGGCGACGTCGCCATGGACGAAGGTGATCTCGGCGCTGTCTCTTTCGAATTCGAAGTCACGCTGAACGCGCCAAGCGGCCAAACGGTCATGGTCGATTTTCTCACCTCGGATGGTTCTGCAACCGTGGCCAATGGCGACTACCAGATGACTGCGGGCACGGTCACATTCCTGCCGGGGGATACCGTAGAGACCATCTCGGTGCCGGTCAACGGTGACACGGACTCGGAGCCGAACGAGAGCTTTTTCGTCAACCTGACGAACGGAGTGAATGGAACGATCGGTGATGGACAGGGGGTCGGAACGATCCAGGACGACGATACCGGCCCGGTGTTCTCGATCGATGACGTCACGGTCACGGAGGGAGATGCGGGCACGGTCAACGCAACGTTCACCGTGAGCCTGATGCCAGCGGCCACTGGACCCACCACCATCGACGTGATGACGATGGATGGCACGGCCACGGGAACGATCGACTATGCGGTGATCAACACCACCCTGAGCTTTGCGGCCGGGGAGACATCGCAGCCACTGGTGATTGCTGTCAATGGCGACACGACAGACGAAGTGAACGAGACCTTCTTCGTCAACCTATCCGGCGCCACCGGCGGTGCGGGAATCTCTGACCCTCAAGGTGTCGGAACGATTACCGATGACGATCCGGTGCCTTCGGCCTCCATTCAGGACATCTCCCAGGTCGAGGGCGACGCAGGTGTGACCACCTTCAACTTCCCGGTCACGCTGTCGGAGGCGAGCGGCAAGACCATCTCGATCGACTTCGCCACCCAGGACGGCAGTGCGACGACGGCGAACCTGGACTATGTAGCGTCCATGGGGACCCTGACTTTCCTGCCCGGGGAAACCGCAATGACCATTCCCATCGCGGTCAACGGAGACACGACCGTCGAGGCCAGTGAGACGTTCGTCATCGACCTTTCGATGCCCGTCGACGTGACGCTTTCCGATCCGCAGGGCGAGGGAACGATTGTCGATGATGACGGCATGCCACAGGTGTTCATCGATGATCAGATCGTGGGCGAAGGCGACGCTGGTACGGTCCAGATGACCTTCTCGATCTCGTTGTCGATGTCGCCGGCCGTGGCCGTCAGCGTCGACTTCGCGACTGCGGATGGTACCGCTGTCGCCGGTGTGGACTACCAAGGGGTTTCGGGGACTGCCGCTTTCCCGGTAGGCGTCACGACGATCGAGGTTGTGGTGCCGGTCGACGGAGACGTGCTGGACGAGTTCGACGAAACCTTTTTCGTTGATCTCTCGAATCCCGTAGGCGTCGGAGTCGCTGACGGCCAAGGCATGGGAACGATCGTCGACGACGATCCCTTGCCCGAGATCTTCGTGCCCGTGTTCAGCCAGGGCGAGGGCGACTCGGGGACGATCAGCTTCGATATTCCCGTCGTTCTGTCCGTGCCCAGCGGCAAAACCGTCACGGTCGAATGGGCGACGATGGACGGCACCGCCACCGCGGCCAGCGGAGACTACCTCCCGGCCAGCGGCATGCTCGTCTTTGCGCCGGGCGAGACCGTGCAGCTCGCCTCGGTACTCGTCGAAGGCGACATGAACAACGAGGGAACCGAGACCTTCACGATCGAGCTCAGCAATGCGGTCGAAGGCCAGATCGTTCCGGACACCAACCAGGTCGAAATCCTGGGTGACGATGGAGCGTCGGTGGTCGAGGTGCCAACCCTCGGACAAGTCAGCTTGGGGATCTTCGCGCTGCTTCTCCTCGTCTTGGGGGTGACCCGGCTGCGGCGGTAGAAGACCTCGATGGCAAGGGCCGAGTCGTTCTTGCAGTTGGAGCCTGGAAGAACGGCTCGGCCGCCTTTTCTCCATCGATCTACTCGTCGCGGGGGCTTCTCGTTGCGGCGCTTCTCGTTGATCGGGCGATGACCCACAAGACGAGCTAGGTGACTCTCTGGAGGCCGGTTTCTAGACGGGTCGGAGGAGCTCCAGCAGCTCTTCGCGGGTGAAGATCTTGGCGAGCTTGGGATCATCCTCGTGAATCACGTTTTCCATCAGCTGGCGCTTGCGGTCGATGATTGCCGAGATCTTCTCTTCGAGCGTGCCTTCGGTGACCAACTTGAAGACCTGGACGGACTTCTTCTGGCCGATGCGATAAACCCGATCGGTGGCCTGATCTTCTCGCGCGGCATTCCACCAACGGTCGTAGTGAATGACCACCGAGCCACCGACCAGGTCGATTCCCGTTCCACCGGCCTTGAGACTGCCGAGGAAGACGCGGCATTCCGGGTCTTCGTTGAAGCGATCGATAATCGACCCGCGATCTTGACTGGCTCCGGTGAGGATCGCGTGACCGATTTGCTCACGCTTCAGGTGACGTGCCATCAGGTCGATCATGCCCAGGAACTGCGTGAACACCACGACCTTCTGTCCGCTCGCGAGGGCTTGGCCCAGGAGCTCGACGAAGAGGTCCCATTTTCCCGACGCCAGCTGATCCGCTTGCTCGAGATCTTTCGATGCGAGCGCGGGATGGTTGCAGATCTGCTTGAGCAGGTTGAGTAGGGCGAAAATGTGAATGAAGGGCAGCGCCTTGGTCTCATCGCGCTGGATCTCTTCCACCAATGCGCTGCCGCGCCCGGCAATGGCATCCCGGTAGAGCCTGACCTGATCATCGGACAGCACACAGGTCTGTATGTCCTCGATCTTCTCGGGGAGCTCTTCGAGAACGGTCTGCTTGAGCCGCCTCAGCACGAAGGGTGCCGTGATCCGTCGCAGCTCGGCCAGCCGGCTGTCTTTCTTGGGCGTCTCGTGCAGCGCTCCGCTCGAATCCACTGATTCCTCGGCCCCGCCATACCGATCGATGAACGCCCGGTCACTGCCCAGGTAGCCCGGCAAGACGAGGTCGAACAGCGCCTTGAGATCGATCAGACTGTTCTCGATCGGCGTGCCGGTCATGCCGATCATCATGGCGGCATCGAGCTGGCGGGCCGCTTCGTACGAGAGCGTCGCGCGATTCTTGAGCTGCTGCACCTCATCGAAGATCGCCAGAGCCAGGTCGACTTTCTCGAGCTTTTCGATGTCGCGGCGCAGGACGCCGTACGACGTGATGATCACATCGGCCCTCGCCAGCGCGCTCGCCAGGTTGCGCTGCGGCCCGTGGTGAACGGTTGCCTGGAGACCCGGCGCGTGATCGCGAATCTTGGTGCGCCAGTGGCTGAGCACGCTGGTGGGACAGATGACCAGGAACGGCCGCGCTTCACCCTGTCCGCGCAAGCTCGCCATGAGCGCCATCGCCTGGTGGGTCTTGCCGAGTCCCATGTCGTCACACAGCAGGCCCGCCAGGCGGTTCTCCCAGAGGAAACGCATCCACTCCACGCCGTGAACCTGGTAGGAGCGAAGCGTTGATCGAAGCCCATTGGGTTGCGCGAACGATGCAATGGGACGGAGCTCGAATAGCCGGTCCAGATCGGCGCGGGGTCCTTCGGCCTCGCCGGCGATCTCGACGGGATCTTCCGTACCTGCCCGCAGGCGCAGGAGCTGACTCGACGACAGGCGGATGCGGTCGTCTTCGTCGACCACGCTGGCGAGCGCGCGCTCACGATCCTCGCCAGCCCGCGCCTTGCCGCCGACGGTCAATCCGAGCCACTCGGTCAACTCGGCGATCGCCGGTGTCTGCAGATCGATCCATCCGCCTTCGGTTTCGAGGTAGGGCAAGTCCGCGGCATGGGCGCGCAAGATGTCGGCCAACGAGATGGACGCGTTGCCGTAGCCATAGCGAGCGGAAAGGAAGTACCAGCCCTGGTCGACCGCCTCGGGCACGAGCTCGACACGGTCGAACGCCCGCACGACCTGCAAGCCACGCATCGGCTCGTCGAGCACCAGTGAACCCTCGGCGAGGGCTTCCGCGTGCTCGGCCAGGAAGCTCGGGACCTGGCTCTTGGCCAGTCGCATCCGTCGGGGTGCCGCAAACTTGCGTTCCTTGCCGCGACGCTCGACCTCGGCCAGGATTGCCAGCTCGGGGATGTAGATCAGGTCGCCATAGCGGAACCGCGCCAGGTCGTCGCGGGCGAACAGCCGCGCCTCGCCGGAGGCCTGCAGCGCCTGGATCATCGGTCGCACCTCGAGATCGAGCTCGGTCGCCTGGGTGACCTGGAAGAGCGACTTGAGCGGAACGGGGTGGATCGCCAGATCTTCTTGCTCGGGGAACGCTTCGTGGAGCAGGTCGAGCACCGAGCGAACCCGGGCCCGCGGCACCGTGACCTGAACGATGGGGCGCGAGCCTTCCGTCCCTGCAGCGTCAGCCGACGCCGTGGGCACAGCGAAGCAAAGTGTGAAGTCTCCGGAGAACTCGTCAATGGCCGGGTGAAACTGCCCTGCGTCTCCGTACTCGCGCACGCAATGGTAGGCGAGGCGGAACCAGAAGCTCTCTTCCCAGGTCTGGCGCTGGCTCTTCATGCCGTGCTTGGCAAAGTGCTGCTCTTGGGCGGAGATCTGGAGCATGGCCATGCGCTCCAGCAGGCGACTCCGGTCCGCGTAGCCATCCGGCGCCTTACCGGTCCGCTCGAGAAGCCGGAGCCGCGCAGGCGAGCTATCGAGATAGCGTGCCAGGATCGAGCCGTCCGCCTTGGTTACGAGAACGGTCTCGCTCTCGGCGCCGGCAGCCGGCTGGAGGCGCTGTACACGCACCGTGCTGCTCGGCTGGGGCTCGCCCTCGAACAAGCGCTTGGCCAGGCGATGCCACAGGCTGGCGGAAAGCTGCTTCTCCCAAGACTGTGATGCAAAGTGCTCGTTCACTTCCCGCACGAAGCCGCCCAGGTCACGCAGGTGCTGGCAGGTCTTGCGCTTGCTGGTCTTGCAGGTGCAGGAGCGAACCGGGCGTGCGTTGTCCGGCTGGGCGATGAAGATCGCAGCGCCAGCCTTGTCGTCGTCCGCGTCCGCCACCAGGCCGATACCGAGCCGGTGAAACTCGAGCTGAGGGAAATGGGTTTTCACGGGAGCAGTTCCATCCGGTCGTTCGTTGGGCCGGCGATCCTACCCTTTGGGCGTCGGCGCCGTCAGGGGTTCGGGGCCGCTTCCAGGCGGTCGAGAAACGGACCGACGTCGAGCAGGATGATGTCGTCGCGCTGCCGCAGCTGGCGCAGAAACCAGCCTTTGTGCCCAGCACCGTAGGTAATGAGGAAGCGCTTGCCTGCCCCCGTGTGCTGGTCCAGCGCGTCGGCAATATAGCCGTAGTGCGCGGCATTGATGTTGTCCCAGCCGCCGGCACCCAGTTCGTCGTTGAAGAGGCGGTTGTAGACCGACAGCCCGATCTCGACCGCATCGTCATAGGCATCCGTATGGATCCAGCGCGGATCGTCCGCCTCGCCCCCGGCCGCGACGGCTGCCGCGGCGTCGCCATTGGCCTGCTCGTACGCCGCCCAGTCCTCCGCCCGGGCAGGATCCTCTCGAATCGCCTGCAGCGCGGCCTGGCGCGCGTCGGACATCGGGCGGGTCCAGCCGGCAGTGGCCACGATTTCGAACGCCATCTCGCGGGTCAGGGGAAAGAGCGCGTCGACGTACTCCGGAAAGCGCACGACCCTCGGCTCGCGGATCGTTCCACTTTCTTCGAATTCCGCGAGTGCCGTGGGCAGGCGATCCGGCGGAATCTCTGCCAACACGAAATCCGGATCGATCGTGCGAATCAACGCCGTGACCACATCGATTCCGTAGCGCTCGCTGGTTCGATGCTCGCCATGGATCATGCCGAGCACGATCACCTCGTTCTTGACCTCGCTCGGCTCGGGCGACGCAGCGGACGCGGTACCAGCCGAAGGTGAGGGCGGCTCTGTACACCCGAGCGTCAAGGCGAGCACCGCGAGCAAGCCGGCGCGTCGTACGGTGGACAGAACGAGTGTGCGCGAAGAGGACCGGACCTTCATACCGGGTGATTCCTTTCGCCCGGCGCGGGCGATTCGTTGCGTGGCGTGGATGAAAACGGCTGCAGGCACGTGGGCAGCGAACCGCCTCGCAACACGCAGGGCGATCGTACCGGATGCAGCGTCGCCCGAAGTGAGGGGGTCGACAGCGATGAGCATGCGTGACGCTTGGCGGGGACTCTTGGCGTCCACCAGGAAGGACGTCCGCTGAGGTTGGCCGTTGCTTCATGGGCTGGAAAGGCCGGACTGCCTTGGATGGCGCAGCTGGTTTGATCTTTGCTTAATTTGTCCGCAGGTCTCGAGCGAAGCACGACGATACGATGGTTGGATGGATCCCGTCTCCGACCGCGTTGGTCCGTGTCGCCGTGTAGGAACTTCGAATACAGCAAAAGGAGCGACATCGTGAGAAAACCAGTTTCGACCGCGGCGGGCGTCGTCTTGCTCGCGGGCTCGATCGTTCTTCCAGCGGCCCAGGCCCAGGAGTGGGGGAACCAGGAAACGGCCACACCGGGATCGAACCGTGGTGTGCGGGAGCTTCCCAATCGCGGGCAGAGCGGCGGCCGGAACGCCATGCCGATCGCGGTCAACAGCAGCTACGGTGTCACGGGTGACAGCCTGGCGGGATCCGCACCGACGAGCGCCCAGGGCGCGGCACGCGCATCAAGCCAACCGGTGGATGCCTCAGGTCGGCGCGATCGCCGTCGCCAGCTCGCCAACCGCCAAGCAGGCCTTCCGGATACACCGGGCAACCGCAATCAGCCCGTGACCATCGAGACCGACGCGCACAGCAGTCTGGTGGGCCAGCAGGTTCAGAAGGGCAGCTACAACAACGTGGTCGATGGCCTGATGTACGGCGACAACCTGCTCCTCGACCAGGTGGCCATTTCCGAGGACTACGTTGCCGCGTGTGACGGCTACTACGGCTATGGCGGAGGCGTTCCTGCGGTTGTTGGCGGGATCGCGGTGACGCCGCCTGATGGCCTACCACGGCTGGCCGTCGACGATCAGGCAAACGCCACGGGCGCGGGCGAGGCGTCCGAGGACGACTAGAAAACGGCAGCGCCGAGAGACGGTCCCGAATCGGCGACCGGGGCTCAGGAATGGGCCGGATCTGGCCGGTCCGCTGGCAGGTGGACCGGTCGCAGCGTGGGTCGCTTCGGCTCCAGGCCATCGCCAGATGATCGGCCGAGCACGTGGCGCCCTGCCCAGGGGAGCAGGAAACGGCGCGCCCATCCCACCTCGGCAGCCACCCGCTGCGGCCATGTCGGCGTCGGACGACGCGGCAAGGGCCGAGACCAGTCGCCACCGATGCCCGGAATACCGAGAGCCGCGGCGAGCGCGGCTGCGATCCGCGCATGGCCGTCGGCATTGGCGTGCAAGCGATCGTCACTCCACAAACGTGGATCGGACGCCACTGGATAGGCCGCGAGATCGACCAACAACACACCGTGCCGCTCGGCCACCGCGCGTAGCCCCTGGTTGAGCGCGAGGATTCGTGACCGGACGAGGCGCGCGAGCGGCATCACGGGGCTCAAGTCCGGCAGTGTGAGCGTGAGAACGGTGGCGCCACCTGCCCGCAGCGTCCCCTGCATCAGCTCGATGTCCGCAATCACCGCGGCGAGGTCGAAGCGCCTCGCGATCACGTCGTTGGTTCCCGAGAACACCGTCGCGAGATCGGGACGCATGGCGCAAGCGCGCTCGAGTTGCGATTCGCGGATGACGCGGGTGCGCCGTCCGCGAATCGCCAGGTTGGCGTAGTGCAGGGGCTCGTCCTGCGCGGCGGCGATGTGCTCGGCAAGCCGGTTGGTCCACCCGCGGTAGCGCCCCTGGCCATCGGGGTCCTCGAGCCCTTCCGAGGAGCTGTCACCCAAGGCCACGTAACGTTGGTAGTGCTTGGCGATCGGCCTCATGAGAACCGAATGGTAGCGGGGTCGGGCACGGATGAGGCGTCCGCACCAGGCCTTGGCGGCATCCGAGCCTGATCGCTCGGATCATCCGCGCTCGATTAGCCGACAGACGGTGCACCCGCCCGGTGCTCCCCTTCGATCGCCCGACCCAGCCGAACGCTTTCGGCGACCAGCAGACGGAAATCACTTCGCCGACTTCGGTGGCTGGTGATGCAGACCCGAATCGCGAACCGTCCTGCGAGCGTGGTGTGGGATGGCACGGCGATGCCTTCCTCTTGCAAACGCATCAGCAGCTCCTGGTTGATCCGGTCACACACTTCCCGATCCCATTCCTGGTCATCGGCGGGTCGGTACCGAAAGCAAACGATGTTGAGCTCCGGCGGCAGCACCAGCTCGAGCCGGTCGGCCTCGCTCACCAACGACGCCAGATAGCGGGCCTGCTCGACGTTCTGCTCCACCAGCGCGCCAAACGTGGCCAGGCCGTGCTCGCGAAGCGACATCCAGACCTTGAGTGCCTTGGCCTCCCGCGACAGCTCGGGCCCGAACTGATGGGAAGGGCTCGGCTGCGCTGCCGGCCCGCGCTCGATGCCGGCGAGGTAGGGAGCGGGGACCGTGAATGCGCCGCGATGCGCCGTCTCGTCGCGAAAGAGTGTGCACCCCGCGCTGTATTGAACGTGTAGCCACTTGTGGAAATCGAACGCCAAGGAATCCGCCCGCTCCATTCCAGCGAGCTGCGACTTGAGGGTGGGCGACAAAGCAGCCACCGCGCCGAACGCGCCATCGACATGGAACCAAAGCTGCTCTGCGGCGCAGAGATCGGCAATCGCACAGAGATCATCGCTGGCGCCCGTGTCGACCGTGCCGGCATTGCCCACCACGGCAAAGGGTTGGTACCCCGCCTCGCGGTCCTGCGCGATGGCAGCGCGCAGCGCGTGCAGCTCGATCCTGTGTCGGGCATCGGTGGGAATCTTGCGCAGGGCGGCGCGCCCCAAGCCCAGCACCTGAACCGCTTTGTCGACCGAGTTGTGGGTGGCAGTCGAGGCGTACAGCACCAGTTCCCGCTCCGCGGCCCGAACCCCTTCCGACCGGACATCAAATCCCGCCTGGGCATCTCTGGCCACCGCCAGCCCGACGAAGTTGGCCATCGAGCCGCCGCTGACCAGGATGCCGCTGCCTTGGGTCGGCATGCCGAAGGCTTCGAGCATCCAAGCCACGACCTGCTGTTCGAGCAGGCGGCCACATTCGTCGAAGGCCGCCGGCACCGTGTTGATGGTGGCCTTGAGGAGCTCGGACAACAAGCCACCGGCGGTGCCCGAGCCGGGCACCCAACCCCAAAATCGCGCGTGGATATTGCCCAGAGCATAGGGCTGGATCAGCTCGCGAAAGGCGTCATACGTCGGCGCGAGCCCGGCCCCTTCCCATGGCACGGGCGTATCGATCTGGTCGCGGACGGTATCCGGCATGCGGCGCCAAACGGGGCGTTCACCGACCGTACGCAGGTATTCGATGGAATCGTCAACCGCCCGGTGCAGCAGCGCGCGAACGTCGTCCCACTCCGCGGGGTCGAGACCGATCTCCGCCGCCGGGGCATCAGGCGAGGCGGTTGGTTCGTGGGGGCTGGTCTTCGACTTCATGATGGTCCCTCCGCAGGGTTCAGGAACCGGGCTCACGTGCGTCGCGAGCGGCTCCTGCGCAAGGGGTGCAGAATAGCGATGAGGATTGGTCCGAAAAAAGAGCCATTTCGCGGCCATGACCAGAGTCCATTGGCCAGCGCCCCAGACGCCCGCCTGGGTTCAGGGCGACACCGTGCCTGGCGACCGCGCCAACGCGCGGACGCCTGCGGGCATCCGTGCAGGATCGCAGCATTCCAGTCGCGGGTCTTGCATTCGGGCGTCGGCGCTGCCGCACGGCAAGGCGGGGTAGACTCTCGGCGAAGATGTACGATTCGTTTTTTGCCAAGGGTCAGGCGCTGCGCGCTTCGGGCGAACCGTTTGCCGTCGCCATCGTCGTGCGCGCCGAAGCCCCCACGTCCGCCAAGCCGGGCGACAAAGCAATCGTCACCCAGGGCGGTGTGATGTTCGGATGGATCGGCGGCAGCTGCGCCCAGCCGACCGTGGTGGCGGAAGCGCAGCGCGCGATCGCAGAAGATCGTGGCCGCCTCATCCGGCTCACACCCGACCCGGAGCGGTCGTCGGCCGAGCCGGGAATCGAGGTACGTGCGATGACCTGCTATTCGGGTGGCACGCTCGATGTCTATATCGAGCCTCAGCAACCCCAGCCCAAGTTGATCATCGTCGGCAACCTGCCGACGGCACAGGCACTCGCGCACCTGGCCAAGGCGATGAGCTACTACACGGTCGCAATCGACCCCGCCGAGTCCGGTGCCATGGGCCACGCCGACCAGATCACCGCCGACTTCGGCGCGCTCGAACAGCACGCGAGCCCGATCAGCGCCGTGGTGGTGGCGACGCACGGCAACGGTGACGAGGAAGCGCTCGAGTATGCGCTGCGCGCCGACATCCCCTACGTTGGCCTGGTCGCCAGCCCCAAGCGAGGCAACGAGCTCAAGCGCTACCTCCAGCTTCGTGGTCTGGGCGCGGATGCTCTGGCCAAGCTGGTGTCGCCAGCAGGGCTCGACATCGGAGCCCGCCGTGGTGACGAAATCGCGCTCTCGATCCTGACCGAGATCGTGCAGCGACGCCGGGCCGCGGAACGCCTCGATTGGCCCGAAGGATGCGATTCCGACGCGCGGAGCGGGGAAAAGCGTGAGACGGGAACCGAGAACGCGATCGATCCCATCTGCCATATGACGGTGGCCAAGGACGGCGCGCGCCATACCGCCGAGCACGACGGTACGACCTACTACTTCTGCTGTGCGGGATGCCAGGCGCGATTCGAAGCCGATCCGTCCGCCGCGATCCACGCAGCGGGTGCTGCCTGACCCGGGTCACGGTCTCGCGCCTCCGTGGGCACAGCTCCGCGCGACAGCGCTCAGGGCAACGTGGCGCCATCCAACGCCTCGCGGATCTGCGAGGCCGTTTCGAGCAGGCTCCAGGCCGTGAAGTTGGCAAGCGCGTGGACCCGCTCGCGGTCGAGGTCGATCACCGACTTGCCCTTTTCGAGAAAGGTCTTGTAGTGCGGGAAGTTGTCGAAGGGCCGCGCGCCCTCACGCAGCGCTCGCGTCCGCTCGCCACCCGCTGGATCGAGCGCTTCGATCCATTGCTCGGCACGATCGAGGTAGGCCCAGCAGATCGAAGGCTCGTAGGGCGCGATGCCCTGTCTCGAGTTGGCCACGACCCGGTATCGCTGGCAATGGAGAAGGGGGGCCTTCTGCGCCCGCTGAGCTTGGAAGGTGCGGCAGATCTTGGCGAGCTCGGCCTGCCCACCTTCGAAAACGACGTTGTTCGGTAGCTGCTCGAGCGGAACGAAGAAACTGACGAGGTCGTCGGTGAAATTCTCGTCTGTCAAGCGATCACAGCCACCGGCGTTGGGCTCGAAGCGTGCCCGCGTGTTGATGAACACCAGCAGGTTCTCCACCTTGCGACCGAGAAGGGGGAAGACCGCGAGGTTGTCGATGTCTCCGCCATCGCCATGGGGAAGCTCGACGACCCGCCGGTCGACGGAGGCAGCGTGATCGACGGCCCAGTGTCGGAGCTCGGGAAACGCCTTGGTCGGCAAGCCGCGGCTCGACAACAGAACCTCGGGTGCGGCACTGCTGATGCCGATCGCGTCCGAGAGGGTGAAGCGGTAGCGGTCGCTCCATGGCTTGTCGCCATCCCTGAGACGGCCACGCAGGCTGACCGTCATTCGACCATCGGTCGGTGGGTCTGCGCCCGGGCGGCTGTCGTAGCCGAAGGGCTCGATGAAGCCGCCACCGACCGCAAAGGGCCGTCCGCGTCGCTCACCCATGAATCGCCCACGCACGCCAACGTAGAGCGGCGTGATCTCGAAGAGGTAGCGTTGGTCTTGCTGCGCCTTCTTGCGTTTGCCCAAGAGGGTCCCAACCAGGATCAAGAAGGGACGCTCCGGCTGCTCGACCGTGTAGAAGTTGTCGGGCCCGAGATCGGTATTGGCAGCCAGAATCGCCTTGCGAGCTTGATCGTGGAAGGTAAAGAAGCGCTTCTTGTCGTGCAGGTCGAAAGGTGCCAGGAAGATTTCACCGACCAGATCGGCATAGGCCTCGTCACCTTGGAGGAGCGCGGGCTTCAGGCGGTTGCCGAGTTTGGCGTGGTGCAGGACCGTGGCCATGGCGAGGCTGTCTTCCTCATCGTCCGACGGATGAAGAATACGATCGTCGATCGCTTCCGGCCCGACGATCGGACCGAGGAAGCGTGACGGCTCGATCGATGCCGGCAGGTAGGTGAAAGGAACCGCGGTCCAGGTTCCCCCGGAATTGGCGGCAAGGTAGCGAGCCTTCCCCAGCCAGCCCAAGTGATCGAGGGCGCGAAGTTGCCCGAGGGTCGCGGTGGCCGAGCGCGTACCGCCGCCCGAGAACGCAATGCCGAACGAGGGTCTGCCGGCAAGCCACGGCACCGACAGCTGCGGGTCGTGCAGTTCGGGAGGAAAGTCAGTGGCAAGATCCGCGCGAGACCAGACGCGCGCCTGCACCTCGTCGAAGGGATCAGCCATCGATGCCGAGGAGCCGGCCAGCACGACGAGAGGCCACACGAAGACAGCACGAAGCAAGAGCATGGCGCTCGAACCCATGGAAACACCCCCTGTGCGCAAAATTGTGTTCGACAGTCTATCGAACCTGACGAGCGTCTGGGCGATTCCAGCTCGCAGGTGCGCAGGGGGAGGCGAGCGAGGTCAGGCGCTGGCGCGCAGATGCGAAGCCGGCTGTGCCCGGCTGAGGTCGGAATGCCGACCAGAGGATTCGGAGAGCGAAGCGAGGAACTGTACGGCGCGGGCGATGACGCCAGCATCACCCGCAATGCGGTGGTGCCCGAGACCCTCGACGGCATGAAGGTCCGCCAGCGGCGTTTCCGCGATCGCGACACCATCGGCGAACGGAACCTCCTCGTCGTCGCGGTCGTGCACCACGAGCGTCGGGACGGGTCGAGCGGTCAGCAGCGCCGCCGAAGACCAGACGTCCAGGCCGTGGTCGAGACCGCTGCTCCGCAGCATTTCCGCTTTCATCGCCCGACGCTGGGCCGCGCTCAAATGCACGAAGGCGGCGAATCGATCGAAGATGTCATCGGCGCTGTCCGGAGGCGCAATCAGGACGAGCCCTTCGGCACGCACGGGCTGCAGTCCGGTCAGCTCGCTGCCCGCCACCGCGAAGACGCTGGCCCCGGCACCCATCGAGTGGCCGACGAGCGCCCGCACCGGGCCGCAGCGTTCCGCGACAGCTGCCAGGGCCTCGACGTAGGCTGGCATGGTCAGGCGCCGCCCTTCGGACGCACCGTGTCCAGGCGCGTCGAAGGCGACCACATCGAATCCGGCGCCGGTCAGCGGCTCGACCCAACGCGTGAACCGGGCAGCACGAGAGCTCCAGCCATGAACCAACATGATCGTCGGCGCCGGCTTCTCGACGCGCGGTGTGGCGTGCCAGCGAAAGACCCGAAGGGCCAAACCGGCATGGACGAAGGGAACGACCTCAGCCGCGGCGAGGACCTTTGCCGCCCGGGGCGATAAGGACCGTCTTGGAAACGGTGTGGAGAACAGACGCAGCGCCATCCGGCCCGACCCGTTGGGCGCGACCCTGGCGAGGCGGAAGCCTGTACGTAGCAGACGAAGCTTGAGCGGGCTCATCGGTTGCTCCTGCGCAGATTTCAGCCACTGAGGCGAGCGAGTGGCGACGGACACCCCAATGTAGGCATTGTAAACACTCGAAGTGGCCAGCGTCAACATCCGCCGGTTCCCACCTCCTGATGCGGTATCGTCGGCGCGCATGCCCAGCGCCGAATCCAAGCCAACCGCCGCCCACCACGGGACCAAGACGCGCTACCACCACGGCAACCTACGGGTCGCCCTGCTCACCGCCGCCGAGGACATGCTCGAACGCGACGGTATGGTCGCACTCAGCTTGCGCGCCGTGGCCAAGCGGGCCGGTGTCAGCCACGCCGCGCCGTACCGCCATTTCACCAACAAGCAAGCCTTGCTCGAAGCGCTTGCTGACGCTGGCTTCGAAGCACTCGAGCGGGCGATCGACGAGGCGGCTGCCAAACATCCAGATGATCCGCGCCAGCAACTGCTCGACACGGGAGCTACCTACGTTCGCGAAGCCGTGGCCCGGCCGCAGCGTGCGCAGCTCATGTTCGGCGGCTCCCTCGGCTTCGAAGCCTCGCAAGGCGCCGCGCACTCGGCTTTCGAGGCGTTGGTCCATGTCGTTCGCCGGGGTCAAAAGGCTGGCCTCTTCGAACCCGCTCCGACTCGCGAGCTGGTGCTCACGGTGTGGTCCGCGGCACACGGCCTCGCCATGCTGATCGTTGGTCAGCAGATTCGGCACCTCGACCTGGCGGTCGACGTACCGCGCCTGTGGCACGCGGTCTTCCGCAATCACCTGCGGCGACCGACCTGAACCATGCGCTTCGAAGCTGTACCACTCGCCAAGGCGGAAGGCGCCATTCTCGGCCACAACATCGCACATGAAGACGGCCGGCGGCTGTTGCGCAAAGGACGCATCCTGAACCAGGACGACCTGGCCGTGCTCGAAGCAAGCGGCCGCGCCACCGTTTGGGTCGCACGCCTGGAGGCGGGGGACGTCGAAGAGAATGACGCGGCCCAACGAATCGCGACGGCGGCGGTCGGCCCAGGCGTACGCTTATCGCGCGCGAGCACGGGCCGCGTCAACCTCTCGGCGGAGCATGCGGGTGTCCTGCGGGTCGATGTTGCAAAGCTGGAGCGGCTCAACGGTCTCGAAGGCGTGACCTTCGCGACGCTCTTTCACCACACCGCCGTCACCGCCGGCAAGATGCTCGCCACGCTGAAGATCATCCCGTACGCCCTACCAGGCTCCACGGTGAACGCGGCCGAGCGCAGCGTGCGCGAGCTGGTCACGGTCGCGCCGGCAACGATTCAGCGTGTCGGCCTGGTGATCTCGGGTTCAGCCGCCAGCCGCGATCGCACCGAGCACGGTTTTCGCAACGCGCTCGGCGCACGGCTCGCGGCTTTCGGCGCGGCAATCGCGCAGGTCGACTTCGTCGCGCTGGACGGCGACGATGCCGTCGACCGACTGGCTGCGGTGCTCGGGGACCAACGTCAGCGTGGGATGGAGATGGTGATTCTGGCGGGTGAGACCGCGATCATGGATGGTCACGACATCGCGCCGCGTGCGGTCGAACAAGCAGGGGGAAGCGTCGCGTGCTTCGGCGCGCCCGTCGACCCCGGCAACTTGCTGATGCTCGCGTATGCCGGCAGCACCGCGATCGTCGGTGCCCCTGGCTGTGCGCGCAGCCCCAAGACCAACGTCGTCGACCGCGTGCTGCCGCGCCTTCTGGTTGGCGATCGGCTGGAGCGCGCCGACATCGTCGCGCTCGCGCACGGTGGCCTACTGGAAGACGTTCCCGAGCGTCGCATGCCACGAAGCTGGGTCACCTGACGACCCATCTCGTCGCTCGAGTACTTCTCCGGAGCTGGTGCCCTACTCCCGACACTTGAAATTTGCTACAATAGCATTTTCCTGACAACCCAGCGGCCATTGCAGGCTGCCAGACCATGTTCGCCCACTTCGCAAGCACGCATTCCGTCCGTGCGCCTTCTGACAAGGCTTATTGGGAGAGAGTCACCATGCCTTCGACTACGAACACACAGACGAAACGCCCAGGCTCCAGAGATCCTCGTAGGGGCGGCATCCCAGCCGAGCCGCGCAACGCAGCGCGCGGGTGGCGTGCGCTCTGGTTGGCGCTCTTCCTGCTACTCGCGCCCAACGTCCTCGCGCAGGACACCTGGGAAGTGATCGATCTCGGCAACCTCGGCGGCGACCGAACGACACCTTCGCGCGTGGACGACGCCGGGCGCGTCGTCGGAGACGGCGAAACCGCGCTCACCGGCAAGTACGGCACCATCCGCCACGCTTTCGTCTGGCTACCAGAGGCCGAGTTCGGCCTGCCCGCCGGCATCAACGACCTCGGCACCCTCGGTGGCGACATGAGTCGCGCCTTGGACAGCAACGAGGCGGGGACGATCGTGGGTACGGCAGAGACTGATCGTCCTGCTCCATTCGGCATGGAATCGCTTGCCTATACCTGGGACGACGGCATCATGACGGCCCTCCAGCTTGGCGTTCCGGGCGCTAGTTTCAGTCAAGGCAACGCTGTCAATCGTTTCGACGAAGTCGCGGGCTTGATCGGCAACGGCTTCAGCTGCCAACCCGCTGTCTGGTTACCAGCGCCAGCCCATGGGCTGGCGGCCGGTATCAACGTGCTGGCCCCGCTCGCACCGGCTCTTCTGGAAGGACGCGCAACTGCGATCAACGACCGCGGCCAGGTGGTCGGAGAGGCGTTCCTCGGCTGCGACATCTTCGGCAGCACAGCCTTCCTGTGGCTTCCCGAGCCGGCGCTCGGCCTGCCCGCCGGTGGGCATGACCTGACGCCCGAGATCGGTGAGTTCGAGCTGGCCGAGCCGACCGCCATTACCAACGACGGAACGATCGTCGGATGGAAGCTCAGAAACATCAGCATTTCGCCGCAATCGGCCACTCGCGCGGACTTGGAAGCGCTCGCCGAGAAAGGCGTTGCGCTTCCATTCGAAGCCTGGGTCTGGCAGACCGGCACATTGACCATGCTGCCGCCCCTGCCTGAAATCGACGGCTTCGTCGCCGTCGCCCAAGCCTTTGACCTCAACGACCGCGGGACGATTGTCGGCACCTCGAACGCCACCGCCGTCGCTTGGGAAGACGGGAGGATCATCGATCTGAACGATCGCCTGCCCGCAGGCAGCGGCTGGCAATTGGCGGAAGCTGTGTCGATCAACGAACGCGGCGAGATCACGGGTACCGGAACCTTGGATGGCGTACCAGCCGCCTTTCTCCTGCGACCAGCACAGCTCGGAGCGGTACCGATTCCCAGCCTCGGAGGCTTCGGACTCGTGGTTTTGGCCGCGTTGCTCACCATCCTTACCCTGGTGCATCTTCGCCGCTCGGCCGCCCGTGCCTGATGAGCCAGCGACAGGGTGCTGGTCCCGGAGCCTCACCCATCGATCCCTGAATCTCGGCGGTGGAGCGCTCGCGCCGGTAGGATGAATCCAGAAGCGAGCATGAGCAGTGAGGTCGAGCATGGTGGATCGGGAAACGACAGCGACAGCGATGTGGCCGCAGCTCAGCGAGATCGTCGACCAGGCGCTCGACTTGCCCAAGCATCGTCGCGTGCCGTGGCTTCGCCAACGCTGCGGCAACGATGCAGAGCTTCTGGCCAAGGCCTCGGCGCTCCTGGCCCTCGACACCGAAGCCCTCGATCGTCAGTCACAGCCGATCGTCTCCCTGCGTTCACCCAAGCCAGAGAGCATCGGCCCTTACGAGGTCCTCGAAGAGATCGGCTATGGCGGCATGGCGACGGTCTATCTCGCCCGCGACGCATCCGGCGAAGACACGCGCCCTGTCGCCATCAAGGTGCTCCACCGAGGGTTTGAGCGGCTCGACGTCGAGCGCCGGTTCCGGCTCGAAGCGCAGATTCTCGACCGCTTCCGCCATCCGCATATTGCCGCCCTCTTCGCCGCCGGCAAAACCGAGGATGGCCGGCCCTACCTGGTCATGGAGCGTGTCCAAGGCGAACCGATCGACCATTTCTGCACGCGCCGAAAGCTCGGTCTCCGCGGCACCATTCGGCTCTTCCAGCGCGTCTGCCGCGCCGTCTCCCATGCGCATCGGAACCTCGTGGTCCACCGTGACCTGAAGCCGTCCAACATCCTGGTCACCGAGGACGGCGAACCCAAGCTGCTCGACTTTGGCATTGCGGAGCTCCTCGACCCCGACCTCGGCCAGCAGAGCCGGCCGGCCGATCGCGACGCGGCAGCCTTGACCCCCCAGTACGCCAGCCCGGAACAGCTCGCAGGCGCCCCGGCGACCACCTCCTGTGACGTCTACAGCCTCGGTATCGTGCTCTACGAGTTACTCACCGGCAGACGCCCCGTCGGTTCGTCGGATGGGGTCGCGGCACCGAGCGGGCACGAACAGGCCATGACGCTGCCGAGCCAGGCCCTCGGCACCCTCGGTGACTCCCGCGATCGACGGCGCCGTGGTTGGCGGTTGCATGGGGATCTGGACGCCATCATGCTCAAGGCCCTGGCCCCAGAAGCAGGGGAGCGCTATGCCTCGGTGGAGCAATTCGAAGCCGATCTCGACCGTCACCTCGCCGATCTACCGGTGCACGCGCGACCGACCGGCGGCCTGTACCGGTTCGGCAAGCTGCTCCGGCGCCAACGGCGCGCGGTTGCGGCGACCCTGGTCATCGCCCTCGCCCTCGGCTGGTTCGTCGGCGAACGCGAGCGACAGCGCCGGGAAATTCGAGACCAACGCGACAAAGCGCTCGCCATGCAGGAGTTCCTGTTCGATGTCTTTGGCCAGGCGGATCCGCGCCAGGGCTTCACCGGTCGCTCAGAGGTCCGCGAAGTGCTCCACAGCGGCGTCGAGCGCATCGACCAGCTCGACGACCAGCCCGCGCTTCAAGGCGATTTCGCGCAGGTGCTCGGGCAGGTCTACTTCAATCTTGGGATCTACGAAGATGGCCAGGCGCTCCTCGACCGAGCGCTTGCGCTTCATTCCGCTCAGCGGGGACCGAGCAGTCCCGAAGTCGCAGCAACGCGCGACCTCCTCGGGCAGCTACTCGCCGAGACCGACGATCTCGAGGCGTCAGCCGACCATCTCGAGAAGGCTCTGGTCATCCGTCGCGCCGAGCGGCCGCAGGATCCAGAGGCTCTCGCCGCGGTGATCAACAACCTGGCCTTGACGCGCCACCGCCAGGGCCAACAGGCGGAGGCCGAGCGCCTGGCGCGAGAGAGCCTCACCTTGCGGCGGAGCGTCTGGGGCGACGACCACCTCGAGACCGCGATCGGCCTTCACAACCTTGGCTACGTGCTCATGAACGTCGAGTCGATCGAGCCGTCGGAGCTGATCGATCTGTTCTCGGCTGGACTCGAAATTCGCCTTCGGCAGCTCGACGAGAACCATCCCGATGTCGCGGTCTCGCGCAACAACCTCGGTGCAGCGCTGATCAGCGTCGAGCGCTATGCGGAAGCCGAGGAGCAAATTCGCCAAGCCGTCGAGGTTTGGCGATCGTTCCTCGGCGACGACCACATCAATGTCTTCTCTGGCAAGTTGAATCAAGCCATGCTCCGCTTCAAGTCGGGCGATGCCCCCGCGGCGCTCGCCATGCTCGAGCCGCTTCGCGATCGGATGCTCGAGATCCTCGGCCCCGATCACTTCCTCAGCCGCGGCATCAGCACGCGGATCGACGAAGTTCGTGAGGCCGCCCAGCAAGCTGAGAGCGAGTGATCCGAAACCAGCCAGCCGTGGATCAGCGGGCGCCCAGCTCGTGGACGAGCCACCGACGCGCGACCTGCCAGTCGCGCTCCACCGTCGCCTTGGAGCTCTGGGTCACGCTGGCGATCTCACCCATGGTCAGCCCCGCGAAGAACCGCAACTCGACGACCTGACCCCGCCTCGGATCGCGTCTCTCGAGCCGGCCCAGGAGCTCATGGAGGGCCAGGATCGTCTCCGGATCATGGGAGGCTTGCTCGGGTGCCCGGTCGAACGCCTCGTCGAGCACCATGACATCGACACCACCACCTCGCTTCGCAGCGCTTCGCCTGCGCAGGTAGTCGACCAGCAGGTCGCGGATCACCTTCGAGGCAAGCGCGAAGAAGTGCGCCCGCGAAGGAAAGACCTTGCCGGGGCGGCTGGCAAGCCGCAAGAACGCCTCGTTGACGATCGCAGTCGGCTGAAGCGTCGGCGTCGATCCGAGATTGCGAACATGGTGCGCCGCGAGCGTGCGCAACTCGTCGATCACCAGCGGAACGAGCTTCGCGAAGGCTTCACGATCGCCCTGGGCGGTTTCTTGTGTCCACTGCTCCAGAACGAGTGTGAGCTCGCCCTGATCACCGGCATCGGGCTGGCGGAAGTTCTTCATCGAGACTCAATCTACCCTCACGAGGGCCAACGAACCTTTCGAAACACTGAGCGTTCTTTGAAGAGCCTTTGGGCTGGTCGCGCCTCACCGCGTAGCCAACTCGACATACGGCAAGGCTGCCGACTCGCACGACATACCCAATGAGGGCTTTGGAGATCGGATTGCGGTGGTCTTTTTGAGCCGCTGACTCATGCTGAGTCGGCGGCAAAGGAGGATCGCCACATGAGAAAGCTCTGTCTGCTAGCCGTCATTCTATGCCTCGGAATGCCGAGTCTCGCTGCTGCCGGGGACGGAATACCGCCATGGCGCTGTGAGTGCGAGTATTGCTACAACCATCCCTACGAAACCTGCACGGCAGCCCCCATTCATGGCGGAGGCACAGGGACCTGTTCCATGTTCGTCTACCTTTTCTGTTTCCCGCCGGGCGCCATGCCCGAGGCCAGCGCAGCGAGCTGCACGGAGTCCGACGTCCCGAGCTGGCTTCTCCTGCCGGCTGACGCGGCCGTCGCTGCCGAACAAGCGGCAGACGTGAAGCGAGGCTAGACGGCGAGATCGGCTCGCAAGAGAAATCGCGGCGGCCGGCGTTGGGCCGTCGCGCTTTCGAAGGCAGAGGCCAGCCCGAGCAGACGCGGCTCGCTCCATGGCCCGCCCAGGAAAGACAACCCCACCGGAAGACCGAATACGGCTCCCGCCGGCACCGTGATGTGGGGGTAGCCGGAAACCGCGCTGGCCGTCGAGCTGCCGCCCCCGTAGTGATCCCCATTGATGAGATCGGTCGTCCAGGCAGGCCCGCCTGTGGGCGCAACGATCGCATCCAGCCGGTGCTCGGCGAGCACCCGGTCCAGCCCCTCGTCTCGCGACTTCTTGCGACAAAGCGCCAACGCATCGCGATAAGCCTGCTCACTCAGCGGGCCCTTGGCTTCGGCCTCGAGAAAGATCTCTTGGCCAAAGTAGGGCATCGAACGGTCAGCGTTCTCCTCGTTGAAGCGGATCAGCTCGGCCAGAGATCGATAGCGGGTGTCCGGACCACGTTTCGCCAGATAGGCGTTCACGTCTGCCTTGAACTCGTAGAGCAAGACCTCGTACTCGGCCGCTCCGATCTCGCCGATCGACGGCATCTCGATCGGGTCGACCAGCTCGGCACCACCGTCACGCAGCGTCGCGAGCGCCGTCTCGAGCACGGCATCGACACGCTCATGGAAACCGAACCGCGCCCGCCAGACGCCGATTCGCGCGCCCCGAAGACTGTCCGCGTCGAGAAAAGGTAGGTAGTCCGCGTGACCATGGTCCGCGCTCGCCGCGGTCGCAGGATCGCGCGCATCGACACCGGCGAGCGCACCGAGCAAGAGCGCGGCATCGCGAACCGTACGGCACATGGGGCCAGCGGTGTCCTGGCTGTGGGCGAGTGGAACGATCCCGGCACGGCTGATCAGCCCGAGCGTGGGCTTGATGCCCACGACGCCATTGGCGGAAGACGGGCAGACCACCGACCCGTCCGTTTCCGTACCGACGGCAAGCGCACAGAGGTTGGCCGATACCGCCGCGCCCGAGCCCGAGCTCGAGCCGCACGGGTTGCGATCCAGGGCGTAGGGGTTCTTCACCTGTCCGCCACGGCCGCTCCAGCCCGAGGACGAACGCTCGGATCGAAAATTGGCCCACTCGGAGAGATTGGCCTTGCCGAGAATGACCGCCCCGGCCTCCCGCAACCGGCGCGCCACCGTCGAGTCCTCCAACGCGACGGTGCCTTCGAGGGCCAGTGAACCCGCGGTGGTCGTCATGCCGTCAGCCGTGTCGATATTGTCCTTGATCATCACCGGAACACCATGGAGCGGGCCACGAGGGCCACGCTCCTGTCGCTCGCGATCGAGCGCCGACGCCACGCTGCGGGCATCCGGGTTGACCTCGAGTACCGCGCGCAACGTCGGTCCACGACGATCGATCGCGTCAATGCGATCTAGGTAGGCTTCGGTGATCGAAAGCACGGACTGCTCTCCGGATGCGATGGCCTCCGAAAGCTGGCTGACGGTCCACTCCTCGAACGGGAAGGAAGTCACCGAGTCGCCCCAGCCCGGAGACCCTTCTGGCGACGATTCGGCGGAGGCTCGGGCCCCACTGGGGGAAGCGGGAGCCGAGGAATCACACCCGGCGGCCGCTGTCAGCGCGGCTCCCGCCGCAGAGAGCTTGAGGAAGTCTCGACGATCCATCACAGCCTCCAGATCATGTTTCTGCTCACGGCGCCTCGGCGGCGGCGCCGGCTTCGGCAGGCTTGGTTCGCAGCTGTCCACGGAAGGCCGTGACCTGCCCGGAGGGAACGGTGAACACGGCGGGGCCAACAAGCTCGAGCTGCGCCGACTCAACTGTCACGCGCGCCGGGCCCTTGGCCATGCCGAACCAAACGGCCTGCAGCCGATCGCGCTCGTCGATCACCAGGTCGGGCTCACGGGTACCCGCGCTGCCATCGAGACGAAGTGCGACTGCAGCATGCCGCGCCGCGCCTTCTGCTGGCCGCTCGAGCACGACCCAGCAATCGCCCGTGCCGGGCGCCGGCGGCTGCGGTGTCACATAGGTGACGGTTCCCGCGTAAATCCAGGCCGGTCTCGCCAGGGCCGCATAGGTTCTGGAGGCACGATCGTAGGCCGCCGCAAAGACCCGGCCTGCGGGCATACGCACGCCGCCCGTGACCTTCTCTCCAGTCACTTCACGCAGCAGCGCATGGCCCGGTGGCTGGCCGAACCACGATTGACCGTCGGTATGCATCAGCACCAGGGCGGTAGACGGGGTCACGCTCGCCTGTGGAGAAAGACCGATCCGCCCAGCCCCGACCGTCGGCACTTCGATCTCGCGCGCTGGGTTCCAAGCCTCGCCACCCGACTCGCTCACGGCCGCGACTTCGAGCACGTACTGCGCCGGGCTCATCCGCGTATCCGTCTCCACCCAATACCGATACTGGCCTGCGGCAAGCGCGTGAGGGGTGCCACACGGCAACCGCCTGGCATTGGCAAGCGCCGCTTGCTCGACGACGACCCGGCACGCATCCTGGGACGGCAGTCGCTCATTGGACGATCCGTCGACTGCCCAGAACGTGACGGTCCGCTCGGAGGGTGTCGCGGGCAGCAGCTCGGGTCCCGGCACGTCGGCAACGAGTCCGGGGCTCCAGACGAGGAGAAGCCCGGCAGCCAAAGATCGGGCACCGCGGGCCTTCCGAGAAACACGGATTTCGGACACGTCGCGACGCAGCAGCAGGATCCGCATTCGATCTAGGTTCCTCTCCATGAGCCCTAGCGTATCCGGCCGACAGCGATTCGGGCTGCTGGGCTGCATCCCGCTGTGCGAGCCGTTCAAGCCGAGCGCGTCGATTCGAACGAAAAGCGTCGGTAGCCGAGTGCTGACGATTGATTCGGGCTAGGATCAGGGGATCAGCGTCAGGATGAGGGGGCTTTCGATGTGGGTCCTGCACGTTTGAGGAATGGCGCTTCGAACGAGCGGCATCACGCATCAAGGAGGATTCGTCATCGAGGGAGAACGGCATCGCCGCAGATGCTCGGCCGCCGCCTGGCTTTCACCGCTACTGGCCGCTGGTATCTTCGTTCTCACGCTCGTCCTCTGTGGCGTGGCGCCACTCGCCGCGCAGCGCGTCCAGACCAGCCTGCTGACCGAGACCGAGGGTCTGCCCAGCTCGAGAATCCTCTCGGTTCGCCAGGATGCAACAGGTCGCTTGTGGGTGCTGAGCCAGGCCGGCCTGACGGTCTATGACGGCCAGAGCTTCGAGACGCTGCGCCCGTCTGCCGGGTTCCCCTTGCGCGACGTCACGGGAATAGCGCTCGGACCGGACCGGGAAGCCTGGGCACTCGGCGACGGCCCACAGCCAACGGTGGTGCACTGGGACGGCCGCCAGTGGCGCAACCTTCCCACATCGCCCGATCTCGGCCCCAGCTCTTGGCCGATGCTCGAAGTCTTGCCTGGCTCCGATGCCGTGCGGCTGGTGATCGCCACCCCACAGGGCGCCTACACGCGCTGGGATGGCAGCACGTGGAACGATCTCGATGGCGCACCGGCCGAGCCGGCGACCGGACTTCTCGCCCGCCCCCGGGAAATCATGATCGCGACGGCCAGGGGCCTCTACCGGCTGGATGAGACCGGCACGATGGAGCCAGCGAGCGCGCGGATCGACATCGCCGAAGCCAACATCCGAGCGATCGCCGAAGCGCGCAGCGGCGGTGTTTGGCTGCTGACCCCGACATGGCTCGGGCGTCTCGACGGCGACACCTTGCACAAAGTGCTCGAGGCAGACCAACTGCCGCTGTTCGACGCGTCGGCCCGCGTCTCGATGGTCGAGGACAGCAGTGGCGGTCTGTTCCTGGGCACGCTGTTCCGCGCGTACTACCTGGAGCTGGCGAACCGCACGTTGCGACCGTTCGGCGTTGCCGAAGGGCTAGCAACCGAAGGAATACTCAGCCTCATGCGGGACCGCGAGGGCAGCGTCTGGATCGCCAGCAGCCGAGGCTTGAACCGTGTCGCCAGCCAGAGATTTCTCAGCTATGGGCGCACGCAGGGGCTGCTGCAACACGAAGTGACGGCCATCCTGGAGCTTGGACCGAATCACATCGTGCTCGGGCACAACACCGGCCTCACGCACCTGGAGGAAGGTCTCACGCGCCAAGTGCCGCTGGCGGCAGGCAAGCCACAGGAAAACCCGATCGTTCGCATCCTCGACTTGGCGAGCGACGACGGCAAGCGAATCTGGACCGCCGCGCTCGGGCTCGGGCTGATGCGCATCGATCCCGACGGGACAGTCCGAAGCTTCTCTCGAGAAATCGGCATCGAAGACGCCGTCTCGGTCGAGGTCGACCCGCAAGGCCGGCTGTGGGTCGCGGCCCCCCGGAAGCTTCTGATCCACCACAACGGACGTTTCGAGCCGTTTCCGCTGCCGCGCGACATGCCTGGCAGCATTCGCTGGCTGACGTTTCTCGACCAGAGCGTATTCCTCTCGACGGATCGCGGCCTCCTGCGTCGCGAGATCGACGCCGGTGATTGGCAGCGGATTGGCCACTCCGACCCGGCAGCAGAGAACACCTATCGGCTCGTGAAGGATCGCCAAGGCCGCATCTGGATCGGCACGGGCGGGGGGCTCTTCCGCCTGCACCAGGATCAGCTCATTCGTGCCACGGGTCCGCTGCGGATCGATCGTCCGATCTATCTCGCGCTCGAGGATTTGAGCGGCAACCTGTGGTTCGGCACCGACAACGGCGTATTCGTCTGGGACGGCTTCACAATGCGCCATCTGAGCGTGCAGCATGGACTGGCCGGCCGCGAAATCAACCGCGGCGCCGGGCTCGTCGACCATCGCGGCAGGCTGTGGATCGGCACCGAGCTGGGAGCGTCGATGTACCAGGCGCGGCACGATTCGCGCCAGGTGGCGGCACCGGTGGTCGAGCTCGCCCGGGTCGACACGGCGGCAGGCCGCTTCGATCTCGATCGCGAAATCAACTTCGACTTCACGGACCGCAACCTGACCTTCTTTTTCCGCGCCATCACGTTGGCGCCCGAGCTCGGGGTCGAGTTCCGGTGTCGCCTCCTCGGCTTCGATCTCGCGTGGCTCGAGCCTTGCTCGGCACAGGCTGGGATGCGCTATACCAACCTGCCACCTGGGAACCATCGATTCCAGGTTCAAGCGCGGCACACCAAAGGTCCCTGGGGACGAATCTCGACCTCCGCGCCCATTGTCATCGAGCCGCCGCTGTGGCGCAGCGGCCTCTTCCAGGCGGCCTTGGGCCTCGCCTTGGTGCTGTCATCCCTGACGATCTGGCGCGCATTCGAGCGCAAGCGTCATGCAGCCGATCACGACCCGCTCACCAACTTCCCCAACCGAAGCTGGTTTTTCCGCCGGCTGAGCCGAGCCATCGATCGCCAACGGCGAGATGACGCCCCCAGCTACGCCGTCCTATTCCTCGACCTGGATGGTTTCAAGCACGTCAATGACAGCTTGGGGCACTTGGTGGGTGACCAGTTCCTGATCGCGATTGCCGAGCGCCTGCGTCGCCAGCTGGCGCCCAACGAGCACGTTGCGCGCATTGGCGGAGACGAGTTCGCAATCTTGGTCGAGCCTCCTCGCAAGATGCCGCCACTCGAACCCATGGTCGGCCGCATCCGAGAGCTCTTCCGCCAGCCATTCGAGGTTGCTGGACGGGTTCTGTACTCGGAGGCCAGCATCGGCGTGGTCCTCGGTGCCCCGGCCTATGTGCGCCCAGATCAGGTCCTGCGCGACGCCGACTCGGCAATGTACCGCGCCAAGGCCCGCGGTCGCGGCTGCTACGAAGTCTTCGACCCTGGCATGCTGTCCCTGGCGGCCGAGCGGCTGGACCTCGAGACGGATTTGCGGCGCGCCGTCGAGAGTGGCCAGCTCTCGCTCGAGTACCAACCGATCGTCAAGCTCGACGGTACCGTGATGTGCCTGGAGGCCCTTCTGCGCTGGGACCATCCGCGCCGGGGGCGGCTGCTTCCCGATGCCTTCATCGCCGTCGCCGAGGAGACCGGGTTGATCGTGCCGATCGGCACCTGGGTGATCCAAGAGGTCTGCCGCCAGATCGCGCATTGGCGTCGCGAGTTGGGCGGCCGCGAGGGCTTGCAGGTGCACATCAACGTCGCCGCCGCGCAGCTGCTTCACGGCAGCCTGCTCGACAGTTTGACAGTGGCGCTGGCCCGCAACGAGATCCCACCTTCGACCATCGCCGTCGAGCTCACCGAAAGCACCATCGTCGACGACTTCGACACAGCTGCAGAGGTGCTTCGCAACTTGCGCGAGCTTGGTGTTCGGGTTTTCCTGGACGATTTTGGCCAGGGCCAGACATCGCTGCGTTATCTGCGCCGACTGCCCCTAGACGGCCTCAAGCTCGACCGCGCGTTCGTCGCCGGTCTCGGTGTCGACCCCAAGGAGCTCGCAATCGCCCGCATGGTGGCGGATCTCGGCCAACAACTCGGCCTACAGGTGATCGCCGAAGGTGTCGAGACCGCGGAGCAGGTCGAGCTCTTGGCTGGGTTGCCTTGCCACGCGGCTCAAGGGTTCTACTACCACCGGCCCATGGATCCAGAACGAGCCGCGAAGCTGATCGATTCGGAGATTGCGGCCCGCCTGACGTGAGTCGAGCTTTGGTGAGTCGGGGCCTGCAGCGTGGGGCTGGCTAGCCTTCCGGCTCGACGACCTCGATGCTCAGATTTCCGAACATCGGAACGATCGACGCGAGATCGACCAATGCTGCTTGATCATCCGCGAGTGCGGACGTCGCGAAAGCGATGTGGGCCGCGTCGAACGGACGCTCGAGCGTCGCATCGAGGTCCACCCACTGGTGGTCCACATAGGCTTGGGTCCACATGTGGTAGGCGAAGAGGTCCTCGGCACCGACAAAGCGGTCGACGTAGATCAGGCCTGTCACCACGCGTGAGGCGATTCCCTCCGCCCGCAGCAGGGCGGCGAGCAGCACGCTGTGCTCCGTACAATCTCCGGATCGGCTCTCCGCAACCTCGACCGCGGTGGCCAGCAAGGCATCGAGATTCTTCTCGTCGAGGTGGCCGTGGACAAAGCGTCGGAGGGCCTCGGCGCGTGCGGCCTTACCGCCCGTCGCAGGCACAGCCTGGAGGAGATCGCGCACCGCTGGCGACTGATGGTCGAGGTAGACGGACGTTTCGAGATACGGCGCCAGCGCCTGCCCATCGAGGGTCTCGCCACCGTTCTCGGCATTACGTGCCTCGGTGGAACCGGGTGCGCGATCGAGGTCGACCGCCACGACCGTGGTGTCCGCAGTCCTCGTCACCTGCTGTCTGCCGAGCGTTGGCAGATCGGGTGCCGTTCCGTCCGTCGAGCGTACGCGATAGACAGCCCGCCGGAGTGTCCTGGGGCTGGGGAGCGGGCGATCCGGATAGATGAACGAGCTCGCCATCAGCTCCGGTACACCGTCACGCGACTGCGCAAAGGCGCGCGTTGCCATGACCAAGGACATGGTCGTACCCATGAAAGGCGTGCTGCTGGCGATCATCGTCCCGTCGCTGTCGAGATCGACCGTCGCCACCAAGCCGGGCGTCGCGCTCGTTCGCTGTTGCCAGCGGCTGGTCTCGTAGGTGCCGGCCGGCACAGTCATCGGACGGATGGCATCATCCACACGTTCCCAGGTCGTCTCGACAATCTGCAAGCCGAGCAACGGATCGACCGATCGCGAGGTAAACACCTCGGCACCGTCCTCGAGCGCCGCGCGGAGCAGCGCTTGGGCGGCGCCGGGCGGTACCCATTCGCCCTCGAGCAGCGGCCGCTCCTGCGCGCTGTCGCGATCACCTTGCCGCGTGTGAACGCGAATGTGGTCGTCGGCAAAGATGTACGTGGTTTCGATCGGTTTCGGGCCCATGACCTGGCGCGACCACGCCTCGATCGGCTCCCCGTCGAGCGTCTCGACGAACCGACCGGACATTTCCATGCGCACTTCGGTGCCGCCACGGGCGACGGTGAGCTCCATGCCGGTCTCCGTGATCCGACGCTCGCCCTCTACCGTCTCGACTACCTTCATCCAGCCCGCAGCCTCACCACCGAGGGCGATCTGGTACCACAAGGGCCCTGGGCTTGCCGGCCCCTTCGGCTCTTCACTTGCCGCCCCGATCGGGATGGTCGTCGCGAGCAACAGGCCAACTCCGACCGCACGGGCACGCCGTCCTCGGAGCACGGACGCCGCAAGTCGATCGATCATGGCGAAACCCTCATCAGTGGATCACGTAATAAAAGACGAGCTTCTTCCTCTTTCAATCGCCCTCGGAAGGCCTGGCCGTCCGGGGGCGATGCCCTTTTGGGCGACATCTCATCCACTGTGTGGCCCGACGACTCCGCACGCCTCTGGCCCGTGCGGTGATCAGCTCGCCGGCTTCCAGGACAGCGAGACGCCGATCGAGCGACCGGGCGACACAATGGCGAGGTCATCGGCAGAGTTGAAGTAGACCTCGTCGAAGAGGTTGCGGGCGCGCAGCACCAAGCGCAGCCCTTCCTGAAGCTCGTAGCCGAGCGACGCGCCGACGACCACCGCGTCGTCGATCGCCAGCTCGCCATCGCCAGGATCGTTCTTTTCGGCGCGGTACTCGACCTTGCCATCGGCCGACCAGCGCCCTTCGGTGAAACGCAGCCCGAACTCGAGCCGCGCCGGCGGAATGTCGGCCAGCGGAAGGCCGTCATCCGACTCACCGTCGATGACATGGCCACCGAGCGAGACTTGCCAGCGATCGCTCGGCTGGTAGAGCGCCTCCATCTCGATGCCGTCGATGGTCCCAGCGGTAAGGTTGACGAAGGTGCGCACGTTGTCGTCGATGCGAATACGCTCGATGTAGTCGTCGATTTCCTGGCGGAAGAAGCCGCCCTCAACGAAGATTCGATCGCCGAACCAGCGGATGCCGGCATCGAAGCTGAGCGAACGCTCGGGCTCGAGATCAGGATTGCCAATCTGGCCACCACGGGGCGTGCTGCCGGAGAAGAAGCGCTCCGAGAGGGTCGGGAAGCGGAGCCCGGAGCCCAGGTTGGCGACCAGCTCGAAACCACCGCCCAGGGGCTGAACCAGCCCAACGAAGCCGGTCAAGGCACTGTCGTCCCGACTGTCGAACCCGGCGTTGTCCTGACGCTGGAAGGTCAGGCGCGCGCCCACTTGGAGTGCCGTGCTGCCCCAGCGCCAGCGCGCCGAGCTGAACAGGCCCAGCTCGTCCTCCTCGGCATTGTCGAGGGCTTCGACGACCGAGACCGAGCTGTCTTCGAAGGTCTCCAAGCGCTCGATGCTGCCAACACCCCGACGCCCGAAGTACTCGGCACCGCTGACGCCAGAAACGGCGCCGCGTTGCCAGCTCCGCTGCACGCTGCTGCCGAGGTCGAAGGCTTCAGTCTCGAGCAGGCTCAGGCTCTCGCCCACGCGGAGCGTATTGGTCTCCAGATCCTGTGGATGGAGCCAGGCCTGAAAACTCCATCCGGCTTCACCGGTCATGCCGATGCGTGCCAGAAAGTGGTTCTCTTCCGGGTAAAACACCGGCCGACGGTCGGGAAACTCGCTGTTGGGTTTGCCGATGTCGCTCCCGCGGGCAGGAATGAGGGTCAACTCCCACTGCCGCGGACCTTGCTCGAAGCGTGCCGAGACCGTCGCGGACCACTGCGTGAACTGGAAGAACTGCTCCTCGCCGGACGCGGTCTCGTCATTGGACGAATCGCGGCGCGCGAAGCCGACGGACCAACGGTCGTCGCCCCAGCCAAAGAGCTGCACGTTCTCGTCGCCGTGGGAGTCGTAGCCCAGCTCGACGGTCGGCCCATCGAATCGTCTCGGAAAGACCTGCACGACTCCGCCGAGGGCACCAGATCCGTAGAACGTCGACGATGGGCCACGCACCACTTCCACCGAGCCCATGAGGCGTGGGTCGACGAAAGAGGTCGCCACGCCCGCGCGCCGCTCACTGGTGATCCGCATGCCGGAGATCAACGTCATCACCCTTTGCCGGGAGATGCCGCGAATCGAATAGACCTGGAAATGGCCGCCTTGACCATTCTCGGAAACGCCCGGGACGCTTTCGATCAGCTCGGTCAGGGTTGCCGGCGCGGCGGTCTGATCTTCGACCTCGATCAAGGTCGAGGCGACACTCTCCGGCGCGAATGCATTGCGATTCGCGCGTGAAGCCGTCACCACGACCTGCTCGGAGAAGGTGTTCTTGCTCTCGAGAACGATCACCAGCTCCTGCTGATCACCAGCAGGTTCCGCCACGGCCTCGTGAAAGCGCGGATGCGTGACCACGAGCGTGCAGGGCTGAGGGCAGTCCGCGAGCGTGAACGTCCCGCGGGCATCCGTAAAGGTCGACTGATCGGTTCCGGCAACCGTCACCCGAGCCTGCTCGATCGGGGTCTCGCCGGATGTTTCGACCAACCCTTCGACGGGTCCAGCGAGAGCCGCAGAGTGAATGCAGAGAGCACCGAGAAGCACTGTCGTGACGAGTCCGTAGCGCATGATGTGACCGCAAGTAGGTTTCGATGTGGCGCGTGAAGTCGAGCCGGATGGTGAGGCTCGATCGAGGATCTTCGCTGGACGGGACGCGCGCTACGAGATTCTGGTGACGGGACGAGCGCTCGCCGGGACGAATGCACCGGCTCACGCGGCGCGCTGATCGGTCCAGCATACCGTACCCGGAAGATCCAGTTCACTTCGAAATGTTCTCCGAAAGATCACTTTGCAACCCTACAGGCTACGCGTGGATTCATGTCCTGGGAGGACCACGACAATGGGCAGAAGCGTGCCCCTGATGCTCGCCATAGCGGCGCTCTTGGTTTTGTTCATCTGGTGCGCGCTCGACCATGCACCTGAAATCGAAGCGCGCCTCGCGAAGCGCGCCGAACACGCTCTCAGTACGCCCTCGTTGCCCGATCTCGCAACGGCGGAAGATGAGCGCCGCATCCGCGTCGAGATGGACGGCCGGGTCGCAACGCTGACCGGGTCGCTCACAAACGAAGCGGAACGCGACGAGGTCCTGCGGCGGGTGGCCGCGGTGGCCGGGATTCAACGGGTACGCGACGAGCTCCGAATCGCCAGAACGTCAGGCGACAGCAGGCCTGCCGACGTGGTGACGTCGAGCGATTCGGCCGAAGATCCAGACACCCGACCGTCGTTGCAAGCGGAGGAACCGGCCGAGCCGCCGGCTCCTGAAGAAGCGGCGTCGACCGACACCGCACTTTCGCTCTTGCTTGCCGACGACGGCCTCACCTTGCGCGGCACCCTACCCAGCGAGGCACACCGGCGCGACGTCGTTGCACGCGCAAGCGCCATGGTCGGCGCATCGCGCCTGCGCGACGAGCTCGTCGTCGCCGAGCCTGCGCCCGGAGCGGACGACACGCCTGGGGCCGCAATCGCTACGTCGGATCGAGCCGAGACATTCAGCCAAACGGTCTCTGGCCTGCTCGAAGCACTCGAGGCCGGCCCTGCCGACAGCCGGCTGGACTGGCGCGGGGATACGGTCACGGTCTACGGCTCCGTCCCCAGCCGGGCAGCGGCTGATCGGTTTCTCCAGGTGGCAGGCCGCAAGGCGGCTCCGATCGAGGTCCTCGACCGGCTGACGGTCGTCCCGCCAGCGCCGGCCGAGCAGGTTCAGGCGCGGGTCGAAGCCGTGCTACGAACCGGCAGCATCCGTTTCCGAACGGGCAGCGCGAGGCTCTCGCCGGAGGGCGAGCAGGTGCTCGCGGCGATCGCCCGCGAGTTGCAGGCCTCACCAGCCTTGGAGATCAGCATCGAAGGGCACACGGACTCCACCGGCGATGCCGCGAGCAACCTCTCGCTCAGCAGGCGCCGAGCCCAAGCTGTACGGGCCTTCCTCGTTGGCAGGAATGTCGAGGAGGCACGCATGCAAACCGAGGGATTCGGCGAGTCACGCCCAATCGCGGACAACACCAGCAGCGCAGGACGCCAGGCCAATCGGCGCATCGAATTTCGTGTCTCTGAAGGAGGAGGAAACTGATGGACTTGATCGCAGAAATCTGGCTCTGCCTTGCGCTGGCAGCCTTGCTCGGTGGCGTGATCGGCTGGCTCTTGCGCGGTGCGCGGTGCAGCCGCGAGCTGCAAGACCTCAAGGCGCGTTGGCAGAACCGGCTCGGTCTCCTCCGGACAGACCTCGACGACGCTCGACACAAGTTGGCCGAGGCGCATACCGAACAGAGCGAGCAAGAAGCGGCGGTCGACTCGCTGCGGCTCGAGATCGAGCAACGCGAAGCGCGGGCGGTCAACCTGCAATCGACGATCGAAGGCTACGAGAACGATATCGAGAAGAAGAATAGCCAGACGCTCGAGCTGTCCTCCGCGCTCGACGCCAACCAACTCGAGTGCGAGAAGCTGAAAGCCGGCGCGCGCGAGCTGGAGCAAGACATCGAGTCCCTGCGCAGTGAGCTGGAAGCTGCCCGAGGTGCGGGCGAGGCTGGGCGCGCCGACCTGGATACGGCGCGCGCTGAGACCGAAGCAGCACGCGCTGAAGCCGAGAGCGGGCGTGCCAGCCTGGAAACCGCGCGTGCTGAAACCGAAGCAGCACGCGCCGAGCTCGAGGCCGCCCTCGCCCAATGCCGCAGCGCACTCGAAGACTGCCAGCGAGCGCGCGACGAAAAGCCGGTGGCCGCCGTCATGTCTGCGCCAGTCAGCCGTGAAGCCACGTCTCGCGAGCTGGAAGAGCGCGACGCGCGAATCGCCGAGCTGGAACGACAGCTCGCGGCAACCGACCGCCTGGGCGCCGAACCGGATCCACTCCAGCGCATTCACGGTGTCGGCCCGGTCCTCGAGAAGATGCTTCACAGCATCGGCGTCTTCACGTTCCGGCAGATCGCCGCCTGGGACGAGGCCGATATTGCCTGGGCGGCAGCCAAGCTCGACGCCTTCCCGGACCGCATCGAACGCGACGAGTGGGTCGCGCAAGCGGCACGTTTCCAGCACGAGTCTCGAGATCGCGCCTCGGACGATCGCGGCTGATCACCACGGAAGAAGGGTGCGGTTGCGGACGCGTCGGCTCAGCCCGCGCCCGTAGCCGGACCACGACTGATACAAACCACTTCGTGGACGCGCACACGTCTCCGGAGTGCGGATCGAAAACTGCTGAATCGGAAGAAGCCCCTTCGGTGGGAGCGGGGAAGTGGTAGCGCGTACGGGATTCGAACCCGTGTTACCGGCGTGAGAGGCCGGCGTCCTGGACCCCTAGACGAACGCGCCGCTGTCACTCCCGCTTGCGGGACGCGAGATTGTACCGATCGCGCGTCCCGGATACAACCCCTTCCGGAGGATCGCCCGCGACTTTCGCACGGACCCTACCGTCCGCTCCTAGCTGACTGCGATCTTTCCGGACCACGCTGACTGGTGAGCCCCTTGCTGATCTTGCGCAGCATTCCGTCGCGATGACGCGCAGCGACAAGGGGAGCACGCTCGAGCCACCGCGCATATTCGATCGCCGCGTCAGCACTCGGGTGCTCGCCCAACAGGACGCCGTCAACCACGACCACCCATTGACCGCTCTCATCGAACTCCACGGCAATGCGCTGGATGGGGGCCTCGCCGGGTCGGGGCTCGTAGGCGAGAACGGTCCGCCGGCAGCTCGTCTCGAGCGCGGACGCTGCCCCCTCACGGTCGTGTCGGAGCTCGCGAGGCGAGGTGGGGGGAGCCGGTGGCGCGGCCGACTGACCGCCCGCAGGGCTCACGGATTCCAGAAACTCCTTGGCAGGCATCATCACACTCCCAACAAAAATCACCCATATAGGCTCCCGTGCAGGACCGATGTGCAGGACAGGAGCCAAATCACACCACAGCACCACTCTTTCGATGCCTCTGATCGCCCTAGACTCTATCGCAGCCGTGCTGCGACTCTGAAATCTTCACGTCGTACTCGATTGATGACCGGGACGATATGACTTGAAAGCAGGTTTCACGGAAGGGCGACCATCGGTCTCGAGGGATCAGTGCCAGACAATCTTCCGGGGCTGCTAGAATCCGCGCGCCCGTGGGCGGATGTTTATGCAGTGCTCTTCGACCCCCATCAGCCGACCAGTCCATTCACCCGGCCTCGCCCTTCGCCGCACGGTGCTCAGCCTCGTGGTCGGTGTGCTGGCCTGGAGTCATCACGCCCAGGAATCGGCTGATCTCCCGCCGGTGCCGCCGACACGCTCCGCGACGCTTTCGGACGCGCGCGGCGATACGGCACTCTCCATGTTGGACCTTCCTGCTGGACCCATGCTCGCACTGGCACCCGTTGCCGGTCGCTTGGGGGTCAGCGTCGAAATCGGTCCACTCGGTGCGCGCCACAGCCTGAAGGTCCGTCAAAAGACCATCCTGGTCGGGCCGGACGCAGCATCCATGGCGGTCATGGGTGAGACGGGGGAAGAACAGCTCGTCACCCTCTCCCAGCCCCCGCGCCGGGCTCTCGAAGGGCTCCATGTGCCCCTCGACTTCCTGGAGCGCGCATTCGGCGATGGCTTGGGCGTTTCGTTCCAGTGGGATGCGATCGAGGCCCGCCTGACGATCGAGGCGCGGGACGAGCGCACCTTGCGCGCCCAGCTTCTGCAGGTGCGCCAAGGTCCGGTCACGACGGTGGAGATCACGTTCTCCGAAAAGCCTCGTTACCGTGTCGATCGGCGGCCCGATGGCCTCGACATCCAGCTCGTCGGCGATCGACTGGCCATGCTCGAACCCTTCGAGCGAGATACCCAGGACACGTTGGTCACCGAGATCGAGGTCGAAGCCTCGCGGGTGCGGATCTTTCTCGCCGAAGACGCTGCCGCCGCTGAGCCGCGACTGCTCGGCTCACCGCCCCGACTGGTCGTCGAGGTGTTTCGGCGTCGTGTCGGACGTACGACTCCGGTCGAGGATGATCCGCTGACTGCCGATCGTCCCGCGGTTGGCGCGGGCCAGCTCCGCACCATCGTGCTGGATCCGGGTCACGGTGGCTCGGAGACCGGCGCGATCAGTGCGGATGGCGTCGCCGAGAAAGACCTCACGCTCTGGTTCGCCCGCACCCTTGCCCGCCAACTCGAGCGGCGGCTGCCGGTGCGTGTGCTGCTGACCCGGACCGCGGACACGGACCTTCCACTCGACAGCCGGACTGCTTTCGCCAACCAGCACAAGGCGGACCTCTTCATCTCGCTGCACCTCAACTCCTGGTTCGGCCAAGGAGCCCATGGCGCCGAGACGTACTTCTTGTCCCGTAGCGCCACCGACCAACGCGCAGCGGACGCAGCAGCGTTCGAGAACCAAGACACACCGGAGCCAGCGGGCGATCCCGACCTGGGCCTCGAGCTGATTCTCTGGGACCTGGCCCAGACCTACCACCTGGAGGAGAGTCAGCGGTTCGCCAATCTGGTGCAGGAAGAGCTCAATGCATCGCTGGGCTTGACCGATCGCGGCGTCAAGCAAGCACCGTTTCGCGTCTTGGTCGGCGCCTCGATGCCGTCTGTCGTCGTCGAGCTCGGCTTCCTGAGCAACCCGGAGGAAGCTTCTCGGCTCCAGGACCCCGCGTACCGAGGCGAGCTCGTCGACGCGCTGGTGAGAGCGACGACCCGCTTCAAGATGCAACTCGACGCGACCGACCCCGAAGCCACCCCGGGCGCCGAGCCATGACGCCGAAGCTGCGGTCGGACGCCGCCGCACCGGATTCCGGTTTGCGGCACGGCGGCATCGTTTTGATGGCAGTGCTGGTCGGCTCCTTCGGGTGCTCGTCGCCGGTCGAGGATCGCGCACAGCCGGACTCGCCCCCTCCGGCCGTTTCGGAAGGGGAGACCCATCGTTCGGTGGACCTGTTCTTTCCAGGCGCCGATGGCCGTCTGCACGCCGAAAGCCGCCAAATGCCGTTGCAAGCCAGCATCGAAGACAGCATCCGCGAGCTGATTCACGCGTTGCTCGAAGGTCCGCGGTCAGAAGACCTGTGGGCGCCCCTCACCTTGGCCCCGGAACCAGAAGGGGGACACGTCGGGCCAACGGCCGACGGCGAGGTCGCTGCCAACCCGGAGAGCGGCAGCCCCGAGAGCACTGTCGCCGAGAGCGCGGATCCGTCCGCTGCTTCGGGACAAGGCGGCGCCGTGCGAGTCGACGCGGGCCCGCCGGCCGAAGGCGTCCGCGTCGAGACCGTCTATTTGCTGGCCGACGGCACCGTCGTGGTGAACCTCGCCGCGGCCACACCACCCGCCATCGGCACCCACCAGGAGGCGGCCAGCCTCTACAGCCTGGTCAACACCATCCTTCTCAACACGCCGGATGCCGAGCATGTGACCTTGCTCTGGAATGGGCTTCAGCGCCAGACCTTCGCGGGCCACATCGATACGGCCCGTCCGCTCCCCGCCGACCGCAGCTTGATCGCCGCGCGGTCAGCGGAGAGCCCGTGATCCCGCACGAGACCACGACCTCCTTCGAATGCAGAATCTGACCGCGGGCGCGAGGGGTTCGGTATGAGGGATTCAGCGAGAGCGACGCGTTGAGCGCTCCGAAAGACGATCGACCGATCGGAGTGTTCGACTCCGGAGTCGGCGGCCTGACTGTGGCGAACGCATTGATTCGGCGTCTGCCCGGTGAGTCCATCCTCTACCTCGGCGACACCGCACGCTTGCCCTATGGCACCAAGTCCGTCGAGACGGTCAAGCGCTACTCGGAACGCAACGTCAGCTTCTTGCTCGATCGCTCGGTCAAGGCTGTCGTGGTGGCCTGCAATACGGCCTCGGCCTTGGCCCTCGATCACCTCGACGCCTCGACGCCGATCTGGGGTGTCATTCAACCGGGTGCCCAGGTTGCGGTGCAGCATAGCCGCGGAAGGGTGGGCGTGATCGCCACCGAAGCCACGGTCGCGTCGGCCGCCTATGCGGACGCCATCGAGCGGCTTCGACCCGAGATCGAGGTCTTCTCCCGAGCCTGCGGTTTGTTCGTTCCCCTGGTGGAAGAAGGCTGGACGGACGACCCTGTGACCGAGGCCGTGGCGCATCGCTATCTCGCGCCACTGCTCAGCGCCGAGATCGACACCTTGGTGCTGGGATGCACGCACTATCCCATGTTGCGGCCCCTGCTCACGCGCATCGTCGGCCCCGGCATTGCCCTGGTCGACTCTGCCGAAGCCGTGGCCGACGCTGTGGCCGCAGCGTTCGGCGAGCAGCGATTGCTGCCAGCCTCGAGCGCCAGCACCCATCACCTCTGCCTGACAGATACCAGCGAGGGGTTCGAACGAACTGCCCGGACCATTCTCGACCACGAGGCGACGTTCGAGCGCGTCGATGTCTGATGGGGCCGTCGCCTGGACGGCGATCATCGGATGCCGACGGTCGATGACACCGGGACCAATCGCCAGGCGTTGATCGCGTTCGCGCGAGAACATCGGTCCATCCGAGCCAGTGATAGGGTCCGCCGACGATGAAGACCGCGACCCCCAAAGGAGCTCTCAGCATGGCACCGGAACGTCCCCACGGCCGAGCGTTCGACGCACTCCGCCCGACGCACCTCACCACGGGCGCGTTGAAGTTCGCGGACGGCTCAGCCCAGATCGATGTCGGCGATACACGGATCATCGCCGCCGCATCGGTCGAGAATCGTGTGCCGTCCTTTCTGGCCGACCAGGGGCGCGGCTGGGTGACCGCGGAGTACGCCATGCTTCCACGCGCGACCCCAACGCGCTCACGCCGCGAGGTCACGCAGGGACGTCCCGGCGGTCGAACCTCGGAAATTCAGCGGCTGATCGGGCGGAGCTTGCGGGCGGCTGTCGATACCAAGCTGCTTGGCGAGCGTACGGTGACCCTCGACTGCGACGTGCTGCAGGCTGACGGAGGCACGCGAACCGCCTCGGTAACCGGCGCCTACGTCGCACTCGTCGAATCGCTCGGCCGAGCGTTCCTCGCAGGGGACCTCGATCAGTGGCCGATCCGCCGTCAGATCGCCGCGGTGTCGGTCGGAATCGTCGACGGCCGCCCCTTGCTGGACTTGGAGTACATCGAGGATTCGGCCGCAGACGTCGATCTCAATGTGGTCGGCACCGCCGACGGCGAGCTGGTGGAGGTGCAGGGGACAGGCGAGCAGCGGACCTATACACGCGCCGAGCTCGACACCATGCTCGATCTCGCCCTCGCGGGCATTCGGTCCCTCGTCGAGATTCAGAACCAAGCCCTCGCGTCGATTCTCAAAGACGTCGACTCGGTACGCCAGCACGGCCGCAGACGGACCGAACCGCGCGACGAGGGCTCGCTCTGGGGCCCGCCCTCCTAGCGGAGACGTCCCTTGACCGGGATCTCGTAGACCGGGCTGGCCTCGTCCGTCACGTGCAGCCGGATGGTGCTCTCGAACGAGCCTTTGGCCATCTCGGGCATCAGCCGCAGCATCACCTGAAAACGATGGCCATCGTCACCGAGCGGCGTGACCTCGGCGACCAGTCCTTCGATGCCGGTATCGACCTCGGTCAGATCGACGCTCTTGGTGATGAAGCTGGTGAAGGCGATCACGCGCTCGTATGGCAGATCGGCGCCTTTCACATCACCAAAGTCGACCACTTTGGGGGTCGCATGCTGGCGGGGCCGCACGAATCCCGAGACCGGGATCTGTACCTTCTGCTGTTTCGGGTGATCCACCTCGACGACGATGTAGTCGCGAAGCGCGCCCACGGGCGCGTCGGCGAGAATCGTCAGATCGACGCGCCACTGCTTGCCGGGCTTGTCTCCCTGACGCTCTTCTTCTGTCGCGACCCGGTGGCTGACCTTGATGTGCGTATAGGGATTGTTGATCGAGAGGATCTCGAGATCGCGTCCATCCGGTGCCCAGATGGTCTGACCGATGGTGCCGGTCGACTCACCTTGGACGTAGCTGAAACGCGCGTACCCCGGGTGGATGCCCACGAAGGGGCGGACATCCGCCTTGATCACCAAATCGATCCGCGGTGTCTCGGGGTCGTTGGTGTAGACGTACACCGACTTCGCGATCGGACCGTCGAAAGACAGGGTGTCGAGGTCGGCGTGGATCTTGCCAGTCCCCCCCGGTGCGATTTTGGGATCGAACCGTGCCACCGTGCAGCCACACGCGGGCTGGACCTCGGTGATCTCGAGCACGGAGTTGCCTTCGTTCCGAATGGTGAACGTGTGCTTGATGATCTCGCCCTTGGCGACAATATCGAAATTCTTGATCGGCACATCAACCACAGCACGCGGCGCGGCGAGCGCCGGCGACGCCAGCATGGCTGCGGCGATCACGGGCAGCATCAACGAACGCAGCGGCATAGACAGTCTCCTTATGATTGGGTCTGCGGTACGATCCCCAAGGGATCTCCGACGGGAAAACGGTGGACGATCGCTAGGGCGTGACGCAGCACGATCGTACGCGATGCCGGCGAGCCGGGTTCCGTTGATCCGGCAATCGCTTGTTGAATGGTATAACGCCCAACCTTCCCCGCGCGCGATCGCCGGTCAGGACTCTGTAAACCTCGAATAGCCTTCTCCTTTCTGCCATGCCGAAATCCTCTTCCTCGTCCGCGGATCCGCGCGGCAGCGCCGCTTCCGGGCTCGACATTCACTGCATTGCGATCGGCGGGACGGGCATGGCGCCTCTGGCCTGCTTGCTCAAAGAGCTCGGCCACCGTGTGCGGGGCTCGGATGGCCCGCTCTACCCTCCGATGTCCACCCTTCTGGCGTCCGCCGGCATTGTTCCGCGCGTCGGCTTCGACCCTGGACACCTGGAGCCACCTCCAGACCTCGTGATCGTCGGCAATGCCGTACCGCGCAGCAACGAGCAGGCTCGCCACGTCGACGCGGTTGGCCTGCCGCGGCAGTCGATGCCCGAAGCCATCGCGCGATTTCTGCTCGCTGGCCGCACGCCGCTGGTGATCGCCGGCACCCATGGCAAGACGACCACCACCGCGATTGCCAGCTGGGTCTACGACCGCTGCGGTGAAGAGCCCGGCTTCTTGATCGGAGGTGTGCCGATCGGAATGGACCAGAGCTTTCGCCTCGGGACGGGCTCGCGGTTCGTGATCGAAGGCGACGAATACAATGCCGCGTACTTCGACCGTGGCGCCAAGTTCCTGCACTACCAACCGGACACGCTGATCCTGACCAGCGCCGAGCACGATCACGTCGACCTCTATCCGAGTCATGAGGCGATGCTGGAAGCATTCCGGCGTCTGGTGGCGTTGGTGCCGCCGACGGGCGCTGTCGTCGCGTGTGGTGATGGCCCCGAGGTCCGCGCCGTTCTTGACCACGCCGGCGCCACCGTCATCACCTATGGACTCGGCCCCGAGAACGATGTTCGGCCCCTGGGCCCGATCGCCACCGGCCCCGAAGGCAGCCGGTTCACGCTCGACGACGGTCGCGGCGGGACCATCGAGATCAGGCTGCCGATCTCCGGTCATCACAACATTGCCAACGCGCTGGGAGTTTGGGCAGCCGCGCGCCACGATGGGCTCGACCCCGCCAGGGTCGCTGCCGCACTGGCCGAGTTCCGCGGCGTCAAGCGGCGCCTGGAGACGCTCGGAACCGCCCGCGGCGTGACCGTGGTGGACGACTTCGCGCACCACCCCACGGCCGTGGCGGCGTCCCTCGGCGGGCTCCGCGAGCGTTTCCCAGGCAGGCGCTTGGTCGCGCTCTTCGAGCCCCGCAGCCTGACCGCCGGCCGGGCGTTTCTTCTCGAGCAGTACGTGCAGGCGTTCGCTCAGGCCGACACCGTGATCCTGGCGCCGATCTTTCATCATGACCGCCTGGGCGATCAGCGCCTCGACCGCGCCGCGCTGGTCACGCGCCTACGCGCTGCAGGAATCGATGCAGTCGCCTGTCCAGCAGACCAGGAGATGCTCGCCATGGCGCTCGAGACCGTCCAGGATGGGGACGTTGCCGTCACCATGTCTTCGGGAGCCTTCGGCGGTCTGCCCCAGCGCCTGTTCGACCAGCTGACCTCGCGGTCCGACGCCGCGTCGTAGCCGGCCCACCCGGATCGCTCGGTCGCGGGCGATCGGCGGGCGGCACATGGTCCGTCGCACACTGCGCGAGCCAGTCTGGCGGATCCGAAAGCGGAGCGCTTTCGCGACGACTCAAGGCGGAGACCCGCAGGCAACTCGAGAATGTCGGGGACAGGGAAGCCCACTCGGCAACGAAGATTCGGCGGAAAAGGCTCGCTCGTAGCGCGGCAAGCGTTTGTCGACGGGCTGCTAGAAGCCTGCTGCTGAAAGCCGGTCCTCGAGGACGCCATGGGGGCCCAGGCGCAGCGCCGCCGCGTCGCCCGGGCCCAACGCGGCGGCGGGCACCAGGCCGACGATCTCGCTGTCGAGTACGGAGACTCCCCAATTCGCTGCCTCGGCCTCGATCCTGCGAAACACCTGAATCGGCGACGTCTGGCGGTAGTCGAGCAGATTCATGCTCACCTGCGCCCGTTCCCGTTCGGCCAGCGGCAGACCGAGCGCGCGCACGGCCGGGAGGCCGCCTCCCTTCTCCCGCACACGGGCCGCGACCCGACGTGCGATCGCCACGTCGTCCGTGTCGAGCACGACATTGAACGCGATCAGCACGTCCCGCGCCCCGATCGCCGTGGCGCCTGCAGTGGGGTGAAGTTGGGCAGGGCCGAAGTCGGGGCGGACGCGCGGCGGCATCTCAGTGTCTCCCAAGCGGTCTGCCAAGCCAGACAGGCCGCCCCGCCGGATCGCGGCAAGCTCCCGGTGTTCAGGCCGGCGCGCCGCCGCGCCGTAGAGCAGGACGGGCAACGAGAATCGCGTCGCGACCTGCTCACCGAGGCGCTCGGCAACCGACACCGCATCATCCAAGGTCGCGCCCGCGAGCGGGATGAACGGGACGACATCCACGAGGCCAATGCGCGGATGCACGCCATGATGTCGATCTAGGCTAAGATCGCCGATGCTCGTGGCATAGAGTGACAAAAGCGCCTCGATCAACGGCTCGGATTTACCAGCAAGCGTCAGGACCGTGCGATGATGGTCACGATCGGACGACACGTCGAGGACCGCGACGTCCGCAGTGGACACGGCTTCGACGAGGCTACGGATCCGGCCCGGATCCTGACCCTCACTGACGTTCGGTACACACTCGAAGAGCATCGTGGGAATCGGGTCGGTTCACCGCGAGCGAATCGACGGCGTGTTGGTGTGCGGAGCTTCTGGCAGTCGCTGGAGATGCATCTGCGCTAGTTTACTTCCGAGGCGACTTTGCTAGCATGGAGCGTCGCCTTTCCATGGTGCCTCGAAGCCTCGATCCCCTATGAGCTATCCGGGTAATACATCGCTGTCTGCGGAGGTCCAGCAACGGATTCTTCGCTCCTTCCAACAGACCGTGGACCTCGTGTCGAAAGGCAACGAGAGTGAGGCTCAGCTCGGATGTGAATTCATCCTCGGCATGGACCCGCTCTTCCGGCCCGCGACGCTGCTCCGAGATCGGCTCAAGGCTACCGAGCGGCCGATCGCGGTCGAGGACCTCTTCGCGGTCGCCCCAGGAGCCGGCGTCCAGGGGGACGACCAGCAGATCGTCACCGCAGACGATCTGTGGAGCGCCCCCGCCGCGCCCCAAGCCCCGGCGGCGAGCGTTCCGAGTGATGACTTTGCGATCGCTAATGCCCCGATGGGGGAGTCGTCGGACACGTTCTCCACGCTCCCCGAGCTCGACAGTCTGACGGACGATGGCGGTATCGTGCTCGCCGGCCCGTCATCTCCTGGCGGCGGCCCCGGCATGAGTGGACCTGACATGTCCGCCACCCGCCCGACCACGGTTCCCGCAGCGACACCGCCACCGCAAGCACCGGCGCCCGCGGCGGCGGCAGGCGGCCTCGGCGTCGTCCTCCAGGACTTGATCGCCCGCGGACAGCACGAGCAAGTTCTTCAGATCGCCGCCAACCAGCGAAGCGCGGTCGAGGCCGATCCGCAGCTCGCGGCCATGGTGACCGAAGCGCAGACCCGTCTCGAGACGAGTCAGTACGTAGGCTCGTTCATCGACGCGGCGCGGCGTGCCCAAGCCGAGGGCAAGCTCGACGAGGCCGAGAAGCTGATCGCCAAGGCCCGCATTCTCGACCCCGAGAACCCTGAGCTCGCCGCGCTGAGCCAGGCCCAGGCAGGACAGGCTCCGGCTGCACCAGCGCCGGCGCCCCCACTGGAGATGGCGCCGTCAGCACCCATGCCAGCCGCTCCGGAGGTCGATCCAACCGGCCCCGTGGACGATGCGCCGCTGCTCAGCTTGGAAGAGGACGACAACGCCCTCCCGGGCCTGCTACGCGACGACTCAGCGGACCTCGACCTCGGGGCACTCCCGGCCGAGCCGCTGAATCTCGCCAACGACTCGTTTTCCGGTGGCGCTGATGTCGCCGCCGAGCCCGCGTTCAGCAACCCCGTGGAACTGGCGCCACCCGTAGACGCCCAACCGGAAGCCGGGAGCGACGGCGGCGGATCGGATCGGATCACTGGGCTCCTCGAAGAGGGCCAGCAAGCGCTCGATCAGGGTGAGTTGCAAGGCGCCATCGACATCTGGTCCCGGATCTTCCTGATCGATATCGACAACGCGGAAGCTTCGCGGCGGATCGAGGGCGCCCGCCAGCAGAAAGCCGAGGCCGAGCGGCAAGCTGACGAGGTTTTTCACGACGGCCTCGCCAAAATCGACACGGGTGATCTCGAAGGCGCGGCAGCGTCGTTCCGCCGCGTGCTCGAGCTGCAACCCGGCCACGCCATGGCCTCGGAGTATCTCGAGCAGATCGAGAGTGGTCAGACCCCGAGCCGCCCGAGCCCGCTCGCTTCCGAGGGGATGGACCTTCCAGAACCTGGCGACGCCCCCATGGTCGACGGCGAGGGAACACCCTCCCTGGAAGCCGCGGTCGAGCGAGACCGTATGGTGGCGGTCAAGCGCACCGATCGCCGCCTGATGCTGATCGGCGCGCTGGTCTTCCTGGTCGTCGTGGTCGGTGGCTTCTTGCTCTATCGCTCCCGCGACGCGCTCTTCCCCAACGCTTCTGGTGAGCAACAGGCTCCGGCCGCCGTCAGCGCAACGCTCCGGCGCGCGACAGCGCTATTCGAGCGGGGCAACACCGATACCGCCATCGAGCTCCTCGAAGGTGTCGGCGCTGACGATCCTGCGCACGCCCAGGCTCAGGCCCTGCTCACGCAGTACCGGGCCGCGGCCGAGCCGGTGGAGACGCCGGCGGACGATGCAGAAGCAAGCCTGTCGCCGGAAATTCAGGCACGACGAGCCACGTTGGTCGGCGCTGCGCGCGACGCGCTGTCGGCCGGCCACAACATCCGGGCGCGCCGCTACCTGACGCGGGCCGGCACCATCAAGGATCTCGAAGGTGACGAGCTGTTTCTCTCCGAGTCGATCGAGGGCAACCTCGGCCCGATCGCAAGCGAGCTGGAGTCGTTCGAGGCGGCCGAATGGGAGCGCGTGTTGCCCGATCTCTGGCGCAAGCATGACGAGGATCCAGGCAATCCTGATCTCCGCTTGCTGATTGCCGACAGCTACTACAACCTCGCCCTCCGCTCGCTCCAACGCGGTACGCCCGCCGACGCAGCGGCGCTGCTGCAGTCTGCGCTCGAAGTCGAGCCGGAAAACGAGACCATTCAGCGGATGCTCGGATTCGCCGAGACGTACCGAACGCGGCCCCAGGATCTGCTCTACAGGATCTACGTCAAATACCTCCCGTCCCGGACGTGAGGATGACGCGAAGATGAGACGAGACCCTCAGCCTTCATCTCCCGAGAGTGTGCCGCACTCGCTCTTCGACTTGCCGCTCCAGCAGCAAGGGTCGAGCGCTCCGGAGATCGAGCGCACGGATGAGGATTCGCCCACGCCTCGCCCGCAGACGACGCCTGCGAAAGGCGCGGAGCCTGCCGCCGTGGACGCGTATCGGGCCCAGGCGGAAGACGCCGAGGAACGTGAAGAAGCCCACGAGTCACCCGCCGACGGCCGGAGCAAGCTCTTCGTGACCGAGCAGGAAGCCGCAGCGATGGCAGCAACCGAAGCGGAGGATCTGACGGCAGCCTCGATGGTCATGCGTCTGCAGGCCGGTGTTGCCGACCTCGCCGCCGTTTCACTGGCCGTCGTCGCAGGGGCCGGTGGCGCCATTCTCCTCGGTGTGAGACCGACGGCTGGCGACTGGCCCGCCTTCGCCCTCTTGGCCGCATGCTTCTCGTTTCTCTACTGCGTCGTCCCGCTGGCGTTCTGGGGTCAGACCCCCGGCATGTCTTGGGCGGGGTTGGAAGCCCGTGCAGAGGACGACGAGCCCCTCAGCTTCGGTCAAACGGCCATTCGCTGGTTCGCGGGCGTGCTGACGATCGCCTTGCTCGGCCTTCCCATGCTCTTCGTGCGCCTCGGCGGCCAGTCCGTCGCCGACTGGCTCAGTAGCTCGAAAACCCTCGTCTCCGCTCACCTTTCCTGAGTCATTGGCGTCCCCGCACGGGACGGTGTCCAACGTCGGGCCCGCGAGGGCCTCGTCAGGCGGTGGTCGCGGCAGGTTCGCCGCTCGGCTCAGTACGCGAACGTGTAGAGGCTTCCGAAGCGTTGCTTCTCGATCGACACGTGAACCGTGCGGCCAGCCTTCCTCACCGTGCTCTCACCGAGCCCTACGTTGCCTTCCCAGCCGCGGCTGCTGAGGGATGCGGCGAGCCCTGCGCGGACCTGCTCCGGTGACGAAGTCGAGGTGAGCGATACCCTCCGCTTGCCTCCAGCCGCGCCCACGCCCTCGACACTCGCAGGCAAGTAGAGCGGCAGGTCACCCGGAAAGTCTGACGGCAAGATGCCCGCGAGCTGGCCCTGCCGCGGTGCCGCTCGAGGGTCGCTCTCGGGCGCAAAGTCGGTGTCCTCAGCGATGTCCACGGTCTCGAGTGGCGCTTCGCCGGCCGGTTCGACCTCTTGCTGGGCACAGCCCGTGCCCAGCACACCCACCATTGCGAGTCCCAAGGCCCCTACGCGTTTTCTCATGTACCGTTCCTCCTGCAGTCTGGATGGCTCGTCCGAGGCCGGGGACCCGCCAACCATCTTCGCTTTGCTATCGTCAGGGCGTGATTCACCAACCTCGTCTTCGCCTCTATCTCGCTTGCGCCCTGGTCTCCGCGTGGATGTTCCTGCTCCTCGTCGGCTTGACGGTAGGGGGCGCCGTTCACGGTCTGTTACTGGCCGGCCTGGTGCTGTGGCCCTGGCGCCGCGCCAGAAATCTTCCAGCCTCGGGAACGACCGGCAGCATCCAACCGCCAACCGCATGACGACGGCGCTCCGCTCGCCATCACTCAGCAAGGGGCCCGATCGTTGCGGAGCTCGTTTCGCCTAGCGCTCGTCTCCTTCTCGATTTGGGGCAAGTGGTCCCTCATCCTCGGGCGCGGTCAGCCCATTGTCGGTATCCACCTCTTCGGCAGGCGGAAGTAGGTGCGCCTGCTGAGCCATGTGCACGTGGAACACGGTGCGGCGAAGCGCGTAGGCCAGCGCGCCGATCGCAAATGCGGTAACGAGGGCCATCGGCCAGGTGTAACCACGCAAGAATCGAAGAATCGGAAGCGCGCAGAGCACAGCAGCCGCTGGCATGGCCAGGCGGCGCATCGAATTTCGGCCGAACAGATTCAGTAGCCAGCTCACCGGTGTCGCGTCACATCACTTGCCGTAGTGGCTCAATAGG
>CALFAM010000075.1 GCA_937948815.1 uncultured bacterium
GAGGATCAGGCGTCGCACGCTGACTGTGAGCATGAAGGCGATCGTGGCACCGAGCAACGGGGACACCACCCAGCTGGCCACGATGCTCCCGACCTTGCCCCACGCAACGGACTCCACGCCCAGCCCGGCGATTCCGAAGCCGACCAGCGCACCGACGATGGTGTGCGTGGTCGATACCGGCCACCCCATGTAGCTGGCGACCATCAGCCAGATGCCGGCTGCGAGCAGCGCGGAGAGCATGCCGTAGACGAGAATCTCGGGAGCGGGGACGAAGGCGGTATCGATAATCCCCTTCCGAATGGTGCCGGTGACGTGTCCTCCGGCCAGGAAAGCACCCGCAAACTCGAAGACCCCGGCGATGATGATGGCCTTCTTGACCGTGATGGCACCCGAGCCAACCGACGTACCCATGGCGTTGGCGACGTCGTTCGCGCCCACGCCCCAGGTCATGTAGAGGCCGAAAATCACCGCCAGTGCGATGAACAGCGATGCGAATTCCATGGCGATTCCTCAGCGGGCGATGAGTAGTCGGAGACGATCGCCGACATCTTCGGCGTAGTCGGCCAGATCACCGATCAGGCCGAGGGTGCGGTACCAGAAGACGACGTCAATCGGCTTCATGTCGTCCTCGGCGTCGAAGAGAGCGCGTTCCAGCGCCTCTTCCAAACGATCGCTCTCCGACTCGATCCGCGAGAGCTCGGCCACCATCTCGGTGACGCGAGCAGCCTCTCGGCCACCGAAGCTGACGGCGAGAAGCTCGTCGAACTCGTTGATGACGAGCCGACATTGGTTCACCGCATCGACGCTGCGCACGACATAGCGCTGCAGCGTGTCGCCAAAGGTCGCTGGGATGGGCATCTGCCGCAGCACTACGAGGTCCGCAATGTCTTGAGCCGTGTCGGCGATCGAATCTTGGGCATTCAGCATGTCCAGGAAATCTCTGCGATCGATCGGCATGAAGAGGCTGCGCGGCAGGTGTGCGCGAATCTCGTTCTTGATCTCGTCCGCTCGGTTCTCGAAGCCATCGATCTTCTTGCGGTGCTCGGACAGGCGCTCGTTCTCCCCTGCCGCGAGTGCCTCGAAGAGGAGAATGACCTCCGCAGCACACTGCTGCGCTGCTTGCATGTGCTGCTGCAGCGGCTTGATGGGCGATCGGCCGAAGAGCGTGGCGATCGGACTGGTCGTTCGCATGAAACTCCAACGATGGCGTTAGGCTGTTGAAGGGAAGCGCACCGTTGACGGGACGCCGTACCGGCGAAGGCTCGGGAGCCGCACATCGTCACGTCCTCCGTGATCCGATGGCCGCTCGAAAGATGAAGCTCCATCTGCTGCGGCGCCATCTTTACACAATCTTCATACATCTTCCGCGCGAGGTTGAAAGATCGGCACGGCGATCACGGACAGTACCGCGAACCGACGCCAAGCTCGGCTGCCAGCGAGCACTCGCGTGGGCGGGCGCGGGCATCGAGCCGTGCGTGCGCGGGTGACGCGATCGAAGGAAAGAGACGCTTTGCATCGACGCCCGAAGTGGGTACCATCCAACGTCTCATGGAAGACCAAGCGTCCCCCGGCAAAATTCTCGTGACTGGCGCCCTCGGCCAGATCGGTTCCGAATTGGTTGCTGCGCTGCGCGAACGCGGCGGCGCCGACCGCGTGATCGCCTCCGATATCCGGATGGAGCGAGCCGATCGCGAAGGTCCGTTCGAATACGTCGATGCAACCGATGTTCATCAACTTCGTGATGTCGTGCGCAAGCACGAGATCACCGCCATCTACCACCTTGCCGCCCTCCTCTCCGCCACCGCCGAAGAGAAACCCCACGTCGCCTGGCAGGTGAACATGGATGGCCTCTACCGGGTGCTGGAAGTGGCGCGCGCGTACGGTTGCTCGGTGTTCTTTCCGAGCTCGATCGGCGCCTTTGGTGCCGACACACCGCGGCAGCAAACACCGCAGGACACGATCCAGCGGCCGACCACCATGTACGGCGTCACCAAGGTCGCTGGCGAGCTGCTGTGTGACTACTACTACCAGCGGTTCGGCGTCGATACCCGGGGCGTCCGCTTTCCCGGCCTGATCTCCTACGTCGCGCCGCCGGGCGGCGGCACCACCGACTATGCGGTCGAGATCTTCCACGCCGCGGTGCGCCACGGTCGCTACACCTGCTTCCTGCGGCCAGACGCCCGGCTCGACATGATGTATATGCCCGACGCCGTCCGGGCCATCATCGAGGTGATGGCCGCCAACCCCTCTCGGCTCCGCCACCGAAATGCCTTCAACATCACGGCCATGAGCTTCACGCCGGAAGAGCTGGCCGCGGAGATTCGCGTCCACATACCGGAGTTCACCATCGACTACCAGATCGACCCGGTACGCCAGGCAATCGCCGACAGCTGGCCCGAGTCGCTGGACGACAGCGCGGCGCGCGAAGAGTGGGACTGGTCGCCACAGTACGACCTGCCGGCGTTGGTCCGCGACATGCTCGAGAATCTCTCATCCCGCAACAACCACGCGGAATCGAACCTGCAAACGGCCGCAGGCGCGAAGCCCTGACCATCCTCTAGGAGCCACCATGCCGCTCGACCGACTGCATCACGCACTGGCCGCCGATCTCGAAGAACGCGGCGCCAAGGGCATTCTGAAAGGTGCGGAAGACGTCATCGTCAAACTGCTGCCCGCCGACGGCGAGCGCGGGCCGCGTTTCCTGCTCGAGGGACAGGGCGATCGCCCCTTCATCAAGATGAACGCCAACGGCTATCTCGGGATGGGCCACCGGCATGACGTGATCGAGGCTGAGGAAGTCACCAGCCGCGCGTTCGGAACCGGCCCTGGCGCCGTCCGTTTCATCAGCGGCACCTACCAGCACCACGTCGATCTCGAGCGGGACCTCGCAGCCTTCCATCACCGCGAAGCGGGCATGATCTTCAGCTCCGCCTATGCCGCCATCGTCGGCACCCTGGTCTCGCTGATCAGCAAAGAAACCGCGGTGATCAGCGATGCGCTCAACCACAACTGCATCATCAACGCGATTCGGCTGGCGCGCCCGAGTGTCAAGAGCGTCTATCCGCACAACGACATGAAGGCGCTCGACGAGCAGCTCACTGTCGCTCGCGGGACCTGTCGACGCGTCATCGTGGTGACCGACGGCATCTTCAGCATGCGCGGCGATCACGCGCCCCTCGACGAGGTGGCGACCATCGTGCGCGCGCATGACGACGCGTTCCCAGAAGGCGTCGTGCTCGTGGTCGACGACTCGCACGGCGTCGGCGCGTTCGGGCATTCGGGGCGCGGGACCGAGGAATACACCGGCGCGACCGGCGTCGACATTCTGGTCGCGACCCTCGGCAAGGCGCTGGGGGTCAATGGTGGCTACGTGGTCGGCAGCCAGCAGGTGGTCGACTTCCTGCGCGAGTCAGCACCGACCTACATCTACTCGAATCCGATCACGCCGGCAGAAGCCGCGGCAGCGCGTCAGGCGCTCACGGTGCTCGATAGTGACGAAGGGCTGGCCCTGCTCGAGCATCTGCGTGCCATGACCGCACGCTTCGAGAAAGGCTTGGTCGATCTCGGCTTCGAGACGATTCCCGGCGAGCACCCCGTCGTTCCGCTGATGGTGCGGGAAACCGCGCGAACCTCGGCGCTGGTCGCGCACCTGAAGGCCAACGGCGTGCTCGCGACCGGACTCAATTTCCCGGTCGTGCCCAAGGGCGACGAGGAGATTCGCTTTCAGGTGTCTGCGGAGCATACGCCCGCCGATATCGACTTTGTGCTCGGCGTGCTCGGCGCGTTCTCGGATTCGGCCGCCTGAGATAGACCGAACCGCTAGAGGCGTGGAGCGCCAGGGTGCAGGTCCGTACCCTCCAACCACGAAGCCAAGCCCTGGTCGGCGAGCTCTTGCTGCATGAGCTCGTTCTCGAGGGCTACGCCGACCTGCGCGGTCGCAAGCTCCAAAATGCGGATGTCCTGGATCGCCTCGTCGAGCGCGCCATTGTCGGTATAGATCACCGAGATCACACGCTGCGCGCCGAGTACCGGAAAGATCACCGCCTGCCCCGAAGCGGGCGCGCCGATCAATGCGGCGAATGCCGGGGGTAGGTGGGCGTCGGAAAACGGTGCCACGACCGGCTGTCCCTCGACGCAAGCGCGACGCAGGGCACTCTTTTCGGACGGCTCGAGTCGCAGCGCCCGCGCCGCTTCGGCGAGGGAACGGCCATCGCCGGCAAATCCGAAGGCGCCCACGGCGACCATCCGACGGCCACGAACCAGGAAGAGCACGGCACGCTCTACCGACTCAGAAATCACGTGCATGAGGTTCAGCGCCATGGTCGCTGAGATCAGGCCGGACTGCACCTCGTATACGACCCGCCGGAAGCGGCCGAAACCGGTATGGGTGCCGAAGCCGAAGGCGCCGTGAGGTTGCGGATGGCTCAGCACCCGCACCAGGCTGCGACAAGCGTGTGCCAGCTCCGAGATCTCGCTCACCGCGGACACGGCCCCCGCACGGTAGGCCGCGCCGGCCTCGTCCGGGCTCGCGACCAGCGCGATCACGGGCGCAGCGGGGCGGGTCCGCGCGAGCTGTGGGAGCTGGGCACGGTCAGCCCCGCCGCGCAGGTCGAGCACCACCATCGGCGACACGCTGTCGCCCGGAAGCTTGTTACCCGCTTCCCGCAAAGACACACCGACCACCCGCGCCAAGGGCTCGGGGACTTTGGCGCGCAGCGCGGGAACCAGCTCTTCATCGTCGCTCACCACCTGGCACCGCACCACCACCACTGGGCTCGGTGACTCGGGCAGCGCCGGCATCGGCCGGGTCCCGCTCAGGCTGTCGTGCGCCGTGGCGTCCTCGGCGTCGGCGCCGCCGCTGACCGCCGGAACCGCAGCGATGGGCTGCCCGACAGCCGCCCGCGCAAGCTCGCGCTCTTCCCGCTTGCGCTGCTGGCGCTCATCGAAGATTCGGGTCGCTTCGAGCAGCAGCATCTGGGTGTTGAGGTCGAGATCTTCGAGCAGCTCTTGAGGCTCGAGGGCAAAGTCATCGAGCAGGTTGAGCTCATCGACCTCGAAGTGAAAGCGTCCTCGGTCCCAGGTCACCAACTCGAAGATGGTGTCCGTGATCTGGACCTTCAGCAAGCGGTAGAGATCTGCCTTGCGCAGGTGTCCGCGATCGA
>CALFAM010000076.1 GCA_937948815.1 uncultured bacterium
CGGGCTCACGGCTTTCGACACCTTCTACAACGCAACGCCTTTCGCCATCCCCTTCGCAACGTACGAAGAGGAGGCCCGCCTGCTACGCACCGTCGCGGCGCAGTCATCTCTGACGGAACCGATCTGGGGCATCGATCAGGAGTTCGTTCTCAGCCCGCAGCGTCTGCTCGTCGATCTGGCCGAGCGAACCGATGACGAAGCGATCAGAGCCCAACTTGCTCTGCTGCGTGACCGTGAGCGGGAGGCTTTTCGAGCGATCGTCGCGGCCGGCAACCCAGAGGCCGCGAAGATGTTCATGAGTGCCCCCTTGCCGGATGCCTGGCCGGCGATTCGAGCGCACTTCCGCGACCGCGACGACCGAGAGGCCCTCGAATCGATCGATGCGCTGGCCGCCAGTCACACGGTTTACGGGCACTTCTTCGCCCAGCGGTTCCACCACAACAACGCTGACCGCGCACGCCTCATGAAGCGCCAACTCGCGGCCTACTTTGCGCGCCTGGGCGACGAGCGCCAGCTCTTCGTCAAGATGGGAGCGAACCACGTCGGACGAGGCCACAGTACCCTCGGAATCGCCGACATCGGCAACCTCCTCGCCGAGTTGGCGGAGCTGAACGACACGGAGTCGCTCCATGTCCTCGTTCTCGCACGCGCTGGCGAGCGCAACGGTTGGCTGCCTTTCTTGCCGGAGGCGGCCTCGGCCATGCCGATCGATCTCAGCAGCCCGGGCTACCGCAGCGTCGGCTCCCTTGTCGATCTACCGAGCACGACAATGGGCTGGCACCTATTCGACCTGCGATCCTTGCGTCCCCAGCATGCATGGTACCTGCAGCACTTCCCGGCGTTCGCGTCGCTGCTCCTCCGCTACGATATGGCGGTCATGATCGACCGAGGACACCCGGCCACGTTGTTTCAGGGCAACGGCTTCGCGGGAAACCCAGACAGCGTGAAGGCGCCCGAGGCGCGGTGAAGGCAACGCGTCAGGCTCGTCGACTCGGAACCGGATTTTTCGTCTCCGCCGCGAGCACGCTCGTCATCTATGGGCTGGTCATGCTCCTCAGCCGGTTTCGCGAGCCGACCGGCTTTGCCCTCTACGGATTGCTCTGGCTGTTGGGCGTCCAGGCCTTGCTGTGGTGGCTCTTCGTGCGCATCGACCGCGCAACCGCGGTGCGATGGTGTGAGCCGGAACGCGCAGGGCGTCGGACCCTCGCGTTCGCCGTCGCATGTGTGGCTTCCGGGATCGCCATCTTCAACCTCTCGTATTGCATCCTCCGGCTCTACGAGATTCGTGGCCTGGGCATCAACACGACATTCGGGTGGCAACAGCTCGCAGCAGCCTCGGGAATCGGGGCGATCCTTGCCGGCGTGCTGGCGGCGACGGTCCTCGCTCGCGGGCACCTCGAACGGTGGCGAGGCGCCGTCATCGCGACCCGCGCCCTCGAGCAAGAGCAGACCAAGCTTCGCCTCGCCGCACTCCGGCGGCAGCTCGATCCACACTTCCTCTTCAACAGCCTCTCGACACTTGCCGCGATCATCCCGGAAAATCCAGTCCGTGCGACCCGCTACGTCGAAGAGCTGGCGGCGCTCTACCGGCATGTGCTCCGTGATGGCGACCGGGAGGTCGTTCCCCTCGACGAAGAGCTGGCTTCCGCTGAAGCGTTGGGATTCGTACTCGGTCATCGTTTCGAAGACGCCTTCCGGTTGATCGTGACCCATGCGTCCCGAAAGCCTACCGCTGCGGTCGTGCCGATGACCGTCATGACCTTGATCGAGAACGCGGTCAAGCACAACGAGGTGACGCCCCGACACCCGCTGGCCGTCACCATCGCCGTCCGGTCGACACCTGAGGGGGACACGCTGATCGTGGATCACGCGCATCGACCCAAGCCCGCGCGTCACCACGATGGGATCGGCCTCGCGACCCTCGAACGAAGCTACTCGTTGCTCACCGACAGGCCGTTTACCGTCGAACAGAGTGATGGGCGCTTTACAGTCCGCGTTCCCGTGCTCGATGTCGAGTCCTATGCGCACGCTGATCATCGAGGATGAGCCCGCGGCAGCGCGACGACTCGTGCGCCTGCTCGCGATCGCGGCACCCGAGGCCGAAGTCGTCGCCACGCTGCGAAGCGTCCACGAAGCAACCGAGTGGCTTAGCCGCGAGCTACCGCCTGAGCTCGTCTTTCTCGACATCGAGCTCGGAGACGGTCTCGGATTCGACATCGTCGCCCGGACCGCCCTGTCGGCACCGGTGATCTTCACGACGGCCTTCGACGCCTACGCGCTCCGAGCCTTCGAGGCCAACAGTGTCGACTATCTGCTGAAGCCAATCGAGGCTGCGAAACTCGCGGTCGCGATCGATCGTTTTCGGCGACGCACAGCGGGATCACGGGCACCACAGGTCTCCGCGTCAGTCGCCCCGGGAACGATCGAGCCCCAGCCTCATATGGCCGTGGATCGCTTCCTGGTCCGCCGCGGCCCACGGCTGCTGTCGGTGGCGGCGACGGACATCGCCTACGCTTACCGTGATGGCCTGGTCTACCTGGTCACTGCCGCGGGCGATCGCTTCGCAGTCGACCATTCCCTTGACCGAATCGCCGAGCGCCTGAACCCGCCACGCTTCATGCGCCTCGACCGCCGCACCCTCGCTGCCATCGACGCGGTCGTCGATGTCGTGACCCTCGCGAAGTCGCGCCTCCGGGTCAAACTGCATCCCAAGCCTCCATTCGATCCCGTCGTCAGCCAAGAGCGCGCAGCCATCGTCAAGGGCTGGCTGGGTGCCTGAGCCCGAGGCAGCCGGCGTTGACATTCGGATGGCACCTGATTGGCACCTGATTGGCACTGGTGCCTGAGCCCGAGGCAGCCGACGTCGACATTCGCATGGCACCTGATTACAGCATCCAAAAATGGGGGCGCTCACGCGTTTCCTCCTCTACGCGTGGGCGCCCCAACCACTCATCGAGCGATCAGTCCGGCAACCAGCCGTCTCTGCCGTCGAGGTAGCCGGTCATGCCCCAGATCAAATCCCAGATCACGCCCCACATGTCCTCACCGAACCCCCATTGCTGCTCGAAGACTTCCCAGCGATAGAGGATCTTGAGGGCCGTCCACCAGTCGACGCCCAAGCAGCCGAGGGTGTGTCCCGAGAGGTAGTGCATCTTGTTCCAGAACGGTTCTTCGAGCGCCGCGCGCAGCAGCTCCAGCCACCAGGGGCCGCCGTCGAGGATCGTGCCGTCGACGGTGACTCCATCAGCACTGAAGCCGCCGAAGTCAACCTTGAACGGCAGATTGCCGCGCGCGACACCGCTGCCACGGTGGTAGCCGGAGTCGCCGATCAGGTAGCCGAAGTTCCAGTCGCGAAGGTACTGGACGATCACCATGCCTTCGGCCTCGTTCGCGGGCGTAATCCGGTCAGCAAGGGGAACGCCGAGGGCGTCGAGCACGAGCACTTGGAGCTCGTCGAGCTTGCCGAACGCGGCGACCATGATGTTGACGTCGCGCGATGCCGCGAGATCGAGAAAGCCCTGGTGCCGCCCCAAGAGGTCGTCGATGGTGGTGACCAGCGTCACCGAGTCGGGCTTGGTTGCCAGGTACGCATTGAAGTCCGCCTCGTTGTCGACCTGGCGATCAATCAAGATGCGTGGCGGATCGTGGTGGACGAGACGGAGGGTTGCGGCCTGCGGCGACAGCACGTCGTAGCTAAGCGCCTCGAACTTCTGGGTCGCGGCGTCGCTCGGCGGCTTCACCGTGACCTGTGCCGTGGCGGATGTGGCGCTGAGCGCGAGCAGGGTCAGCACCAGCGTAGCCAGCACGACCTTGGTGAAGGCGGCCGGATTGGCCTTCGCGAACGATGGAACAGGGTATCGATTCCTTCTCATGGGTGGTCTCCTTGGTTATCGATCAATGAAGGAAGCTGTGGATCTGCTCGATGGCCCAGATCAGCTTGTCCGACTTACCGTCGTCGTCTGCACGGGTCTGTGGTTGGGTTGCATCCACGGCCAGATCGCCCGCTGCGACTGCAGCCGCGGACGACTGCGAGCTGCCCTCGGACAGGCATTTGATGACGCGCATCAGGCTGTTCCACACGTTGCCGGCAGCCGCGCGAGTCTGGAAGCCCGAACCGGTAGCGTCGCCGGTACCAATTCCTGTGCCTATGCCGAAGACCTCGGCATAGGTCTCGGCAAAGGCTCGCACCGCACCCTTGTTGTCGTAGAGGCCGGTGTTGAGCTGATCGTCCGTACGGTCGAGGAGCAGGCTCATGCGGTTCTGTTGGGCTGCTACGGCCAGCGAGGCAGCCTCGGCCAGATGCGCCTCACCGAGGTCAATGACCTCGAGGCTGATCACGTCGAGCACGGCAGGTAGGGTTTCGTCACGGACATGGAGCGCCAGAGCGCGTCCACGCGTCGGATCGTTCTCGAGGCTAATGACGGTGTCGACCAGCTTCTCGAACGCCGCCTGTGCGATCAGTCCAGGCTCGCTGATCGTGGGATTCGGCGGTCGGTGTGCCACATCGTGCGCCATACCGACCAGTTTCTCGAGCAGTGCGCCGATATTGGGAATGCAGCCGATCAGCCCGACGATCGTGTCCCAGAGCCACTTGACGACGTCGAAGCCGCCCGCGGCGCTCGCCTTGCCCAGCAGTGCTTCGAGCTCGCCCGTGGTTCCAGCCGGTATGCCGTCGATCAGTCGACGAATGCCCGCCTCCGCTGCGAGAATCGAGCGCGCGGCGGGTAGCAGCGAAACGTCCGAGTACACCGCGCTCGAGATGGCGTCGTCGTTCTGGGCTAGGACAGCCGTCAGCTCGGCAGCGGCATCAGCCATGCCACGATCGAGGAATGCGGCCATGCGGTCCTCGCCGGCGTTGGTCAAGGCTTTGCGAAGGATCAGGTCGACAAACGGCAAGGAGACGTTCTGGACCCGACGCACGACCTGGCGACCGCCGTTCGCTGCGTTCTCACCGTTGACGATGATCCGCGAAAGCTTGACCAACTCGTCGAAAGTCGCGCTCGCCTCGCGCTGGGTTGCCGTCGGTTGAGTCGTGACGGCAGGCTTCGTGAGCGTTGCGGTGGTCGCAGATACGGCAGGCGCCGCGGTGGGCGGTGCTGCCGCGATTGCGTCGAGAGCGCCATCGTGAATGGCACCGTGCAGCGCACCGATCAGCTTGTGGATGATCTTGGCTGGTCCCTGCGCCAAGCAGCCGAGCACGGCCTGTGAGCGGTTCCACAGCCACTTGAGGACCCAGGACGAGGACACCAGAAATCCGTCAGCGTCGGTCTCGGCGACGATCCGCCCAGGAAGTCCGGCGTCGAACGCGAAGTCGGCCGGAAGCAGCCGCAGCTCCGAGTCGACATAGACGATCTCGGTCAGCTCGGCATCGGTGCGGCTGTCGAGCAGTGTGTTGATCGCCTTCAGAACCTCGGTCTCGGCGTTCTCGCGGAAGGGGACAAATGCATCGAGGGCAAGGTGCTCGAGCTCGAAGTCGAGTACCTCGAAGTAGACGGGGAGCAGGTTGTCGCGGATGTTCGCGAGCACTTTGCGGCCGGCGGCCGCCTCATTGGCACTCGCATCGACCGTCGTGCTCAGCTTGTCGAAGGCGTCGTAGAGGTTATGCGCCAACGACGCGGGGAACTGGCCCGCGCCCTGCACCTGTTGGTCGATCACGAAGCTGTCGGCCTGGACCATTAGCTGCTGCGCACGGTCCTCGGTGCCGAAGGTATGGGCGAAGCGCACGTCGAATTCGGCGCCGCCGGTGTGCCCATAGTCCACCATGCCGTAGCGCGTTTCAGCGTGCCAGCGCACGTGGTCGGCGAAACCTGGCGGCTCCGTCAACGCCTTGAAGGTATAGTCGATACCTTCCAGCACGTAGTCGCGATCACGTTCGAAGAGACGCTGGCGGGTAGGGTCATAGACCGCAACCTCGTAGGCCGTGATCTCACGCTCGTCCGCGATACCGGCGCCCGGAAGCCGCACATCGATCTGGTGAGCGCCGGCCGTTTGCAGCGCGCTAGAAAGCACGCTACCTGAGCTGGCCACTTCGCCGTCGACCGCCCAGGTCAAGAAGCGCTCGAGCCCAGCGGGCTCCGTGACGGCGCGAGCCAGCGCGTTCGGTGTCGGCAGCGCGCCGGCGATATACGGGCCGCTCACGGGCAGCACGTGGCCGTCGTCGTAACGGGTGCCAAGGTCGACGCCCTTCCAACCGGCATAGGCCGCGGCGAAGGCGTAGCGATCGCGAGGCCCCACCAGGCCGTCGCCGTCCCAATCCGCGCGAGCGTCGAAGTTGGGATCGCCAGTAGCGCTCCCGAAGGCGAGCACGAACGCGCGTCGATCCGCCAGGTTGACGATGCCGTCGCCGCTGAGATCGAGCGGTGAGTCGCCACCCGGATAGACGATCGAGACCCGAACCTCGGAAGCCTCGATGCCAAGCGCAGCGAGGGCACGTTCGAAGTCAGCCTCGGTGGGCGTGGCCGATTGTGCCGCCAGGACCGTGGCGAGCAGGAGTGAAATGAGGAAGAAGGCGATGGGAACCGCCTGCGTACGAATCTGCGAGCTTCTTGACACGTCTACCCCCTGTAACGCATCGACCCAGCACGCACGGCGACCGAGCGCATCCGCACACCCCCGCGATGTGCTGGTCTCTGCATGAATGAGTGAATGGCTCGGCACCAGGGCGGCGCCCGCCGATCACTGGACTTACGGGGTAGGGAGTGTCACCGAGCCGGCATTGCCCCCCTTGTTCCTGCCCGGTACCCATCTTGATGGTCCTGTGCCGTGTGGCAGTGGTTCAGCGATAGCCCGGATGTGGCACCAGCTGGCGAAAGTTCTGGCAAGGATGGCTCTTGGTCGAACTTCGACATCGCCTGCCGCCTGCCTCATGTACGAGGAGTCCAGATACGCGCCTTTTAGAGAAAGGCGCGTCGGACTGGTAGCCGCCTCCGCTGCAGCGATAGGCAACGCGGGCGGGCCAAGCACGCGTAGTGTGCATGACCTGGAAGCATGGGTGCTACGGTATGAGCCCC
>CALFAM010000077.1 GCA_937948815.1 uncultured bacterium
GCCGTGCCTGCGCTCACCGCCGTTGTCAGCCGCTTTGGGAGATGTGCTCGGCAGCGGCTGCCTGGGCTGAGGCTTCGCTGCAGGGGAGGGCACGGGCGCAGTCTTCGTTGCCTGGGCCTTCGTTGCCTGGGCCTTGGCAGCTTGAGCCTTGGCTTCTTGGGGCGCCGTTGTCCGGGGCGCTGGCGTCGAGCGTAAGGGCGCGGCAGCAGCCTTGGTCGGCCGGCCATTGCCGCCACGCTGGGCAGCAGCCTGGCTCGGTGGCTCGACCAGGGGGCCGAAGACTTCGTCCGGACGCATCCAGCGAACGGTCGGCATGCCCAGGGGATCGTGCTCCTCTTGCGCTGCCGACGGGTCGTCGTCGGTGACGTTCCACAGGTAGCGGGTGCGGTTGAGCCGATCCAGAAGATGGCCGTAGCGCTGGGGACACTCGATTCCGTAGAAGCGCTCGAGCGCCTCGAACAAGCGGGCTTCGTTCGCGATATGGGGGCGCACCCGCTTGTCGGTGCAGAAGGCGATTGCGTCGAGCTGCTCGAGATCGCTGACGTTGAGCGCGGCGATCTGCAGCTCGTTGGTCGAGGACTCGAATGGGACGGTTCGGTACCGCACGGCCAGGGTTGCAGGAACCAGCTCGAGGGTGTCGTCAGCAATGCTTCGGAGCTGGTCGATGCGCACAGGAGGGACACCGAGCTGCTCCGCGAGGGCTTCGAGCAGACGATCTTCGGAGACCGCATCCATTTCCAGCAAGCAGGTGCCGATCCGCCCACCGACCGCGCGCTGGCTCTGGACCGCGCGGATCAGTTGCTCGCCATTGATCCAGCCGCGCTCGAGCAGCAACTGCCCCAGCCGTTGTCGCCCTGTCGGTTGTCGTTTGCCGATTCCTGTCGCCATCATGACGCCTCTTGGCCCTCTCTCGCCATGCTGCGCATCCCTTGCGTGATTTGTCTACAGAAAAGTGCTGCTGAATCGCCTCGTCCGAGGGCGACTGTCTCTGTGGCCGCCTGCTCCCGGCAAAGGCCGGTAACCATCCGGTAACCATCGAGTAATCAGCATGATACCGGCCCCCCGCTAGCCTGTAAAGGAGCCTCTGTCGCGTGCTAAGCTGAAGGCGTCGAGCGGCCGTTGTCGCGCCGCGTTCGAACCCAGCGAGGGCGTGCTGCGTATCTAGGGTGGAAGGCCTGCGTGGCGCACGCCGGTGCGATTGTCTCAGAGTCGGAAACAGCCAGTCCTCAAGAAGCAGCCACCCTCTATGAAGCAGCAGCTCCCGCGAGAAATTCAGCCCCGAGAGAAACGATTGTCCCCAAGACGAGTGCTTTTGCAGAGCCGCATGACATCGATGCCCAGAACGAAGAGAGCCGTTCCGAGATTTTTGACGGGAGGCTGGCCGGCGGGCATCGTCTGCGTGGCCATGATCCTGGGGCTCGGAGCACCTGCCTGGTCCGAGACGGACAGCCTGGCGACGGACGAAGGTGTCGCCGATCCGGAAGCGCGACGCGCCGAGGCAACCTATCGCTTCGCCGTCGGCAAGGTGCTGGCGGAAGAGGCGAGCTACGCCGAAGCACGCGAGTCACTGCTGACCGCCCTCGAGCTCGACAGCAGCGATCCCTACATCCATCTGGCCATCGCCGAGCTCTACAACGTGCTCGCGGATGGTGCGCGCTCACGCGACGACCGATTCCAGCACCTGCAAGAGGCAGCTTCGTACGCGGTATCAGCCTTGGACCGCGCGCCCGAGAATCCGGATGTGTTGCGCGTATACGGCCGCGTGCACTTCTCCCTGGCGGAGAATCAAGCTTCGGCGCTGCGCAAGGCCCGTGAGGCCTACGAGTCGCTGCGCGAGCAAGAGAAGGAAGACCTTCAGATTCTGGTCTCTCTCGGTCAGATCCACCTCTGGAATCGCGAGTTCGCCGACGCCGCCGACGTGCTGCGCGAGGCTGCTTCGCAGCGCCCCGGAAATCCAATGATCGGCAACATGCTGCTCGACGCCTTGCTCGGCAGCGAAGCGTTTGCCGATGCTGCGCCCCTACTCGCAGAGCAGCTGGCAGCGAACCCGGCGTCGGTCGAGTACCGCGAGCAGCTCGCCGAGGTCTATCAGCGCATTGGCAATAGCTCCCAGGCCGCCGAGGTGCTGGCCGCAGCACCGGAGTCCGTGCGCCGCGATCCGCGCTACAAGCGCCGATTGGCGGTCGGCCTGCACGGTGCGGGTCGAGACGAGGAAGCCCTGGCCATCGTCGATGCGCTGCTGGCGGACGATGCCGAGGACGAAGAGATTCATCGTTTGCGGGTTGCCGTCCTGAGCGCGCTCACCCGATATGAAGAAGCCCTGGAGACTCTCGCTCGTTGGCAGCCCACCGAGCCGGATCAGGCCCGTCAGCGGGTCTTGGTTCAAGCGCGGCTGCTCGAGCGCCTGGGGCGGACAGAAGAATCCTACGCAATGCTCGCGGACCATCATCAGAACGACGACGACCTTCAGGTGGTCCTCGGTGTTGCCGGCGTGCTGGAGCGCAGTGGCCGCTACGACGACGCTGCCGACGTTTTGAGCAAGCGGATGATCGGTGCCGAAGCCGGCGATCTGGTGGTCGTCACGCGGGCCATCGCTGATGTCTACATTCGCGGTGGGCAATCGGACAAGGCGATCGCGGTGTACGAGCGGTCGATCGACGAGCTGGAGAAGGCCGAGAATCTTCCGGCGGCACGCCACCTGGCCGTTCGACGACTCGCGGCCTTGGCCGAAGGCGAGCGTTGGACCGATGCGATCGATGCCGCCCAGCCGTTGCTGGAGGTGGACGAGGCCGACACCACGTTTGCCGCGCGGGTGACCCTGGCCACGGCACAGGCGCAGACCGGCAAGCTCGACGATGCGCTCGAGACCCTGAACAAGGCCGCCGAGATCGTGCCGCGAGCCGCCCGCCAACTGACCGCGCGTCGGGTCGGCCTGCTGTTCGAATTCGACCGACGGGACGCCGCTGCGGCGGAGATCGACACGATTGCGGCGCTTGGTGGGGCCGATGACCTTCTCTTCGCCGGACAGCTCTGGCAGCAAGCCGAAGAATGGGATGCGTCGTTGCCCTTTCTCCAGAAGGCCGAGGCCATGGCATCGGATCCGTCGAGCGCACTCTTCGCGCAGGCGGTCGCCCACGAGCGGAGTGGCGATATCGCGCGTTCCGCAGAGATCTTCGAGCGACTGCTGGTCGCCACGCCGGACGATGCACGTACCCTCAACTATCTGGGGTACATGTGGGCCGATCGTGGCGAGAATCTGGAACGAGCCCTCGACATGATTCGCCGCGCCGTGGCGCTGGACCCGGACAACGGTGCTTACATGGATTCGCTGGGTTGGGCCTATTTTCAGGTCGGCGACTACGAGGCTGCGCGCCGCTACCTCGAATGGGCAGCGCGGCTGATTCGCGACGATGCGACCGTGCACGAGCACTTGGGTGATGTCTACGTCGCCCTTCGGCAGCCTGATCAAGCGAGAGAAAGCTACCGCCAGGCATTGGCGCTCGGGGCTGACGACCCGAACCAGGTGCGGGGGAAGCTGGAGCGGCTCGACGAGAGCTTCGGCCAGCGTGCGAACCGAAGCAACAACCCTCAGGATTCCTGAAGCTGCCGATGAGAGGCCTGCTGATTCGCCCGCGATCTGCGATGATCGCGGCGGCTGTTTTTCTGCTCTGTACATCCTGTGCCGGCTTGGTGCGCCCGCCGCAAGCGAGCGCGGAGGCTACGGTGCCGAGTGCCTGGGAGTTGCCGAAAGAGGTCGAGGCGACCCAGCGTCTCTACCGAGTTCGCTACGAAGGGCCGGAAGGCAAGCTGTCCTTCAAGCTTACGGTCTATGTCGAGACCGACGATCGTTTTCGGTTGCAGGCTGCCGACGTTTTGGGACGTCAGCTTTGGGCCCTCTCGGTCTCGAAGTCTGAGCAGGCTTTGTGGCTGAACCACCGTGACAAGACCTTCTGCAACACGGATCCGCGCAGTGGGCTGGTCTTCATTCCCCTGACCCGTCTGCCCCTCGAAGCGGTGCCACGCCTGTTGGTCGGGCGCCTGCCAGAGAAGCCGTTCGGTGATCTGCGGCAGGCACCTGGCCAGGTCTCGTTCCTCGATGTCCTGGGAAGGCAGTGGACCGCTGCGCTCGACACCGACGGTGCGCCACTGCGGTGGAGCTTGCTCGAAGGCGGAGAGCCGGTCGCCTGGTGGCAGCGGGACCCGAGCAGCCGAGACGTGCTGTTCTCGGACCGCCGTGGAAGGCAGCAGGTGCGGTGGCGGGAGATCGTTCACGAATCGATGTCGCGTTCGCTGGAACGCGAGGTGGTGCCCGAGGACTATCAGGAAGTCCGCTGCGGGCCTTGAGACATTG
>CALFAM010000078.1 GCA_937948815.1 uncultured bacterium
CCTCGACGAGGACGACATGCCGGCGATCTACTTCCTGCGAACCTTGGTGCCATGGTGGCTCCAGCCCGTCGCCCGCGTGCTCGGAAAGCAGCCTGCGCAGCCGGCCAGCATGCGCTTCCCCAAGCCCTCCCAAGACCGCGACGCCGAGTGCTGGCGCTGGCGGATCTGGCGCGGCGCCAGCCTCACCATGACGGCGACCCTGTCGGCACCGGTATTCGGCCCCGGGCCCGGGCTCGGTTCCTGGGAAACGACGCTCGCCCACTTTCGGCAGCGTCGTCGCACCTACGTTCGATTCGGCCAGTCGGTGCGCTTGGTGCGTGCCATGCGACCGATGACCAATGTCTGGCCGCTGCGGGTCGAGGTCGAGCATTCGACCTTGCTGCGCACGGCGCTGCCGAGCATCGACCCGGCGACGTGGCAGGCACCCCACTCTGCCTGGGTCAGCCCGCAGATCCCCTTCCGATTCGAGGTCGGGCCCGCGGTCGACCGTGCCTTCGGTCGGGCGCGAATGCCTGCAGCGGAGGGAGCATGAACCAAGCGCGCACGAACCCCATGGACGGGGCCCAACGCATTGCGGTCGTGCCGGGAGACGGCATCGGGCCCGAAGTCATGGTGCAGGCCACGCGGGTACTCGAAGCCGTGGCCGACCGCTTCGGCATCGCACTCAGCCTCGAGCACTTTCCTTGGTCGGCTGACCACTACCTCACCACGGGCGAAACCTTGCCCGCGGGTGCGATGGAGACCCTCCAGCGCGACTTCGCCGCGATCCTGGTCGGCGCCTTCGGGGATCCGCGCGTGCCCGACATGCGGCACGCCGCCGATATCTTGCTCGGCCTCCGGCGCGGCCTCGATCTCTACATCAACTTTCGCCCGATCAAGCTCTACGACGCACGTTTGTGCCCGCTCAAAGGCAAGACCGAGGACGACATCGACCTGGTGGTTCTGCGGGAGAACACGGAAGGCGCCTACTCGGGCGCAGGTGGCGTGCTCAAGCCGGGCACGCCAGACGAAGTGGCGATCGAGCAGGAGATCAATACCCGCAAGGGGGTCGAGCGCATTCTGCGGGCGGCGTTCGAGCACGCGCGCAGCAGCAGCCGTCGCCGCGTCTGCATGGCCGACAAATCCAATGCCATGCGTCATGGCGGTGGGCTCTGGCAGCGCTGCTTCGCCGAGGTCTCGGCGGACTACCCGGAGATCGAAGCCGAGCACCGCTACATCGACACCCTGGCACTCGAGCTCGTCCGCATCCCCGAACGATACGACGTGATCGTGACCAACAACCTCTTCGGCGACATCATCACCGATCTCGGCGCTGCGCTGCAGGGCGGCCTTGGCGTCGCCGCCTCAGCCAATCTCGCGCCCGGCCGTGTCTCGCTGTTCGAGCCTGTACACGGCTCCGCGCCGGATCTCGCCGGCCAGGGCCGGGCCAATCCGATCGCCACAGTGCTCTCTGTCGCGCTCATGCTCGACACCCTCGGTCACGTCGAAGCCGCTCAGGCGGTCGAAGCAGTCGCGGCAACGACCCTCCGTGCGGGTGTCGCGACCCCCGACGTCGGCGGCCAGGCCACGACAGCCGAAGTCGGAGACCGGATGGTTCGCGAGCTGTCGACCCTCTGACGGGTATGCGGCCCGCGAACCGGCGGCGGCGAATCGAGACCGATCAACCGCGTACCGCCCCGATTAGGCTGCTCGAACGGGGGCTCTGATACTGTCTCCCGCCCGTCCACCCTCTGGAGAATTGCCATGGTTCCTAGCGACACTCTGTCCACCGTTATCGTTTCTCCCGCTGCGGCCCGCACGCGCGGAGGCAGCCAGTCGGCACGGCGCGCCCGTCCGGCACCGGCTTCGGCCCTCGCAGCGGCGACCCTTGCCGCGCTGCTGAGCGCATGTGCCACCGAAGCGCCCGCGCCGCCAGCGGAAACCGAAGACACGAGCAGCACGCTGAGCCTCGCCTTGCCCGCGGATGCCTCCAGCGCGGCAGAAGCCATCGACGCCGAGGGGTTGCGTGAGGCCATCGCCTTCTTGGGCAGCGACGATCTCGAGGGCCGTGCCCCAGGATCGCCTGGCGACGATGCTGCCCGCCGCTACATTGCCGAGCAGCTCGAGGCCGCCGGCGCGCAGCCTGCCGCCGGCAACGGTAGCTGGGATCAGACCTTCGACATCGTCGGCGTCACCTCGAAGGTGCCAGACACCTGGACCTTCGACAAAGGCGGCGAAAAAATGGCCTTCGCCTGGGACGACGAGTTCATTGCCGGCGTCGGCAACCAGCAACCAAAGGTCTCGATCGAGAACGCGGGCGTCGTCTTCGTGGGCTACGGCATCGACGCGCCGGAGTACGACTGGAACGACTTCAAGGGCATGGACCTCACGGGCAAGGTCCTGGTCATGCTGAACAACGATCCCGACTGGGACGAGGACCTCTTCGCCGGCAACCGTCGCCTCTACTACGGGCGCTGGACCTACAAATACGAAAGCGCCGCGCGTCAGGGCGCCCTCGGTGCGATCATCATCCACACCGATCCGTCGGCCGGCTACGGCTGGAATGTCGTCCAGACGTCATGGACGGGCACGCAATTCGAGCTGCCTGCCACGGCCGACGCGGTGGCCACCCCAATGCCCGCTTGGATGACCTACGCAGCCACCGAGAAGCTCTTCGCCTGGGCCGGCCGCGATCTGGCAGCGGATATCACCGCAGCCCAGTCACGGGACTTCACGCCGATCGACCTCGGCGTCACGACTTCCCTCGAGCTCGATGCCACGGTCGCCGCCGACATGTCGACCGCCAACGTGCTCGGAATCATCCCCGGCAGCGATCCGGATCTGCGCGACGAGGTGGTCATCTACACCGCCCATCACGACCACCTGGGACGCGGTACGGCCAACGAAGAAGGCGACGACATCTACAACGGTGCTCTCGACAACGCTTCGGGCGTGGCCCAGATCATCACCATCGCGCAGGCCTTCTCGCGTCTGGCTGAGCCGCCGCGCCGCTCCGTCCTCTTTGCCCTCGTGGGCGCCGAGGAGCAGGGTCTGCTCGGGTCGAAGTTCTTCGCCGTCAACCCCACCGTGCCACCCGGAAAGATCGCCGCCAACGTCAACTTCGATGCCGGCAACATCTGGGGCAAGACCAAGGACCTGATCTACATCGGCTACGGAAAGTCCTCACTCGACTCGATCGTCGAAGCCGCAGCAGCCACCCAGGATCGCTACGTGGTCGGGGATCAATTCCCCGACAAGGGCTTCTTCTACCGCTCCGACCAGTTCAGTCTGGCCAAGATCGGCGTGCCCGCGGTTTATCTCGATGGCGGTACCGAGCTGGTCGGCAAAGACCCCGGCGAGGCCAAGGAGCTGATGGACGAGTGGACCAAGGAGCACTACCACCAGCCCAGCGACGAGCTGAATGACGACTGGAACTTCGACGGCATGGTGGACGATGCCCGGATCGGCTTCATGATCGGGCTCCACGTTGCGGAGTCCGACGAAATGCCCTCCTGGAATCCGGGCGACGAATTCGAAGCCGCTCGCCAGGAAGCGCTCAGCGCGCTCGGCGACGCGGGGAACTAACGGCTCGTGGGGGCCGCCCGCAGACGATGGCGGCCCTCCCCGAGATCGCTGAGTTCAGAACCATGTCCAGAACGGCTACTGCGATCGGCTGAAGGCTCAGTCGATCGCGGGAACCGCCGCGTGGTGCCCAGGGTCCAGCAGCCGACCCCAGGTGGCGTCGTACGGATGGACCTCACCCGTTGCGAGGCCATCGCCGGTACGGACCAACGGCCGGCCCTCGTTGGCCCACGCGAAGATCGAGCCTTCCAGGTTCCGAGCATCCTGAAAGCCTGCCGCCACGAGGCGCTCTGCAAACGCTGACGAGCGGAATCCGACCGCGCAGTAGGCCACGATGGGCGTCTCGCGCGGCAGCTCCAGAAGCCAGGCCGGGAGCGCAGCGCCGGGCTCGGCGCGCCGGGCCGCGGGCAGGTGGCTGACACCGTACTCGGCAGCCGTGCGCACGTCGACCAAGATCGGCGCGACCCGGCCTTCATCCGCCAACCACGCCGCCAGCCCCTCAGTCGAGAGCTGCTCGATGCGCGGATAGCGCTCGCGCACCGTCGCCACGGCGGCGGCGAGATCGTCTGGCTGGCCCGGCACCTTCCAGGGGCCGACGGGCCAGTCTCCCAGGCTCCAGGCGCCCGCAACCAGCACCACCCCCGCCAAGGCGACTCCGACGAAGCGCCAGCGAGTCCAGCGTGCAGCCCTGTCCAACGTCCGCATCGCGACATGCTGTCATGTCGTGCGGCATGCCACTCGGCACGTGGCCGGTACGCATTTCGGTGGGGTTCTTTGGCGCAATCCGGGAAGGAATCCCTGATTCCCGCCCCACGGGACGCGCCTCACGGCGCAGCCAGCGAGACACCGGCACAACAACCCGCGCCGCGCCTGGATTCTCGCCCGGTGGCACACCCCTTGCTCTACGTGATCAACCTCGGGCCCGAGACCCAGAAGCCAATCGTTCAACAACCGAGGAATCCAATCGATGAACGCTCAATCCACTCTCGTTCGCAGTTCGCTCGCCCTTGTCTCCACCTTTGCACTCGCCGGCGGTCTCGCCAGCGCACCGATCGTCGTTGCCAGCGACACCGTTGCCGATGAAGCCGTCTGCCAGGTCAGCCTGGAGCCGAGTACCGTCAAGGCAGGCGAGGAATCGATCGAAGTCGCGGCCATGCCATCCGCGCCAATCGGCTCACTGGTTTCCGCGGATATCGATGGAGAGAGCGCGGTGGGTGTGGAAGTGGTGCAAGCGGAGCGAGGCGAGCGGGGGGACTACGCGCTTTCGCTGAATGTGTTGTCGGCCTCGGCCGGCACCTGGAATCTCACCCTTCACGGAGTCCACGGGGACTGCACCGGTACGCTGCACGTGGAAACCGGTGTTGCATCCAACTAAGGGGTCGTTGCGAGCAGGTGGCAGCCCCCGAAAGATGATTTGCGAGGCCTGCCGTTCGACGGCAGGCCTCGTCCCGTCTCCATCAGCGATATCGCTCGCCGGCGACGTCGATCCAGCCGCCGGGACGACGACCCCGCGGATCATGATGCGTCCAGTGCACCACGCCGCCGCGATCGTTCCACTCGAACTCGCCTCGAATCAACACCGCAGTACCCACCTCGACAGGTGCACGCGGCGCGAGATCGATGTTGTGGGCAATCAAGACCGTTGCGCCGGAAGGCAGCTCGACGATGAAGCGCTGGTGACGCGAGCCCTTCTCATCATCACGCAAGACACGCGAGACGTGGCCCGTCAGCTCGACCCAGGTATCCGAGCGCTGAGCCGCGATCGCCGCCTCGATCGCGGCATTGGCACCGTGCTCGGAGTCGGACTGTCCCGTCCATCCACTGCCTGGGCCGCCGATTGTCGGCAAGGACTCGCCGTCGCGTAGCCAAAGCGAGATCAGCGCGACGAGTAGCGCGAGCGCGAGACCGAGCAGCCGACGTACGAGCTTCATGGGAGAAGACCTAAGCGTGAGCTGGCGCTAAACAGAAAACGGGGACGGATCGTATAAGGGACAAAGGCAGGGAAAGCCGGTGCCATGGGGCCTATAGTGTAGGAGCAATCGAGACGAATGGCCGTCTCCTGCGACGTATCCCTGATCTCAGAGATAAGTCCCCCTCTCTGCCGACTTGCCTTTCGGCAAAGCCGTTCTCGCACCACAACCAGCAACGGAGTGGTGACTATACCGTAAAAGTACGCGCAGGCCAAGCCCGTGCGTGCTGCCGAGCGCGCTGTGGTGCCCGCCGAGCCCCTCTCCCGCCCAGTTGAGCCCTGCCCTGGAACCCATTCCGCCCTTTCACGTCTCGTGCGGAGCTTCCCCGTTTAGCGGTCTCCCCATTCAGTGGTCCTGCGCTGGGGTCGAGAGTCCCGAGCGCGTTTGGCGGGACTCACCGCCAGATTGCGTATCCCGTGAGTGGCGGCCGAAATTCGTCGACCGCTGCGTCCATCGGGGCGCTTCGCACTTCGAGACTCTTCCCCACCTCGTCTAGGGCCGATCGCGCGA
>CALFAM010000079.1 GCA_937948815.1 uncultured bacterium
CAGATGAGGCCCACTCACGCTGGTTCCTCCGGATCTTCAGCTTCGCGGTCGGGGTCGGTACCGAGGTTGGTGGCATCGGCAGCCTGCTCCTGTTCCGCGAGCATGCTGCGAAGTGTGTCGCGATCCTTCTTGTTCAGAGGCTCGGACTGCACCAGGAAGTGCACCAGGGGGGCGGCGGCGCCACCAAAGGCGCGGGCCAGCAAGCCACGCGTGGCTTCGCCGCGCGCCGTCGAGCGGCTGATGCACGGACGGTAGCGGGTGGTCTTGCGGCTACGATCGGCCTCCAAGGTTCCCTTCTCGACGAGGCGATCCATCATCGTCTTGACGGTTGTGTAGGCCCAGCCCGTGGAGCTGGCCAATGCGTCGACCACCGTTCGGGCGGTGACCGCTTCCTCGGTATCCTGGATCAGCCTCCACACGGCATTCATGACTTTCCACTCGGCATCGCTGAGTTGGGGAGATTTCATGGTTTCGTCCATTCGTGCCCGAGATCGACGGGTTCAGGTGGTCATTGGGACGCAGAGCTTGCTCGGTGACAGCGGGAATTTACTACAGTTGTAGAAGTCGCTGTCAAGTGTTTCTACTACAAATGTAGAAAAACGTGGGCGCGGTCTGGGCCATGCGGTGGATGGCGGCTAGACGGGGCGATCGGAAGCATCGTCTTCGATCGGCCGCACCCCGAAGAGATCTGTCTTCGAGCGACGGGCAGGATAGACTCCGCGATCGTCGAGAACGCCTTTTCCCTGCGCTTCCGGAGGAGCATGATGTTTCGGTCTTTCTGCTGGCCTCGTTCGATTTCATTCTCTCGCCTCGTGCTCGCGGTCGGCCTGTTGTCACTCGTAGGCTGCGGTGCACCGGAGGCGACGGGCGCGGGACAGGCGGTCGACGCGGCCGACGCGTCGTCTTCCGGTGGCACCACCACCGGCACGCCCAAGGCATGGGCGATCGCCATTCATGGCGGGGCCGGGGTGATCCCCAAGGACATCGATCCCGTGCAGAAGGAGGCCTACTACGCCGCCCTCCGCGAGGCGCTCACCCTTGGTCAGGAGGCGTTGGACAGCGGGGAGTCGAGTCTCGATGTGGTGGAGAAAGTCGTTCGCAAGCTCGAGGACGCGCCGCAGTTCAATGCTGGGAAGGGGGCGGTCTTCACCCACGACGGCAAGCATGCCCTGGACGCCGCGATCATGGACGGCAGCACCCTTGGCGTGGGCGCGGTGACCGGCGTCGAGACGGTGAAGAACCCCATTTCTCTGGCGCGCCTGGTGATGACCGAGACGCGCCATGTCTTGCTTTCCGGTGAAGGGGCCGAAGCCTTTGCCGACACCATGGAGCTCGAGCGGGTCGACGCGGCGTACTACTTCACCCAAGGTCGGCACGACGCCTGGCAGCGGGCACTGGCGCGGGAGAAGGAAGAAGGCGAGCAGCGTCTGATGATGGACAGCGCGGCGGACGATCAGGCGAGCCTCGAAGACGCCCGTTTGGGTGTCGAGGGTAGCGCCGACTGGCAGAACGAGAAATACGGCACGGTTGGCGTCGTGGCCCTCGATCGCGCTGGCAACCTTGCCGCGGGAACGTCAACCGGCGGTTTGACCAACAAGCGCTGGGGTCGGGTTGGCGATGTGCCGATCATCGGCGCCGGGACCTATGCCAACGACGCGGCGTGCGCGGTGTCCGGCACGGGAATCGGCGAGCAGTTCATTCGACACACAGTTGCTTCGGACATTGCCGCCTTGGTGGCCTATGGTGACCTGTCCCTCGCCGATGCCGCCCACAAAGTGGTTCACGAGAAACTGAAGCCGGGAGATGGCGGCATCATTGCGGTCGACCCCCAAGGCAACCTCGCCCTCGTCTTCAACACCGCCGGAATGTTCCGCGGCGCAGCCGACGCCGACGGCCGCTTCGACGTCGCCATCTGGGAAGACGAGTAACCGACCTGTCTCGACGCCGCCACGCGACAAAAGGGTGATGGGCACCGCCTGCGGCACCCATCACCGATCGAAGGCCTCCCGTTTGGGGGGACAGTGGCCTCAGCTCGCCGTTGCGATCATTGGATCGACATGGCGTTGAGGTCGTTGTCGAAGGGGAAGACCGCGACGGTGCCGCTGCGGATCGTCGCCAGGCCGATGGTTTCGGCCGGGATGAAGATGCCCGGTGGAGTTGCGGGCCCACCGGGGGGCGTGGTCAGAATGTCACCCTCCGTGATCGGCGCACCGAAGAATGCGTCGGGGGTTCCGATCACCGGCGAACCTCGGCGCACGGAGAAGAGCAACATGTCCGTGCCCGAGACCATCCAGTCGAAGGGCACCACCGACGGTACGAAGTTTCCGTCGCCGTTCTCCCACAGGACCAAGGCGTCGAGATCGTCGTCCGGGCCGAGGCCAAGTTGCGCTGCCTGGGCCCAGACCATGAAGCCCCCGCCCGCGATACTCGACCTCAAGACATCGCCGGGATTCACCCCATTGGCCCCTGCCGTCCCGATGTTGGTGGCAATTCCCTCGATCGGATCAAGCACATTGCCATCGAGGGAGAAGTAGAGACGCGAAAAGGGCGAGCTCGGACCGCGAAAGTCGAGCGCATCGACGGTGTCGCCGAGGTTCGGGAAGATTCCCGGGGTCGGCGCATTGGGTTCGACGAGGCCAAGGCCCAGACCACCGAAGGGAGCGACTCCGTTGCCGTCGAGCCAGGAATTGTGCCCGATGAACACGCCGAGTGGATTCCAGGGCGGCAGCGCTAGCGTGGGGGGCAGGGCGACCATTTGGATGTCTGCCGATGCTTCTTGATTCCCGAGCGTGCCCTCGCTTCGAAGATCGCTCGGCGCTCCCAAGGCGGGGTGACCATTGGCAAAGTTGTCGGTGGACAAAGATAAACGGTACACCGTTCGCAGACCCGTGAGCGTCGAATTCGGCTGCAGCTGCGTGTCCGTGCCCCAGGAGAGTGCGTCGAGCTCGCCGACGCGAAACGCTGCTGGAACAATACCCAAAGGCCCCGGGCCGGCAATCAAGGCCGGGAGAGGGGGAGCTGGTGACGGCGTGGCCAGGTAGACGCCTGCCGGGTCGAGCGGGCCGCCTGACGGCAGTCCTGACGGTCCACGGTAGTTGATCGAGATCGTGGGCTGAACCTGTGCCACTGCGGCTCCGGCAAGGGCCAGAGCTCCGGTCAGAACTGCGCTGATGAGCCTCGGGCGGCGATGGCGCGAAGCAGATTTCGTTTCGATGGACATGATGTTCCTCTCCGGTTGAATCGGACGTGATCGCGGCGCGGACATCGGCCGGATCGACGAACGATCGTTGGGTGACGTCCCAGCAAGCAGGGGCAGCGGCCGTCAAAGCCTCCAGCGCGAAGAACGTGTCGGAATGCGCTCGCTGCCGGATCTGCCTGGGTCCAGTCGAAAAGCGCATTCCGACCACACGACCCATCACCGATCCGCAAGATTTCTTTTCGATGCCAACGCTGGGCGGTCGAGGTCGGGAGGTGGGAGCAAGGAAGGAGGAGCATTCGCGCCTCGCGTTTAGCCCGATCGGTCGTGTTTCGCGCTAGTCCGAGTGGACGGAGGCATGGGCAACGTTTCGATGGTGATGGGTCGTTCCTTCGAATTGCGCTGTCGAGATAGGCCTTCACTTTTCACCAACACCAAGGAATGATCATGAACTCCATCGCGAACGGATCAAAGAATCCTCTGGCCGTCGCCCTTCTTGGTGCGACGCTTCTTCTCTGCGGTTTCGGTTTCCTTTCTTCGACGCCCGCTGTGGCGGGCGATCCGACACCCGAAATCTTGCTCTACGGTGATCTGACGACCGATGGCTTGCGCATTGGAAGCGACCTCTACTTCGCCGTTGTCAACGGCGAACCCTCGCGGCTCTATACGGTCGTTCTGGTTGATGAAGCCTATGGAGAAGTCGCATCCCTGGTCGATGTGAAGACCAATGTGAATGGTTCGACCGGTCGTCATCGACTGTGGACGCGCACCGGAGTCGAAGGCTGTGATGCCGGTGCGGTCCACGACCCGGCGCGCTATCGTTTCGAGAAGTTCGGGGAAGCGGAGACGATTCTCGACGGCCGTACCTTTCAAGTCGTTCTGCTCGACGACGCAACGTCGGCTTTCAGCGATGCGATCACCGAGGTAGACCTTCCCATGACCGTGGTGACGTCTCCGATCAGCGCCTATCCGAGCGATGGCGCTGGTTGCTTGCGCACCCAGCTAGAGCAAGAACCGCTTCATCTGACGATTCAGCACGAGGCCCTCAGCCCGCGTGTCTTTCAGGTATTCGTCGTTGCCGAGCAGGCCACGTGGCTACCGGGTGACCCGCTGAGCGACGTTCGCCCGGGCGGCCCGCAGATGATCGCTGTTCCTGCCGGTGCTCAGCCCGTGGTCGCGCTGCTGTGGGCGTCACCGGTCACCGACGGGGATTATCAGATCGTTCTTCGCGATGGCGGCAGCGTGACGCTGCCGCCCTTCTTGGACGCGACGGCAGACTTCGTCGCCGAGACCGGCGTTTCGCATTCTGGAACGACGTATCGGGAATGTGGCAACACCGTATGTCCGCCACCCCCACCGCCAGTGTGATGGGTCAATCGATCGCCCGAGGGCTTCCCGGTGCGCGGCTTTCCAGCCAGGTGTCGACTTCCACCGCCCACGGGTGCGCCTCGCCCAAGGCTTCACCCAGGAGGGCCCGGGCGCGCCGCGCCGCAGCTCCGGCTTCGGCGCGCTTCCCCAGAGTCTCGAACGCCTGCCCGAGGCGAAATTCCATTCTGCCCTTCATCCATCCTGTGCTGCCGGGCGAGCCGAGACCGCGACGCAATTCTGCCGCCGCGACTTCGGGTTGCCCGGTCGCCAGGGCCAACTCGCCGAGAGCCAGGTATGCGGAGGTCGTGCCTTCGGCCCAGAGAGCGGGGGCCGAGATCGCTTCACGCAGGAGTGGCTCTGCCCGCCGATCCCCAAGCTTGGCCCAAAGCCCGCCAAGGCGGAGCAACGCTCTCAGCGTTCTCGGATGCTGATCTCCGAACAGCTGACGACGAATCGCGAGCGCGCGTTGGTAGAACGCGGCTGCTGCTGCGGCGTCGTTCGCGCGCTCGCGCAGCAGCCCTTGCAAGAGAAGAATCTTGGTCGCCAGGTGGCGATCTCCCGCGGCACGTTCGGTGATCTGCCATGCTTCGATCAGACGGGTTTCGGCCTCGGCAGTCCGGCCGAGGCGCTCGAGTGCGGTCGCCAGATTGTAGAGCGTTGGCGCGAGGTGGGCGTGATCGCGACCGAGGGCCAGCCGCTGCCGGCTGAGCAAATCGACGAAGATGCGCTCTGCGGCCGCAAAGTCGAGCGCATCGCGCGACGCCACGGCGAGGTCGTTGAGCGTTTCGAGAACCAGTGGATGTTGATCGCCGAGGCTTTCGGTGCGGACGGCGAGCGCCTCGCGTAGCAATGACGCCATCTCGGCCGGTTGGCTTTGTTGCGCCCGTACCTTGGCGAGGCCGACTTGTACCCGGGCCACGGCGGGTGAGCGCTCGCCCGACAGCGCGCGCTGGAGGATCATGGCGGCCTCGTAGTAGGTCTCGGCGGCATCTGGCTCGCCGCGGAGGATCTCGAGCTCGCCAAGATGCTCGATGGTGGTCGCGACCTCCGCGGGAAGCGTACCGAGTGCGGTCAGTTGGTCCTCGGCGGCCAACAGGCGCCTTTCGGCCTGGTCGAAGAATCCTTGGTAGGCGTCGAGTCGGCCGAGATCACGTGTGACCAGCACGCGGGCGACCTCGAGCTCGGAGTCGCCGTGGAAGCGCGTGGGGACGGCTGCCAATTCGCGGACGGTTGCCTCCAGTTGCCCCCGCGCTCGGTCGAAGAGTGAGAGGTTGAAGTAGGCGCGGGCGACCGCACGGCGCAGCCGCGCTTGCCGTGACCAATCGTCGCCCAGGCCTGCGCCGATCCGCTGCGCCGCGGAGTCGAGCAATTCGTGTGCGGTCACAGTCTCGCCGAGTGGCTGGTTCGCGGCTCCGGAACCGTCAGCGATCTGTGCTTCACTGAAGGGGTCGGTCACTTCGAACATTTCGAAAAAGAGTGCGAGCACGCCTTCAGCCTGGGTCCGCTCTTCTTCGGCGCGCTGGCGCTCGCCTCTTGCCACCGCGGCTTGCCAACCCGTACCCACTATGGCGGCGAGCAGCGAGAGCAGGGCCAGTGTTGCGAGCCAAACGCCGACTCGGTGGCGGCGGGCGAGCTTGCCCAGCCGATAGCCGAGGCTGGGTTTGCGCGCCAGAACCGGCCGGTCTTCGAGCAGTCGCAGGACGTCGTCAGCGAGATCTCGCACGGCGTTGTAGCGCCTCGCGGGCTCAACTTCCAAGGCTTTGGCGACCACGACGCCGAGCTCGAAACCGGCCGATTTCAGCCAGCGATCTGCCGGAACTGTGAGCTGGTTGTGGGCTGAACGTTCCTCGCGCGCAGCACGCAGCACCGAAGGCGAGTCACGGAGCTCCCCGTCCCAGCGCGCGAAAGTGGAGGCCATGCCGCTGCCGGCGTGAGGCAGGCGACCGCTGAGGAGATGGAAGAGCACGATGCCCAGGGAGTAGACATCGCTGGCCGTGGTCAAGGGCGATCCGAGAAGCTGTTCCGGGCTCGCATAGTCCGGCGTCAGCAATCGGTTTCCGGTCACCGTCGCTTGGCCAATGGTGAGGGTGCTCTCTGCGACGGAGTCACCGGTCAGCACCTTGGCGATGCCGAAGTCGAGTAGCTTGACGACTCCGTCGTCGGTGACCAGGATGTTGGACGGTTTGAGGTCGCGGTGCAGGATGAGGTTCTGGTGTGCGAAATCGACCGCTTCACAAGCTTGGAGAAAAAGTCGTAGGCGCTCACGTGCCGGCAGCTGCCGTTCCGCACACCAACGATCGATACGCTGTCCCTCGATCACCTCCATGACCAGGTACGGTCTTCCATGCTCGTCGGAGCCACCGTCGTAAATCCGGCCGATGTTCGGATGGATCAGACGGGCGAGGATCTGTCTTTCGAGTCGTAGGCGCTCCAGGATGTCGTCGGTGTCCATGCCGCGCCGAATGTGCTTGAGCGCCACCGGCATGGAGAACTCGCCCGTCCGTTCCGCCAGATACACCGTGGCCTGCCCGCCGCGTCCTAGCCGCCCAACGATCCGGTAAGGCCCGACCGTTTCCGGATCGTCCTCGCCTGCTTTGGGGGCATCTCCCTCTGCCTCCCGATGATCGGTGTCGTCCCGAGACGACCGCGCCGTGATGGCCGCTGGATTCCGGTCGGGCGACCACGAACTCCGGGCACTGGCGTCGACGATTCCCTCGAGGTCGGCGGCGGCGGTAGCCTGATCTTCCCAAAGGAGGGCCCGAACCTCAGCGAGAAGATCGAGATCGTCAGTCTGATCGTTCAGCCAACCATCGCGCTCGTCGACCGGCCGATCGAGCGCGGCCTGAAAGAGCTCGTCGAGCCGCGCGAAGCGACGCCCATCATCCGCGAGAGCCACGCGTCCCCAGGCCGTTCGACCGATCGGAGTCCTCGACGCCGCGCAGGCGTCGTGCCACCCAAGCTCGTGCCATACGCAGCTCGCGCTCGACGGTCGCCGTCGCGATGGCCAACGCGGTCGCCGTCTCGGCAATGGTCAGGCCACCAAACAAGCGCAGCTCGAGCACTTTCGCCTTGCGTGCATCGAGCTCGGTGAGGCGCTCGAGCGCATCGTCCAGCGCGAGTAGCTCATCGGCACCCAGCTGCCGACCGGCGACCTGGTCCGCGACCTCGGTCAGGTCGACCGGACGTGCCTCGCCGCCTCGCTTGGCTGCGCGACGTTTCCGTGCGCGATCCACCAGGATGCGGCGCATGGCGCCAGCCGCGACGGCGAAGAAGTGAACCCGCCCTTTCCAGGAGACGTCCATGCGAAGCAGGCGCAGGTACGCCTCGTGGACCAGCGCAGTGGCTTGCAGGGTCGATCCCTTTTCCTGATTCATCTGGCGCCGCGCGACGTGATGCAACTCTCGATAGACCAGCGGCATCAAGCGGTGGAGGGCGCTGGCATCTCCGTCTCGCCAGCGCACGAGCAGCTCGGTTACTTCCGACGGTCGCGTGGGCGAGTCGGAGGTGCGCTTGGCAGGCAAGATCTTTTCGGAGTCGTGAGGCATCAGCTACCTCCTGTCCGTTCCTTAGGTTGGATGGGCGTCAAGACCAGCTGATGGAACATCCGCTGCGATTGCGCTTTGTAAAGGAACGGTCGGCCTCATGGGGCGGCCGTACGGCTGAAAACGATCGACACAACAGGAGATTTCTCATGAAAACGTTCAGCTCGCGGTTGACACGCCTTGGTGCGCTGCTGCGCAGAAGCCTTCTCGTAACCATCTGGTGTGGTTTCCTCGGATTCCCCAACAACGCTGCCATGGCAGGGCCTCCGGACTTGTGCTCCGCCACGCTGACTCCCGGCCGGATCAATGTTCGTCAGGTGTCCGGGATCGGCGACTCTCTGACCGTGCGATGGGTCTCTGGCAACGTGGCCGATCGCAAAGTCGCTGTCATTTTCAATGGTAACAGCTATGGGAGCTCGGACTATGTCGACCTTGCGGAGCACCTGACGTTGAATGGCTTCGTCACCGCCGTGGCGCAGCGCCCGGGTGGCATCGGTGGAAACGGTGCATATGTGATCGATGCCATCCTGGGCACCCTCTCTGCCGTCAATATCAATCCCTCCGATGCGGGGCTCCGGATCGCGCTGGTCGGTCACAGCATGGGCGGGCA
>CALFAM010000080.1 GCA_937948815.1 uncultured bacterium
GGAACGGCGGGTGGGCGAGGAGATGGGCCAGGGTGTCAGCTCGGCAGCGATCTTCGCAGCCATGACCCGCCAAGCTCCCGAGGATGCGATCATTCCGGTGGACGTCGGCAACAACACTTACTCCTTCGGTCGCTATTTCGAGTGTCACCGTCATGCTGTGCTGATGTCAGGCTACCTGGGTTCGATCGGCTTCGCTCTGCCGGCGGCGTTTGGCGCCTGGGCCGCGACGCGCGAGGACGATCCACGATTTGCCGGTCGCAAGGTGATCTCGGTGTCTGGTGATGGAGGCTTGGGGCAGTACCTGGCCGAGGTCACCACGGCCGTCAAGTACGGCATGAACATCACGCACCTCTTGCTCGCCAACAGTGAGCTGGGGAAAATCAGCAAGGAGCAGCGGGCCGGAAATTGGCACGTGTGGCAGACCTCGCTGCACAACCCCTGCTTTGCCAAGCTGGTGGAAGACTGCGGCGGTTTGGGTATTCGGGTCACCGACGCCAACGAGCTGGACGCCGCGCTCGAGAAGGCACTGGCCCACGACGGCTTTAGCCTGGTAGAAGTGATTGCTGATCCGAACCTGATCTAACTTTCCAAGGAATCCCGATAATGACTGAACAGCTCGAGCGCATCACGTCACAGCAGTGCTCCGCGGCACCCGCGAAGTACGATGACCTTTCCGTTCTCTTCCTCAACTGCACCCTGGAGCGGACGCCGAGGCTTTCGCATACCGAGGGGCTGATCAACGTAGCCAAGGGCATCTTCGAGGCCAATGGTGTCAAGACCACGGTCATCCGTCCGGTCGACTACGAGCTCGCCGCGGGACTGGGAAAGGACATGGCGGAGACACCCGAGTGGGATCGTGACGACTGGCCTCAGATCCAAAAAGAGGTCGATGCCTGCGACATTCTCGTGCTCTGCACGTCCGTGTGGCTGGGTGAGAAGTCGTCGGTCTGCAACCGTGTCCTCGAGCGCATGTATGGCTACACCCATTCGTTCAATGACAAGGGGCAGTATCGGGACTACGGCAAGGTCGGCGCGACGCTGATCACCGGCAACGAGGATGGCGTCAAGCACTGTGCGATGAACATTCTCTTCTCGCTGTCGCACATCGGGTACACCGTGCCGCCACAGGCTGACGCAGGCTGGATGGGCGAGGCCGGCCCTGGACCGTCGTACCGTGACGAGGGCTCGGGTGGTCCCGAGAACGATTTCACCAACCGCAACACGACGTTCCTCGCGTGGAACTGCATGCACCTGGCGAGAATGCTCAAGGACCAAGGTGGCATTCCTGCCCACGGCAACCAGCCCGACGTCTGGGCTGCCGGCTGCAAGACCGACTTCAACAGCCCGGAACACAAACGCTAGCGATCATCCATTCCCCAGCGGGCACCCAGGTCGCTGAAGAGAGAGCTGGCATCGATCGAAGGTGGCCGGAGTGCGTCTGCGTGACGCAAGCTCGCGGGGGTCGCCCGCAGGCGATGGCCGACCTCGAACGACGCTGGTAGAGCCGGAACAGAGCAGGGCGGCATATCGGGAGCCGGTCCTGGTAACGTTCCGGCCGTGCTGACCCTCGCCTACGACCGTGGAACCCTGCTGCTCGATGCGGCGGAGGACGATCTGCCCGAAGCGATCGGCTCGCTCGGCTGCTGGCGGTTCGACAAGCGCGTCAAGAAGTGGCGCGCACCTGCTTGCCGCTACCGTGACTCGGTGCGGATTCTGATCCGAGCCGAGATCGAGCACCAGGATCAAGCGCGGGCCTACGAGGTTCTGGAGCTCGCGTCTCGACGCGGCCGCGAGCCCTTCCCACACCAGGGTGAAGCGGTCGATGCCTGGTTCAAGAGTGGACGCAGCGGTGTCGTGGTGCTGCCCACCGGCTCGGGCAAGACGTTCGTCGCCGAGCTGATTCTCGAACGCCTCGGACGCGGGGCGCTCATCGTCACCCCGACCCTTGATCTCATGCAGCAGTGGTACTCGGGGTTGATCGAAGCCTTCGGCATTCCGGTCGGCCTGATCGGTGGTGGCAGCTACGAGGTCCAGCCGATCACGGTCACCACCTACGATTCCGCATACATTCACGCGGAACGCCTGGGCAATCGCTTCGCCCTCCTGGTCTTCGATGAGTGTCATCATCTTCCCGGCCCGGCCTATACCGCTGCTGCGGACCTGTCGATCGCGCCCTTTCGGCTGGGTCTGACCGCCACGCCCGAGCGGGAGGACGGTGCCGAACGGTTGCTCGATCGCCTGATCGGCCCGGTGGTCTTTCGGCGTGAGATCAAGGAGCTTTCGGGCGACTACCTGGCGGACTACGAGACGCGCAGCGTGACTGTCGCCCTCTCCGACGCCGAGCGTGCGACCTACGAGCACGAGCGCGCGATCTATCGCGAGTTCGTGGCGTCGGCAGGCATCCGAATGGGCACCCCGAGTGGATGGACCATGTTCCTGATGGCCAGCTCGCGGAGCGAGGAAGGGCGGCGTGCCTTCCAGGCCTTTCGCAAGCAAAAAATGATCGCGCAGGCTCCCGAGGCCAAGCTGCGCCGTTTGGCTGAGCTCCTCGACGAGCATGCGCGCGACCGAATCCTCATTTTCACCAGTGACAATGCCACGGTCTACGAGATCGCTCGGCGCTTCCTCATGCCCGCGATCACCCACCAGACCAAGGTCAAGGAGCGGCACGAGATCCTGGCGCGCTTCCACGACGGAACCTACCCCTTCCTGGTGACCTCGCGGGTGCTCAACGAAGGGGTGGACGTGCCGGCCGCCAACGTCGGCATCGTGCTTTCCGGTACGGGAACGGTCCGCGAGCACGTTCAGCGTTTGGGACGGATCCTGAGACGCGGCAAGGACAAGCGTGCCCTGCTCTACGAAGTGGTGGCGCGGGATACCACCGAAGAGATGACCAGCGCCCGGCGGCGGAGGCACGATGCTTACCGCTGAGCTGGTCAACGTCCGTCTCTACAAGGGAGAGATCAAGCCGCGCTACGTGGACGCGGACGACGACCAAGTCCTCGGTCTGGCCGAGCAGCTCATCGACGCCTTTGCGCAGGCAGTCGGACAGCGACGCGGTGACCTGGACGCCGAGCTCGAGGACATCCTCGGCAACGGCACGTCGTTCTTGCTGCACCGCGGCCTGGCCAAGCTGCTGCGCGACCGCTGTGTCTTCGAGACCGCGTCACCGGTACCGCCCGAGGATCTGCGTCGGCAGGTGTTCGAAGCCGCGGCGATCGCCCGTCGCGAAGGCGCGGGGGGCTCTGGCTTCGCACGCCAAGACGTGCTCGAGCGGACTGCCGAGGCGCTCGACCTGACCGCCGAGGCGGTCGAGGCTGGGCTGTTTGCCGATCTCCAGGACCAGCAAGTCTTGATCGACGCCGAGCTTCCCAAAGCGCGCGCACTGCTCGATCGCTACAACGTCGCCTTGGCCCAAGGTGTGCTGCTCCGTGCCCGCCAGCTCGAGATTCGTGTGACGGGCTTGTCGTCGCGAGATTACGAATCGCTCTTTCGTCAGATTCATTTCCACCAGCTCATGCACCGTGTGTCGCGAGACGGTACCGGCTGGTGCATCATTCTCGACGGACCGATTTCGGCCCTGCAGTCGAGCGGCCGCTATGGCCTGGCCATGGCCAAATTTCTTCCCACCCTGTTGCACTTCGGTGGTTGGACCCTCGAAGCACGTCTGGCGTGGGGCAAGCGACGCCGACGCTATCTGTTCCATCTGACTGCCGCTCAGGGCTTGCGGCCGCACACCAAGCTCGGTGGACGATGGCTTCCGGACGAGGTGACGGCACTGTTGCCACGGATCAGCTCGCTGGCGCCCGACTGGTCGGTGCGCGCGGGTGACGTGCTGATCGATCTCGGTGGTCTCGGCGTCCTGGTGCCCGATCTGGTGTTCGAGCACACGGCGAGCGGCAAGGTGGCCTACCTCGAGATTTTCGGTTTTTGGAACAAGGGGGCCGTGAGCAAGCGCGTTCGATTGCTCAACAAGCACGGCCCGCCGAATGTCGTGGTTGCCGTGCTCGGCAGCCTGGCGGCCGGAGCCGCCGAAGACCTCGAAAAGCTCCCCGGCCAGGTCTTGTTGTTCAAGCGCACGATCCTGCCCAAGAAGGTCCTGCGCGCCGTCGAGTCCGTCGCCCGCGCCGAGCGTTAGCCTGCGCGTTGCGCGAAGCCGAGCGGGTGCCCGACTCCATGCAGCTCTCGCCAGCCCGGACCTCGACTCAGTCCAGCGGCTTGGCCGGCCGGATGCCGGCGAACTGAAAGCGTGTGGCAGCCGGCCAAAAATTGCGGTAGCTGGCGCGAATGTGGTCGCGTGGCGTCGCGCACGAACCGCCGCGCAGTACGCGTTGGTTGTCCATGAACTTGCCGTTGTACTCCATCAACGCGCCATCGAAGGGTTGGTAGTTGGGGTACGGCTCGTAGTGACTCGTGGTCCACTCCCAAAGCTCGCCGCCGAGTTGGGTGGGGCGGCCATTGGTCGGCGGGGCCGGCCGCGGATGGAAGACGCCATCATCGAGGAAGGTGCCGCGGTCGAGCTCGAGCCCACTGGTGCGCGCTGCCTGTTCCCATTCACGCTCGGTGGGCAGGCGCGCGCCTTGCCATTCGGTATCGTGCGCGGAGCGCCAGCGAATGTAGGCATCTGCTTCGTAGAAGCTGACGTGTGCAACAGGCTCATCCGGCGCCAGGGCGCGCGCGCCTGCCAAGGTCCAGTGCAGCCAGGCGCCGGTTTCGCCCCGTTCCCAGTAGAGCGGTGCTTCCCATGACCCGGCCTGGACGGCGTCCCAGCCGTTGGACAGCCAGAGCAGTGGATCGCGGTAGCCGCCATCTTCGACAAACGCGGCGTACTCCTCGTTGGTGATCAGCCGGTCGAGAACCGCGAAGCCATCGAGCCATGCCTTGTGAATCGGCATCTCGTTGTCCCAGCACCAGCCGCCTTCGAGGTTCCCGAAGCGGTAGAGCCCTGGTTCGAAGGACTTCCAGGTGTCCTTGCTCGTCTTGCCCATCTGCAGGCGATCCTGGTCGGCAGCAGAGGGCTCTTCGGTGCCGGCCACAGCCGTCTGCGTCTCCGGCCAAATGACATAAGGAGCCCGATAGCCCGCTGCATTGCCGCCGAGGATGTGTTTGATCTCGGTGACCAGCAGCTCCTGATGCTGCTGCTCGTGCTGACAACCGGTCTCGACCAAGAAGGCGATTCGTGGAAGCGCTTGATCGTCGGCCTCGGCGATCAGCCGCTCGACGGATTCGTCGACCCGCTGCCGAAACGCGAAGACATCGTCTGTGGTCGGTCGGGTGACCCGCCCTCGCTCGTGGCGGGGCAGCCGAGGTCCCAGTGACTCGTAGTACGAGTTCAGCACGAACTCGAGCGACTCGGTCATCAACGCGTCGCCGGTGAACGGCTCGAGCAGGTTCTTGGCGAAAAACCAAGTCGTATGTCCGAGATTCCACCACGGCGGGCTGACATCCGGCATTGACTGGATGCGGTAGTCCTCAGCAGCGAGTGGTCGACAGAGGTCGACGCTGGTCTGGCGCACGCTCTTGAAGCGTGCGAGAAGGTCTTCGCGATTCATCGTAGGGGGCCCCGGAGGGTTGTGGACGTGCGCGCCGACGGCCGGTGCCGGCTTCGTCTCTAGCATACCAATCGTTCAGCGCTGCACCAATTCGTGCTCAGCCCCAGCTCGCCTGGTCGAGCATCTCGTCTTCAGGGCTTGCGGCCACCGAAGATGGCATGCCCGGCACGCATCCAGAAAACGTCGACGCCACGGAAGCCGGCATCCCGGAGCCAGCAGAGCTGGTCGAAGAGTGAGGAGGGCTTGTCGACATCCGGGTCCGGATGGCGAAAGAGGTTCCAGCCTTCCGCGGCGAAGCTGTCGAATCCCGCGCTGTTGCCATCGAGAAGCTGTGCTCGCTCGCGGACCGCCTCGTCCCATTCGTCCGCTGCATAGTGCAGCGCTTCGGTAGTGGCAGGCTGGATCAGGTCGGCGATCAGCAACGCGCCGCCCGGCGCCAGTGTACGAAAGACCGAACGGAACAGGGATTGTTTGCCGTGGTCGTCGAGGTGGTGAAGGGCGAGTGAGCTGACGACGACTCTCGGCTGGCGAGTCGGTTGGGCCCATGCATTTCCGAGATGGACCCGTTGAGTGGTGAAGCGCACGCCGAAGCGGCGGCATCGCTTGGTGGCGCTTGCGAGCATCGCCGCGGAGCCATCGAGGCCGGTGACCCAGGCCTGGCGGAAGCGCGCCAGGATGGCTGCCGACAGTAGACCCTCTCCGCAGCAAAGGTCGATGACGTCGAATGGCTGATCGGTCGCCGGAATTTGGGAGACCAGGGCAGCGATCTGGGCCTCACGGTCGGGCACCGCATAGCGCGCCAAGCCGAGAAAGGTCTCGGTATCGGCCTCCTGCCAGCCAGCTGGGCTCGGGGCCTGCTTGGGCGCCGCGCGATTCGGCGTTTCACTCATCGGCCTCTAGCCTCCTTGACGGACGCGCGTCTCGCGCGCCCTTCCGCGTGATTTCGTTCTTCGAGGCCCGTGACGCCGCTTCCCTTCGAAGCTGTGCGATCTCATCGCGACTGGCGACGCGCAGTTCACGGCCGAGTCGGATCGCGGTGTGGTGCGCGGCACGAGCCGCGAGGGCTTCGACCGAGTGCTGCGTTCCGGACTCGTGCACCACAGAGGTCATGACGACGTCGCCCAGGCCACAGGCGATGATCCCTTGGAAGTGATCGAGGTCGGTGTCGACATTGAGGGCGAAGCCATGGGTCGTGACCCAATGCGAAAGGTGGACGCCGATCGAGGCGATCTTGGCTGGCGCATCCTCGGAACCAGCCCAAACGCCGATCAGCTCTTGCCCGTCACGGACGCGACCCGCCACCCCCACGTCAGCCAGGGTGTCGATGATGACGGCTTCGAGATCGCGTACATAGCGACGAATGTCCCGGCGGTCGGGACTGAGATTGACGATCGGATAGGCGACCAGCTGCCCAGGACCGTGGTAAGTCACCTGGCCTCCCCGATTGCTGGCACGAACTTCGATTCCGCGTGCCGCGCGCCAGGCCTCGGCCGACGTGATGTCCGCGTCTGTGGCGTTGCGTCCGAGGGTGAAGACGGGGGGGGCGTGCTCGAGGGTGAGCAGATGCTCGGAACGCTCGCCACGATGGACGGCTGCACAGAGCTCGGCCTGAAGATGCGCTGCCGACGCATAGTCGATCGCGCCGAGATGGCTCCAGATCAGCGTTCTCGTCTCGTTCATGGGTTCGTTCCGTCCCCGGTAGCCCGTTCATGATGGCAACGGGCGTGGCCACTCGGAGATTCCTGCATGGTCTCATGCCTCGGCTCGGCCTGGCCCGCTCGTGCCGTCTGCCTGAGAGATGCCGAACCCTTTGCGTACGGCCACTGCCGTGGTGTCACGGATGGTGCCACCTAGACATTACGAGCCGGCATTTCAGGTCTCGTTCTCGGATCAGGCCTCGTTCTCGGAGAGGAGGGCTCGAGCACGAAGAAAGCTCGCGGCCAGGCGCCAGAGATGGGGTTTGCGGTCCACCAAGCGATGGTCACCGTCAGCAAAGAGGTGCATCTCGACCGCGTGATCTCGGCACGACTCGACGAAGCCCAGCACCGCGCGCCACGACACCGATGCATCGTGAACGCCCTGAAAGATCAGCGTCGGCGTGGCATAGCCTGTGGTCAGTCGTTCCTGCGGATAGTGTTCGAAATCGGCGACCAGGCTCCAGCCCATGTCGACCTGAGACCCTTCGTGGGGCAAGGTGAGCCGGCCCTGCTCCCGCCACGTCCGGAGGCCGGCCTCGCCCACCCGGGTGCGCAGCTGCGTTTCCATGTCGATGGCCGGGGCGATATGGATGGCGGCTTCGATGCCCACTGGATGGAGCGCGGCGTACCAGAGCGCGGCGGCTGCACCCATCGACGAGCCGAAGAGGATGAAACGTCGGTATCCACGCTCGACCAGGTGCGCATGGACGCATCCGATGTCGTGGATGTTCCGCGACAGGCAGAGGTCGAAAATGGAGCCGCCGGAACCGCCGTGTCCTTGAAAGTCGAAGGAGGCCACCGGCAGACCGGCCGCCGCCAGATGGTGGCCGAAGAAGACTGCCTTCTCGCCATCCTGACTCGAGCCGAGGCCATGCATGTAGAGCACGCAGAGATCGTTCGCCTTGGCGGCAGGCGCGTCTGGTGGCAGACTCAGCCGGAAATCGAGATGGGAGGCAGAGTCTTCACCTGCGATCGGCAAGCACTGGCGGATGGGGGCTGCGGAAGACATGATCATGGCGTGACGACGAAATGATGTGACGGTGAAACAAGCGTGTGCGGAAGACCGTCGTAGAGGGTATCGGCCAACACGACGCTAGTCGACCCGATCTCGCGCGCATCCTATCTTCGTTCCCACGGACTGGCACGTGCTCGGGTGGCCAGCCAACCGCAGGAGACCGACATGCTCGATCCAGGAGTGATCTTCGGCGAGCTCGACCCCATCTCACTCGGGGTGGGAGCACTATTGCTGATCGCGGGCCGCCGCCTCTTCGGCCTCGCCCTGGGGGTGGTCGGCTTTCTGCTGGGGATTCACGTCTCCCAACGCCTCGGGCTCGATCTCAGCGAGACCATGCGGCTGGCGGTCGGAGTCGGGCTGGGCTTGGCGGGGGTAGTGGTTGCATTTGCCGCCAAGCGCGTCGCCACCACCCTTGGCGGCATCTTGGTCGGCGGCCTGGGTACCATCTGGCTGGCCCAGCCTTGGGCAGTCGAGCTGGGCCCTTGGATCTGGGCGCTTGCTGTCTTCGGTGCGCTTGTCGGCGTCAGTGTTGCCACTTCTTTGTTCGAAGCCGCACTGGTATTGATCACTTCATGGGTTGGCGCCGGTCTCCTCACCCAAGGGCTCGATCCGGCAGCCGGGCACCGCGTGTGGATCTTTGTCGGCTTCTTGGTGCTCGGTATCGTCTTGCAAGCGCGCCGCGGACGCGCCAAGCGAGAGTCCTGAGTCCCACCTCCTGACGTCTGTCGTGCTCGGATCCGGCTCACCCAGTGTCGGCACCGGGCCGTCCCCGCCAGTCGGCATTCGGTCACATCTTGTCGTTTTTGGCGTGCTCGAGTCGCCTAGAGAAGTAGGAACCGTCGCGTTCGCAGGAAGGAAACGCCTGCGTTGCGCGCCACGTCACATCACCCGGGTATTCGGAAACCCGGCGGGAGGTCCACCATGTCAGTCATCTCGCGCGTGCTTCAGCCAGCAACGCCTCATGTCTCGTCGTCTCGGCGCTACGCATCGGCCTTGGCCGCTTCCTTCTTCCTCGTGTGCACGCTTGTCAGTTCCGTCTCGGCCAGTAATCCGGGCCAAGGAAGCCCGAGTCTGACCTACCAGGACATCGCGACCGATGCGGGTACCGGCCTGACCTATCGCCGCACACCCTCTGCGAATCTCGCGATCTTCGAGCAACTCACGCAGATTCCGATCTTCACCAGTGACCTTCTGCCGCTGTCGCCCATGAAACCCCACGGGGCGCCCGGCGTGGCGATCCTCGACGTCGAAGGCGACGGTGACCTCGATCTCTACGTCACCAATGGCTCCGGAACCGCCAACAGTCTCTTTGTCAATCAGCTCGCGGAGACCGGAGACCTTCGTTTCATCGATCGTGCCGTGGAAGCCGGGGTCGATGCCACCGACCAGGACAGCTCTGGCGTCTGCTTTGGCGACACAGACAATGATGGCGACCAGGAGCTTCTGGTGCTCAGCCCCTTCGGTGCGAACCGATTCTTCGTCAATCAGGGAGACGGCACGTTCGTCGATGCTTCGGCATCCGCCGGCTTCGGCGGTGAAGGCATGCAGTCCACCTCCTGCTCGTTCGGCGATATCGATGCCGACGGGCTTCTCGACGTGGCGATCAGCAACACCACCGTCGGATGGGAGAACAGCTTGGCGATCGTCGTGCCGTTCGACTTCAGCCAACACAATCAGCTCTTCGCCAACCAGGGCGCCAACCAGTTTGCCGACGTCAGCGAGACAGCCGGTATCCGTGACACCACGGGATTCTTCCCACCGATCTTCGATGGCAGCCCGACGCTCACTTGGGCCATCGCGCTGGTTGACATCGACAGCGATGGTGACGCCGATCTGGTGCAGGCCGACGATCAAGGCGGTGTACCCTTCTCCCGCGACGGCGGTGTCGACAAGGGGCTAATTCACATCTTCGAGAATGATGGAACCGGCCACTTTACTGACATCTCACCCGCCGCTGGCACCAACAAACCGGGTGCCTGGATGGGGCTGGCATTCGGCGATCTCGATGGCAACGACTCCATTGACCTCTTCGGCAGCAACCTCGGCGACTATGCCACCACACCGATCACGAATCTGGATCCGGTGTACGGCGACTTTGCCATCTACTTCCTCGGCGATCTCGCCTCGCGCTGGTTCTTGGGAGACGGCCAGGGCGCGTTCACCGACCCGGGCGCGGGTGAGGACGTGGTCGCCACGACCTTCGGCTGGGGCGCATCGATCGGCGATATCGACAACGACGCGGATGCCGACATCGTCTTTCACGGTGGGCTCTATTTCGGCCCCATCGCACAGGGCTCCCCAGGCAATATCCTGCTCGGCAATGGTGCGGGCGGCTTCCAAGCCGATCGGCTGGCGCTCGCTGGATCAACCGATCACGAGCGGCGGACGGTCCAAGGCGTCGCGATGGGTGATCTCGATCGCAACGGATTCCTCGACATCGTCTCCGTCGCCAACTTCGACATCCCCGAGGATGGCCCGTTGGCGACGTACAACCACCCGTGGGGCTCGCCCTATGATCTCGGTCGCTACACCCAGCTCTTCACGCCCATCGAACCCTTGGGGAGCGCGGTGTGGAGTGGCGTCGCGCTCGAGGAAGGCTCACTCGCTGTCGAGCTGTCGAGCGGCAACGGCAATCGATCCTTCGCCCTGCGTACCGTCGGTAGCATCGGACTGGCTGCCGGCGGCCGTGTCAACCGCGACGGCATTGGCGCGCTTGTAACAGTCGAAGTAGACGGCAAGCGCGTCACCCGCCCCGTGCTCGGCGGTGCCAGCTATGCTTCGCAGGATGCGCTCGAGGGCGTCTTCGGGCTCGGCGACGCACGACGCGCCACCGTCGATATCACCTGGCCCGGCGGCGTCCGCAATCGCCTGCTGCGCGTTCGTGCCGGCGAGAACATCACATTCCCCGAGATCCCATGCAGCTACGACGCCGACTGGTCGAGCCTCGGCGGCTACCTGGGCTGCGTGATTGGGGCGCTCGGCGAGCTACACCAAGCTGACGTGATCGATCGCCGAATGAAAGCACGCCTCTTCGTCAGCGCGATCCAGGCCTTCTTCCATCCCTAGACTGGAGCCGGGTCCGTGCCAGCCAGATCAAGGCAGAATCCGAAGCGGGAACGGCTTCCGCTTGAACAATCAGCTGGTGCGGGCCCGGCCTGGTCTGGTTTATCTTTCTGAAGGAAGTTGCCGGTGGTGGCTCGGCCGAGGTAGAGGGGAACTGGTGCCGGTTGGCAGGAGCTGCACCCTCGGGACTAGTTGAACAGGGAAGAGAGTCTCGATGGTGTGAGCGATTCGGTCGTAGCCGACGAGACTATCTACAGCACTAGAAGCACTCCAATTTCCGCTAACCGGACTCAGTCCTGGCGGACCCCAGAGGGTAAGGAATACGACGTGATGATGATTGTCATTGCTCAAAACCAGCAATCCTGTCTTGGGGTCGAGAACGCCAACGGTGTCGGTTCCGTCTCCGTCCCAGTCTCCGACGAACGGAAAAGAATGGGAGAGATCAATCGGTGTGACTTCAAGCGGAGGGGCGGGAGAGACGGAATTCTGTGTGAGGCGAAAGCGCCCAGTTCTCGGAGAATAGAACCCTAGAGAATCAGCCTGATCTCCATCCCAATCTCCGGCGATGAGCCGATTCCCAATGGCCTCGTAGAGAATATCCTCAGCCACGACACGCAAGCGCCGAGCTTCTCGGATGCTCGTGGGCTTGGTAACCGAGATGGATCCGCTAACAGGGTCGAAGAAGGCGATTTCGTCAAGCTCGTCACCATCCCAGTCGATCGTGACGGGTTCTAGTCCTGTCGGGTCGAACGGAGCGTCGAACGATGAACAGTCAGGAGCTTCGAAGCTGAACGAACAAAGAATGATCTTTCTACTGTGGTTGTCGAGCCAGCCGATACCATCTGTGGCGGACGGATCGGAACTCCACCGCCCGGAGAAGGCGACGCGTCGCGGTGCGACCCAGATGGAGATTGTGACTGGGGGAGAAGTACGGGTGCCCGTTCCTACCGTGTAGATGAAGGCGTCGTAGCCAAAGAATCCATCGTTGGGTCGGTAGATAAAACCACCTCGTTCATCCACCTCGAGAGTTCCGTTTTCCGGAGGTGAGGCTTGGATCAAGAACAGATCGTCCGACGCAGGTAGGCTGTCGGGCAATAGTGTTCCCGTTGAGATCTTCAGAGGCCTGGCTTCGATCGCTACTAGAACTCGATGATTGGGCTCGGCAAATGTGACCTGTGCGATGATTGGTATCAGGATCGCTTGGAAAGCGAGCAGGAGTTTAGGGCATTTCATGGCTGGTTTCTCGCATCCGTCGGTGGGAGTGTTTGCGACTCGGCGAAGTTCTGGGTGCGTAGCCAGTCGCCTATTTCTGAAATCTCGCGTTCATTCTTGTCTAGGTTACGGGCAAACTCTGCGCGCGCCTCAAAAGCCAACTCCGAAGCCCGACCGATGTTAGAGCCAAGAGCGGCGAGTGCTTGCGCGAGTGCGAACCGGGTGGTTGCCATCCGAGTCGGATCGTTTTCGACCCGGATGCGAATACTGAGCGCACGCTCGAGTGCTGATTCCGCTTCGCGGAAGCGTCCGAGCGCGAGAAGTGCCCGGCCTTCTCCAGAAAGTACATCGCCGATCGCATAGTGGTCTGCATCGTGAACAGCTTCCCAGACTGCACGGGCGGCACGATATCGTGTCAAAGCCAGGTCGGGCTTACCTGCCTCAAGAAGCGCTTCTCCGATGTTGAAGTCGCTTCCAGCGACCCATGTGTGATTCGAGCCGTAAACGCTTTCTAGAATGTGGCGTCCAGAAGCGTATTTGCCGATTGCTTCATCGTAACGCCCTAGGCGGTGTAGGGCGACTCCTTCGTTGAGAAGCGCCGAGCCGACGTTTGGGTGACTGTCCCCAAGGGCATTTGCCAGGATTTCGCGGGCACGTCGAAATTGATCCAAGCTTTCCACGTCGTGCCCGAGCGACCAGCCGACGCTGGCGAGATTCATGAGCATCGACGCTACCTGTGGATGATCTGGCCCGAGAACCTCACGCTGCACTTCGAGCGCTGTACCAAAGACCTCGGCTGCTTCCTCGAATTGGGCGAGGCTAAAGAAGGCCTTGCCGACGCCGCCGAGCGCCCGAACGCGCGCGGGCTGCGACACGC
>CALFAM010000081.1 GCA_937948815.1 uncultured bacterium
GTCCTGCACGACACCGTCGCGTCGGGTGACATTCAGATCCTTCCCGTGCACGAAGAGAAGACCTACTTCCACTGGATCGACAACCTGCGCGATTGGTGCATCTCGCGCCAGATCTGGTGGGGGCATCGGGTGCCGGTGTACTACCGTGGCGACGAGGACATGTATGTCGGCCACCGGCCGCCGGAGGGCGACGGCTGGGAGCAGGACCCTGACACCCTCGACACCTGGTTCTCTTCCGCACTGTGGACGTGGTCGACGCTGATCGATCCGGAGCTGGCCAAGAATCCCGATCTCGACATCCGCGAGCTTCTCGCCCAGAGCCCGGATTTCCAACGTTTCCATCCCACCTCGGTGATGGAAACGGGCTACGACATCCTCTTCTTCTGGGTCGCGCGGATGATCCTGTGCACCTGCTACGCCACCGGTCAGATCCCGTTCCGCACGGTGTATCTCCACGGCCTGATTCTCGACCGTGACGGCGAGAAGATGTCGAAGTCCAAGCCGGAAACTTGTGTCGACCCCCTCGATACCGTTGCCGAGCTCGGCGCCGACACCTTGCGCTTCTCCCTGATGCTCGGCAACGCACCGGGCAAGGACCTCAAGCTCACACCCGAGCGCCTGACCGGATCGAAACGACTGGTCAACAAGATCTGGAATGCCGCCAAGATGGTCGAGCGGACCGTCGCGGACCGCGATCCGGCCAAGCTGGTGCTGCCCGACACCATTCAGCACCCAGTCAACCGGTGGCTCCTGGCCGAGTCCCGCGCACTCGTCGCACGGATCGACCAGCGCTTCGAAGATCATGCATTCGGAGACGGCGCGGAGATCATCCGCTCGTCGTTCTGGAACACCTTTTGCGATGTTTACCTGGAAGCGATCAAGGTGCCCTCGCTCGCCGAGCTCGACGAGACACCGTGTGTGACCCAGCACGTCTTCGCCACCTACCTCGCCCTACTCCATCCCTTCATGCCGTACGTGACCGAGCACCTTTGGCAGGTTCTGGGTCACCCGGGGCAGCTGATTCAGGCGCGCTGGCCCGAAGCCGATTCAACGCATGCATGGCCTGAGGATCAGGGTGGCGTCGCTGCTGTGGTGCGCTTGATCTCGGGGGTGCGTGCCGTGCGCGCCGAGCAAGGCATCGAACCGGGCGCCAAGATCGATCTCGCGGTCACCACGCGATCGCATCACGAGGTCATCGACACCTGCGCGCCCTTCATTCAGCGACTGGCCCAGGCCGAGGCGCTGACGATCACACCGGCCCAAGACGGCGAGGATCCGTCCGCTGCCGACACGGACGGCGCGGCGGCCGCGGTCGACCCTGCATTCGTTGCGCTGGTCCGCTTGGGGGCCGCCGATCGTGAGGCCGAGAAGACGCGGCTGGAGAAGCAGCTCGCGAGCGACCGCCAGCGTCTCGAAGGCGTGCAGAAGCGTCTTGCCAACGAAAACTTCGTCAACCGCGCTGCGCCCCAGGCCGTTCAGGGCGCCCGCGATCTCGAAGCCGAGCTGCGCACCACCATTGCCCAGCTCGAAGCCCGTCTGGAGACTTTCGGCGACGGCTGATCGAGTCGGCTTCTTCGAATAGAAATGTCGGCCGGGGGGTATGCCTTTCATGCAACGCCTCGGCCTACGCCTCGTTCTGGGTTTCGTTTGCCTGCTCGCACTGGCGCTGGTCGCCTTCTGTGCGTGGACCGTTGCTGCCCAGAACGATCTCGCCCAGGCCCGCCTGCGCTACGCCCAGGAAGTCGGGCCAGCACCGACGACTCGACATGACACGGAAGCAGGGCGCTCATCCGCTCCCGAGACCGAAGCGTCCAAGCTATGGCGCGAAGCCGGTGCCTCGCTGAGGGCAGCGGCGAGCGACAAGCCCGCCGAGCGCTGGCCCCGAGCGCGCGCCGACGAGCTGGCCGCGGGCGCTGGTCAGAGTGACCCCTCAGCGGGTGGCGAGAACGTTCGCGAGCGTGTGCGCGCGGTGGTCGCGAAGCACAGGGAAACCGTGGACAGGATCGTCGCCGCCACGACCGACGCCGCGCCACATCCGATCGACCTGACCACGCCCAACCCGTCTCGAGACACAGGCCCCTTGCTCGACCACCTACAGCTGACGCGGCTCCTGCGCTTCGCCGCTTACGAACGCCTGGCGTCGACCGAAACCACGGCTGCTTGCGCGGTAGCGCACTCCCTGGGCCTGGCAACCCAAGTGGCGGACAACATGCCCCACCTACCCGCCGCCATGATCGCCGTGCAGGCCCACGCCGTGCGTCTCGATGTCGTTCGCACCCTGGTGGAAGCCCCTGACATCGCACCCGCCTGCCTGGAGACGCTGGCCCGCAGCCTGGCGGCGACACCGCCCCCGCATGCCATCGATTTGCTGGCCACGGAAGGCGCGTCCGTTCTCGAACAAACCCGCGAGCAGGCCGACCGTCATCGCTTGTGGCGCTGGTTTCCGGGTGGCGCCGCGCATACGGAAACCGTCCTGCTCGATCGCTGGCGGCACCTGGCGAGCGTGGCCAACGCACCCTACAGCCAGATGGAAGACCAGCTCGCCTCCGTCGAGCGCGGACGGCGCGACAGCATGGGGGCGATCCTTGCCGACATGCTGGTACCCAATCTCTTCGACATCCTCCGCAAGCTGCGCCGCGTCGAGATCGCCCACCAGCTCGCGCGCCAGGCGACCGCCCATCGCCGCGCCCAGCGCACCGGCGCGGAAACGACCGTGGCGGGAGCGACCACCCAAGGAACGGTCATCGCGAGCCGACAAGACCAAGACGGCAGTACGGTCATCGAGGCCCAGGACATTCTCGCCTCGCTCGAAGACACCCACGAAAACGACAGGACCGCTGACCAACGCCTCTTTCGCTGGCCGATCTGACGAAGCCTGACGGACACACAGCCCGAGCAGTCGGCTACGATCCGCCTGTGGAAACGATCGACACCCGCGGCGTGCGTCGTCTGGCCCTGGCTCGTGCCGGCCTGCTGAAGCGGTCGTGGACCGGTCTGCCACGACGCGCCTCGGGGACGGGCAAGCAGGCTCGCGAGGCAGCGCTGGCGGTCATTCGGCGCTTCGGCTACTTGCAACTCGACTCCGTGCCCGTGGCGGGGGCGCGCAGCCACGGCATCGTGCTGGCTTCGCGCCTCGACGGCTTCGCACCTGAAATCGCCGAAACCCTGTTGCGCCCCGGAACGCCCTTGTTCGAGTACTGGGGCCACGAAGCGAGCTGGCTGCCGCATGCGCTCTACCCGGCCATGGCCTTTCGCCGTACCGCCTACCAGGTGCATCCCTGGTGGGGCGACGTGCTCGGCGAGCATCGCCGCGAAGCGGACGCGATCCTCGCTCGAATCGAAGCCGAGGGTCCCTTGCGCAGCGCCGATTTCGACGGCACGGACCACGGCCCTTGGTGGGCCCACCGCGCAGCCAAGCGGGCGCTGGCGGCGCTGTGGAGCGCGGGCACCCTGTCGATCCGCGAACGAACCGGATTTCAGCGCGTCTATGACCTGACCGAGCGGGTGATTCCCGATTCCCTTCGCGATCGTCCACTCTCGGAGGAAGATGGCTTGGCCATGCTCTTGGAGCGCGCCTTGAGCGGGCACGGCTGGTCGACCATCGGAACCTTGTCCGCCACCTGGCGTCTGCGCAACATGCGCCCGGCGGTCACGGCCACACTCGAGAGGCTGATAGCGGAAGACCGCGCCCTGCCGTGCGCCTGGCTCACGGAAGACGGCCGGCGGATCCCCGGCTTTGTTCGTCCGGCCGATCGCGAGCTGGCCGAACGCCTCCGCACCATCCGTCCTCGTCACGATCGCGGCATCCTGCTCTCGCCCTTCGACCCCGTCCTGTGGGATCGCGCCCGCGTCGACCAGCTCTTTGGCTTCGAGCAGAAGCTCGAGATCTACAAACCCGCCGCCCAGCGCCGCTATGGCTACTACTGCCTCCCGGTGCTTGCGGGCGAGAACCTGATCGGTCGCGTCGACCTCAAAGCCGATCGTAAAGCAGGCTGCTTGCGCGTTCTCTCCCGTCACTTCGAAGCCGATCCCCCCACCTCCGCCGCGCGCACCGCCATGGCCACTGCGCTCGAGCGCTACGCGCACGTCCTCGGTTTCGAGATCACCTGAGGAGTCAGCGCAGCCCAGGCATTCGCATGGCACAATCTGCGCCCATCATGCACGATCACAAACTCTCGATTAGCCTTGCGGCCACTCTCTTGGTCACAGCCGGCGCGGCAACGCTGGCTGCCGCTCCGATTCAGCCACTCACCGTTGCCTGCGGCGATGTCACGGCTGACGCTTTCGTGGTCTGGGCACAAGCCGATGGCCCGGGCACGCTCGTGGTCGATCTCGAGCCCGTCGATCCAGTCGGCGAGCGCGACACACCGACCACCAGCCTGTCGCTCGAAGCGACGGCCCAGCACGACTTCGCCGCTCAGGCGCGTGTCAGTGGCTTGCCCGCGGGCAAGCGCTTTCACGTGCATGCGCGCACGGATGCCGGGACGGTTACCGGGCACTGCGCAACGGCACCGGCAGCCGACGCTTCGGTGGCCGTTCGGTTTCAGATCGGCGGTGACGTTGGCGGACAGAGCTGGTGTCGGCACCCGGAGCACGGTTACCGGATCTTCGAGAGCATGGCGGCGCGCGAGCCGGACTTCTTCATTGCCAATGGCGACCTGATCTACGCAGACGGCATCTGCCCCGCAGAGGGCCCGGACGGTTGGCGCAACATTCCGGGAGACTTCCCTTCGGTATCGGATCCTTCGGTCGACTGGCACGATGCCGCCACGGTCCGCGAGGTGTTCTTCGCGCATTGGCGCTACAACCGGGCTGACCGACACTTGCGGGCGTACCTGGCCGCAACGCCGGTCTACGCACAATGGGACGATCACGAGGTCGCCAACGACTTCGGTGCGGCTTGGTCCGACTGGCCCGCTGCCGAGCGACGTACGGGCTATGCCACGGTCGCCCGAGAGGGACGAGACGCATTTCTCGCCTACAACCCGATCGATACCGAAACCACTCAGGGCAAGCTGTACCGCAGCGCGCGCTGGGGCCGCGAGCTCGAGCTCTTCGTGCTCGACGGTCGCAGCTACCGTTCACGCAACGACCAGATCGACGGCCCCGACAAGACCCTGCTCGGCGCAGAGCAGCGTGCCTGGCTGGTCGACGGGCTGACCCGATCGACGGCCACGTGGAAGGTGGTCAGCTCGAACGTACCGCTTGCCGTGCCGACCGGCTCCCGGTCAGATCGCTTCGGGCGTGACGGTTTCGCCAACGGCACAGCCGATGACTTCTCGGCGCGAACGGGCTTCGAGCACGAGTTGCTCGGCATTCTCGCCGAGCTCGATCGTGCGCGGGTGCGCAACCTGGTCTTCGTGGTGACGGACGTACATCTGGCGGCCAGCCTGCGGCACCGGATCGATCCGAACGGCGACGGTGACGCATTGGTCTTTCACGAGCTGGTCAGCGGCCCGCTGCACGCCGGTCGCCTGCCGACGCTGCAACAGCTCGATCCGACCTTGTCCCCAGTCATCCTTTTCAGCGAAGGCAATCTCTTCAACTTCGGGGAGGTCGAGATCGTCCCCGAAGCGGCCGGCACGTCGCGGCTCGTCTACACGGTTCGTGATCCCGACGGTCGGGTGCGTCCCGGCTCGAAGCTGGAGCTCGACGCCAGGCCATGACGAGCCGGCGTGCGTGGCGCCAGCGACTTTCTGGCCCGCGCTACATTCCGTTGGCACTTCTCGCCGGCGCGGTGCTGGTCACCGTGGCGCGGGTACCGCGGCTGATCGTCGCGCCGCGGCTGTGGGCGGAAGAGGCCACGGTCTATCTCGCGCACGCGGCCCATCACACGTTTCTGCAGAGTCTGCTCCTGGTGCCCACTTCCTGGGTGCCGGCTGGCTACTTCAATCTCGCCGCCAACCTCCCGGCCGCCGCCGCGGCCCACCTGCTGCCGCTCGAGCAGGCTCCCTGGCCAACCCTCGCAATGGCCTTCATCTGTCAGCTTCTGCCCGTGCTTGTCGTGCTCTTCGGCGACAGCTTCTTGTGGCGGACGCATGGTCAGCGCGCCCTCGCCTGCGCCTTGATCCTGCTGACGGCGCCGATCGTTCCGGAAGTCTGGCTCAACTCGATCAATGCGCAGGTGTTCTGCGGACTGACCGTGCTGCTGATCGCCTGTGAACGCCTCGATCCGATAACCCGCGGGCGGCGCATCGCCTACCGGGCGACCCTGATCTTCTGCGCGTTGTCCGGTCCCTATGCCACGTTTCTGTTGCCGATCCTGTGGCTGCGCGGGCGCATCGAACGCGGGCGATCCGAGGCGGGCTTCTATCTGCGGACCGTGCTCGCCACGACGGCACTGCAAGCCATCGCCTATCTGGCGGTCTGGGCGACCGCTGCCATCGAGATCGACCGCCTGCGTTCCGCGCCGCTCGTCGATCGCGTGCTCGTGGTGCTCGTCCACCATGTGCTGCGGCCCTTCCTCGGCACCTTGGCGACCGACGACCCTGGGCTGGTGATCTCGCAAGCCTGGCATGCGACGGTCCGCGCACCACACCTCCTGGTGCTGACCGCGGCCGTCGGCCTGTTCATCGTGCTCGCGACACTGTTGGTCCCCTTGCTCCGCACCCCATCGCGCGATCCGATCCTCTTGGTGCCAGCCGCCTTCCTCGTCTGGTCGGGTGCGACCACGGTGCTCAGCCACGGCGTGCCCGCAAGCCGCTATGCCGTGTTGCCGGGTCTCACCCTCCTGCTGACGGTCGCCCTGATCGCGTGGCACCATCCCCGGTCGGCTGCACGACGCACGGCAGGCGTCCTTCTCGCCCTCGCCATCGCCTGCGGCATCCTCACGCAGCAGGCACCGAGCGAGCGGGCCAAGCAGTTTCTCGAAGGACCGTCCTGGACGACCGAAGTGGCGGCATGGCGGGGCGATCCGGACCGCGGAATCCTGCTCTGGCCGGGTCGCGCGGGCCACGGCTGGCGGGTTCACCTGGCCGAGCCAGAACGCTTCGTCCAGATCCGTCAGACTCTCGCCAGCACTCCACCCTTTCAGCTCACCTCGCGCGGTCAGTGGGTCGAGCATCGGATTGCGATTCCGGGCCTGCCGCCCGACTTCAAGATGACCTGGCGCGCCGAGATGACCCAGAGCTCGGCCACCGCGGACGTCGAAGTCACGGTCTACGACGCGGCGAGCCTGGCAGTCGCACGGCGTGCGCTCGACGGCTTGATCGAGCAGCAGCCGCGGCGCTTCCTGGTCGACGCGAAGAACCTTCAGAAAGGGCCCGCTCGGCGCTGGCACGAGGCGGTCGAGCTTGGCTTTCGATTGCGGGCGACCGGCCGCTCTCCGGTGCGCCTGGTGGTCGACGATCTTGAAATCGCGCCGCGCATCGAAGGTCTTCTCGATCGCTGGCTGGCACCGGTTCGGCTGCCGCGTCATCTCTACGCGCAAAGCAGCCGGCCCCTCGACCGCGAGGCGACGACGGTGGCCATGGCCGAGAGCCTGTGGCACGACCGTGACCTCCGCTGGCAGGCAGCGGATCAGGCGCGCGCGCTGTCGCGGTGGCCGGATGGGGCACACGGCCTGCAGGTGCGGGACGTGAATCCGACCGCGCCGAGCGGTCCGCGCTACGTCGGTTCGACGGTGGCCGCGCTGTGGGCGGCTCCGTTCATCGGTCTCGGCGGGCCGGAGGCCTTGGTCGTCGTCCAGCTCGGGCTCTATGGCCTGCTGATGTTCCTGGTCTACCACTGGCTGCTCGGCGCCCGCGCTGGCCGCCTGCTCTTCGTGGCCGGGTTCTTTCTCACCAGCGTGGGCCTCGGCTATGTCTTCTTGCCCCAAAGCCAGGTCCTGTGGATGGTGTGCCTATTCGTGCCCGTGTGGGCATGGCGGAGTGGCTGGCTCGCCCGCCGACCGCGCATCGCCGCGATCGTTTGCGGCGCCTTGCTCGCCGGCGCCGGCTCGGCCCTTCCCATGCCCGCCGTCGTTGTCGGCGGCATCGTGCTCGGCGACCGGCTTGGCGCAGCGCGAGCTGCTGGGCCTGGCGATTTGCGTCGCCGAGCCTGGCAGCAAGTGGCGCTCTTCCTGCTCACCGTCAGCCCGCTGTTCGTCGTGCTGGGCGCCAGTCAGCGCGGGCCGGGCGAGCCCCATTCGCTCGACGTTTCCGGCACGGGCACCCTGCAGAGCGAGCCGACTCCGAGTCGTTCGGCCAGCGCTTGGCTGCTCGACGCGACCGCTGGCGCGGCGAAGCTGATGGCCGGCCGGCCCAGCGGCCTCTTGTTCGCGTTTCCCTTCGTGCTCGTGGCGTTCGCGGCCGCGATCATTCGAATCGAGCAGGCGTCTGCGGGCCCAGGACGAGGCGACCTCGTGCTGCTCGGAAGCTTGCTCGCCCTCTCGATCTGGGCGGCCGCAGGTCCGCCAGACGGCGACCTCGGCGTGCTCGGGTCCCCACGTTTCGCGACGATCTTTCCGCTCTTCGCTCTGCTGCCGCAACGAATCCCGTTCCGATCCCCGTGGCTCCTGATTCTGTTGACCGGCTCACTCCTTCTGGTGGCTCCCACCTTGGTGATGGTGTGGTTCCCGACAGCAGCCTGATCAGCCGACTCGCCCACCTCCTGCTGGCCGCCACCATTGTCGTGCCCGCGTGCTCCTTCGCTTGGGGTCACCGCGATGGCGTGCTCGCCTTCGTGCTCTACCGCGAGCCCAAGCTGGTGGCGATCGTCCTCCTCGGTTCCTTGCTGCTCCTCGCCATCGCCGGCATCGGCCACGGGCGCCTGCTGACGCGCGAGGCGCTCGTGGCAGCGTTCGACCGCCCCATCATGCTGTTCCTGGCCTTTGCCGGATGGACCGCCCTCTCGGCAGCCTGGGCCACGGTATCGGCCAACGCGCGCTACGAGCTGCGACAGCTCGCGATCCTCGTGCCACTGACGATCGCGCTGCTTGCGTGGTCGCGCTCCGACGCCGCGGTACCACGCCGAGCATGCTGGTATCTCGTCGTAGCGCTCGGCGTCGCCACGGCCATGGGTGGTCTCCAGTCTGTTGGTGCGCTTCCGTGGCTGGTGCCGATCGATCCCTTGAACCAGGTCGCACATCCTTCCGTCATGGGCTACAAAAACCCGATGGCCTTGGCGCTCGTCGGCCAGCTCTTCCTTCTCGCCGGGCTGGCGCGTACCGTCGGCCGCGGCTGGCTGCAGGTATTCCTCGTCGTTCTTTGGGTCGCGGAAGTCATCTACCTGCTGACCCTCGAGAGCCGCACAGCCTACTTCGCGCTTGCTGGCGGACTGCTCACGGTCGGCGGGGTGGAGCTCGCGCTTCGCCTCGGCCGGTCGGCTCCAAACACAAGCAGCCGTCCGGCTCGCATTGCCGTGCCGGTCGTGGCGACGGCTGTTGCGTCCGTGGCCATCGCCACGATGATGGTCGCCGTGATGGCTTCCCCTGATGTACGTGCCCGCCTCGGCTCCGCTGCAGCCTATGTACGCGCCCCGGCCACCTACCTCGAAAGTGACCGAGGAATCTACCTGCGCAATACGCTGCACATGGTCCGCCAGCATCCCTTCGGGGTCGGCCTCGGTGATTGGCAAACGCAGTACCCGGTCTTTCGGGCGGTGGAGCGTCATCGCTGGTTCGATGCCGCGGTCCAGGTTCGGCGCGCACACAGCGATCACGTACAGATCCTGGGGGAAACCGGCTGGCTCGGTCTCGGCCTCTGGCTGGCACTCTGGCTCGCTGTACTCGTCCGTTGCGCCCGCGCGACGTGGCGATGCCGGGATCCCGGCGCCGGCTACCTGCTCGCCCAGAGCATCGTGTTGGTGATCGCGATGGCGAGCGACTACTTCTTCGAGCTTCCCTACGGCAAGCTCAACGTCTTCCTGATCTGGTTTCTGGCCTTCGCCTTGCCGACCCGTCCACCCGCGGCCGATCCATCAACCTGCACCCCGTGTTCCCCAGGCAAGCCAGCGCCCTCTGGCGACTCGACGGCTATGGAAGCCCGCGAACGTGGCGCGACGTACCGTGTGGTGATCGCTGTGTTGATCATTCATGCCCTGTCCGGCTGCCTGTACGCATGGAGCCTCGGCCGGAGCATTCATGCTGCGGCCTCGTTCGAGGAGCGCTACGCGGCCTGGCATCGTGCGAGCTTCCTCTCCGAGACCGACCAGGCGGCACGCCGCCCCCTCACGCCCGCTGCGCTCACCGAGCTGGCCATGGTCAGCACCCGGGGTGAGCAATTGCTGCAGTTCCCCGACCACACCAAGACTCACTTCCGCAGTCACCAGCAAGCCGCGCAGGCAGCCCTCTTGCTCGGACGCGACAATCTGGCGTCGATGCACGTTCAACGCGCGCTGGCGCTGCACCCCTACCATCCAGGCCTGCTCGAACTGATGGCCGTGATCCACGAGCGGCGCGGCAGCGAGCACGCCGCATCCTGGCGCGAGGCAGCGCGGTACGTGACCGACCAGGCGACGGCTGGGTTCGAACGCCCCTATCCGAGGCTCGATCGCTAGACCCGTCTCGCATGCGAGCTGGTAGCCTTACGAAGCTTCAATAGCCCTAGAAAGCTAACCCATTATGCCGCTTAGCACGTAGAGGAAAAGTCCACCTCATCGGCGGCCCGATCGGCGGCCTCGATGAGCGTCCACGAGACCGAGCTTTGGAATGTGAGCACGAATCGCGTGGTTTGGCGCGTCAAGTACCAAGTCGGCTTGTCGTGCCGACCCCATAGCGATCGTGCCGCAGCGGAGATCGAGGAAAGCACCGACCGTCGGGACGTGGTGCAAGACGCTCACGCTCCAGAACCGGCCATCGACCGAAGTCTACCGAGGCGTCGACATTCCAAAAGCTCACGTCGACACGAACATTACCGTCTTCGAGACCTGAGAGAACACGATGAAAAAAACTGAAGAGCGCGAATCGGAGACTGGTGCGCGCGCACCGGACGTCCACCCATCAGCAGGAAGTCGCGGCTCGCGGATCCTCCGCTGGGTCTTGCTCTCCCTCTTCCTTGCTCTGCCGGTCGCCGGCAGCTTGCTGACATTCCTCGAAGTGTTCGTGGACGGCGTGGCGGGTGTCGAAGGCCTGGCCGGCGCCAATGACGTGACCGTTAGCCCGGAAGGGCGCCACGTCTACGTGGCGAGTGCCGTGGACCACGCGGTGGCGGTCTTCACCCGGGATGCCACCCGCGACACGCTGACCTTCGCGTCGGCCAGCACCAACGGAGCGGGTGGGCTCTTCGGCTTGGAAGGCGCCTCCGGCATCGCGGTCAGTCCCGACGGGGTTCACGTCTATGTCACGGCAGAGACCGACGGTTCGCTGGTGGTCTTCAGCCGCTCGGCCACCCTCGACGACCTGAGCTTCGTATCCATCGAACAAGATGGCCTGGGCGGCGTATCGGGTCTGGCGAACGCATCGTCCGTCGCCGTCAGCCCCGACGGCAACAACGTCTACACCACGGCTGCCGGGATCGGTCAGCTGGCCATCTTCAGCCGCTCAGCCACACTCGATGATCTTGCCTTCGTCGACGTGCTGGTCGACGATGTTGGCGGGATCGATGGCATGGCCAACGCCCAATCTGTTGCCGTCAGCCCGAACGGCGAGGACGTCTACGTCACGGGGCCAGCGGACAATGCGCTGGTTCATTTCCTGCGCGACGCTCAGGGCAATCTGACATTCGAGGCCGTGTATCGCAACGGCGGCGGCATCAGCGGCCTGGCCGGCGCCTACGACGTCGCCGTGAGTCCCGACAGCCGCTTCGTCTACGTGGCCAGCATCCGTGCCAACGCGGTGGTGGTCTTCGAGCGCAACCCGGTCACGGCTGCCCTCGACTTCGTGGCCATCTACCGGGACAACACCGGCGGCGTCGACGGTCTGGAAGGGGCATCATCGATCTCGGTCTCGCCGGACGGCAAGCGAGTCTCGGTCACCGGAGCGATGGAGAGCACCTTGGCAACCTTCGCGCGCGATTCGGGGAGCGGCACGCTCAGCCCGATCCGCGTCTTCCGCGATGGTGTGGACGGCATCGACGGCTTGCTCGGCGCCATGGGCGTGACCGACAGTCCCGATGCCCAGAATGTCTTCGTGACCGGAACCCTCGACGATGCCCTCGCCGCGTTCACGATTCTGCTGTTCGGCGACGGTTTCGAGAGCGGGGACACCGCGGCCTGGTCCGTGACGGTGCCGTAGCCACCACCGTCCGCGATCACGGGGAGCGGTCGCGGACGGTGGTAGGGAGGGGCACTAGTGGCCGCAGAAGACGCGCATCGAAGACACGCGATCGTTGCCGAGCGGGGTCTCGCTCAGCCGGTCGAGGTCATACCAGATCTCGACCGCGTTCCCCTCGAACCCCTTGTCTTCGTAGAGCACGGCCCAGCATCCCGGATCGACCTCGATCGAGGACGCTTCGTCGTTTCCGACGGAGCTTCGACCAAGGTCTCGAACGTGACCGGTGAACAGCTCGCTCGTGCCGCGAAAATTGCCGTCCCGGTAGAGCGTCACGCCGCCCAGGGCCCCACCGCAACGTACCCGCAGCGACGAGATGTCGTCGTTGGCGCGCCCCAACTCGCTGACATCGTCCTGAACATCGAGGTAGGCACCGCGGAATCCCTTGTCTTCGAACAAGCGAGCCGTGCAGCCGGTGGGCACCTGCAGCGACGAAAGGGCGTCGTTGCCGATGCGGGTCTGGGATAGGTCGGGCACGTCGCCCTGGACGGTTTCGCGACGCCCCCGAAAGTCCGCGTCGCGGAAGAGGGTGACGTTGCGTCCGTAGCCAGGTGGCCGACTGGCACCACGGCAGCGCACCTGGACCGACGATGCTTGATCGTTGCCCAGCGGCGTTTCACTCAAGTAATCCTCGTCGAAGCGAAGGTCGATGTAGTCACCCTCGAATCCGACGTCTTCGTAGAGTCGCGCCCAGCAGCCACGCCCGAGGCGAATCGAGCTGACCGCGTCATTGCCGACCCGGGTTGCGCGCAGATCGGGCACGTCACCCAGCACGGTGTCGCTCGCACCACGGAAACCGGCATCGCGAAACAGCGTGGCGCCCTCGCCTTGTCGCCGGCCGTAGGCCTCACCGCGGGACGCGGGGTGCGTCTGCTGATCCGAGCCGTAGCGGGAGCGGTAGCCGTTGCGATCGGCACCACGATCGTCGCGCTGCGACCGCGCGCCTTGGACCCGCGACTCATCGTCACCCCATTCCCGACGCCAACCACAGCGGATGCGGATCGACCGAACCCGGTCGTTGCCAATGGCCGTGCGGCCGAGATCGCTCTCGCTGCCCAGTACTTCGATGTAGGTGCCGCGAAAGCCGGTCTCGGAGTAGAGCCGCGCGCGGCAGCCGCGATCGACGCGCACCGATGACGCACGATCGGCACCGATCGGATCATCGCCGAGATTCGAATCGTCTCGGATAACCCGTTCGCTGTTGCCACGAAATTGGGCGTCTGTATAGAGCGTCACGCCGCGCTCTTGTGCCCACGCGGGTGCTCCGAAGGCAACCATCAAGACTGCGGCGGCGAGCGCGCCAGGGTTCGATGCTCGACGGATCGTACTCATGATCGTTCTCCCAAGAAGGGTCGTTGCAGAGCATGGTATCGCTCTCGTGACGTTGCAAAAGCAAGATGCGTTCCACACGGCAAGCAATGCGCACGAGAGCCCACGGCTTGGTACCGCACGGACACGCCTCGCGCCCCACGCACCGCAGCAACGAGATGGCCATAGACTAGCGTCCATGCGCTCCCTAGACGGCCCCTTCTGGCGATCGATTCTCTTGCTGGTGGTCGGAACGACCCTGAGCATGCCGACATCGGCCCAGAACGTGCCATCCCAGCACGTGCCAGCCCAGAACGTGCCAGCTGCCGAAAGCACGGCCTTCGACGAGACGATCGACGTCAGCTTGATCGAGATCGATGTGGTGGTCGCCGATCCCGGCGGGCAGACGATTCAGGGCCTGGCGCGTGAAGATTTCATCGTCCGCGTCGACGGTAGGAAGGTCGACGTGACCCATTTCGCGGCCATTCACGAGGGCGCGGCTGTGCCAAACCGGGACACCAAGGAGCCAGTTCCGGCGCCCCCACGAACACGGGATGATCGCAACCATCTGGTCATCTACGTCGATCACGCCCACCTGGCTCCGGGGGAATGGGGCGACACCGCCGCTGCAGTCAAGGCTTTCTTGCGCACGGCCATGCGGCCCGATGATCGCGTCATGGTGGTCGAAGCGCATCACGACTTGCGCATCCGGCAACCCTTCACGACCGTTCCCGAGCTGGCCATCGCGGCCCTCGACGGCCTTGCCCCCGAGGCGTCGAAAAACCACACCTTGGGTGAGCTCCGCGAGCTGCTGCAGGAAATGGAGCGCAAGGTCCAGGAAGGCCCCGACGTCCTGGCACGCGGACGCGGCACCGGCCCGCGAGACTTCAAGACACGCATCGATAACGTCACGGTCCGCATCTTCAAGGAAATCGAACGGAGCACCCGCCAGCTCCATCGGCTGCTTCCCGCCCTGGCCGGCCTGCCCGGGCGCCGGGTGCTCGTCTACGTCGGCGGCGCACCGCCCACCGAAGCCGGACGCACCTTGCTCTCGGCATGGCGAAGCGCCTTCGGTCCGGGTTCGCGCTACCAACTCGAGCGCGACGCCACCGCCGCCGCACCTGGGAACAACCTCGCGGCCCTGGAGTCCACGGGCGGCGGCGTCAGCGAGGTCGACGCCGAGAGGCTGTTCGAGGCCGTGGCCCAGACCGCCAACGACCATGGCGTGACCCTCTATGCCCTCGACACCGGCGGCCTCCGAGCCAACCGCGACCACATCGGAGGGCAAGATTCGCCGGGCATCCGCTCGGGCGGCGGCGCCCAGACCACGGCCCGCGCGCACGACCTCTCCCGCCGGACAGGCAACCCCCAGGCCTTGCGTATGCTGGCCGAGGAAACCGGTGGCCGAGCCGCCATCAACACGCGGGCCTTCGGTGCCGCCCTCGGCCAGCTCGGCAGTGATCTGCGCAATCGCTACGTCCTCGCCTTTCCGCCTCCCGCCGCCCGCGGCAAGGAGCCGCGCGCGCGGCATCGGATCGAGGTCCGGCTCAAGCGCAGCGCTGCCGGCGCCCGCAATGGCAGGCTCGACGTGCGGCACCGCCAAAGCCGACGCAGCCGCAATGTCGACTATCAGGAAGCCGATCGCGCCACCTCCGCCCTGCTTCTGGGAACGGCCGACAATCCGCTCGACATCGCGCTGCGACTCGAGCCCGCACAAGCAACCTCCAAGAACACCTGGACCGTTCCGGTCCTGGTCACCATCCCCGTGGGCCGCATCAGCCTTCTCGCGGAAGGGGATCTACGGCGCGGCCGCCTATCGATCTACCTGACCGCCGGGGACTGGGCTCGTGGCGCGTCTCAGGTGGGCAAGGTCGTGGTGCCCCTCGAGCTCCCCGCGTCGGCGATCGGAGACGATCCTAAGCAACGCATCGAGTACCCGGTGGCGCTTCCGGTCGCCGCCGGTAGCACGGCGCTGGCGGTCACGGTTCGAGACGATCTCCGGCCACTTTCCGGCACGGTCCGCGCAACCATTTCGCCACCGATCGACTGAACGAATCAAGCCAAGGTGACGTCGGCGAGAACACCGAGGTGATCGGACAGCTTCACCGGCAAACGCCGGTAGCCACGCCAGCGTAGGTGCTCGGAGATGAGGATCCAGTCCAGGCGCCGACGGGGCAAGTAGGCAGGGTAGGTCGGGCTGGTGATTTCAGGCTCATAGGCGCGCAAGCCGAGTCGATTGGCGAGGAGCTCGATCGATTCGGGCTCTTGCTGCCAGCAGCAATTGAGATCGCCGAGCACGACCAGTGGGCGGTTCGTGTCCCGATCCGCCAAGGACTCCGCCAAGGTCTCGATCTGCTGACGGCGCATTTCGGGCATCAAGAAATCGAGGTGCACCGACACGACGTCGACCGAAACCTCCGGCCACTTCGGCACGGCCATCGTCGCGGCGACGTAGCCCTTGGTGCAGCGCCATGACGAGCCAAAGTGGTGGGAGCGCGTGTCGGCGAGGGGCCAGCGGGTCACCAGCGCCGTGCCGGAGGCCAGGTTGTGGCGACCCAGACGAAAGGGGTTGTGGTCGCCCCGAAAGTGCGCGTCGAAGTTGGTCGCCTGAGCGAGGGTGGCAACATGGTCGAAACGGCCACTCCATGCGGACGGACCGTCTGCCTCTTGCAAGGCGACGAGCTCGGCATCGACCCCGGCGATCAGGCTCGCGACCT